>JAGAUT010000015.1 GCA_017620655.1 Clostridia bacterium | reverse complement strand
GCGAGATTGCGGATGGGGGAGCCTCCGCGGCTCGCAAAAATCTGAGCGAAGCGGTAATTTTTGCAGAGCGGTCGGTTTTGGTTCATTTTCCCGAGTGAAAATGAACAGAAATGGTTTGTTAAGCGACAATAAAGGCTTGCATATCACGAACATGCCCCGTGCATTGTCAGCGGCGACTCGCCGCACTCCAAAATCATGCAGAACTCTTATCATGATTATACCAACTATTTCGTCTCGGTGTATGAATAAATCTTAAATATTTCAAAAAGCATGGGCGTCACACTCTCGCCCGCCTTCATTCTGATGTTGAAGCAGGGTTCTTTTCCCATGGAAATGAGAACACGTCCGGCAAACTTTGAAACAAATCCCGTTGCAATTTCCCTTGTGGGAGGCTCTTTGGGGTAAATGGCAAGAACGCCGTTCCGCTCTTCAATCTTGACAATGCCGATTTTTTCGCATCTTCGGCGGATAAGGGCAATGTTGATAAGAGCCATTGTCTCCTTGGGAATGTCGCCGTATCTGTCAAGAAGCTCGTCCTTTACGTCGTCTGCATCCTCGCTGTCTTTGATTGCCGCAATTCTCTTGTACATTTCAATTCTGTCGGAGGGACGCTTTATATACTTTTCGGGGATAAAGGCGTTGACCTTCAAATCGACGGTACATTCCGCAACTTCGGGTAAAGCCTCGCCCTTTTCCTCAAGGACCGCCTGCTCTAAGATTTTTATAAACATGTCGTAGCCGACGCTCTCCATGTGTCCCGACTGCTCTGCTCCAAGCAGGTTTCCCGCACCTCTGATTTCAAGGTCACGCATGGCAATCTTGAAGCCCGAACCGAATTCGGTAAATTCACGTATTGCCGTAAGGCGCTTGACGGCAGTTTCGTTTATGCTTCTGTCACGTCTCCATGTAAAGTAAGCATAAGCACGTCGGGATGAACGTCCCACACGTCCCCTTAGCTGATGAAGCTGGGAAAGTCCAAGCCTGTCGGCATCCTCAATGATAAGCGTGTTGGCATTGGGAACATCTACACCCGTTTCTATAATTGTCGTGCAGACAAGCACATCCGTCTTGCCCTCGACAACGTCTTTCCATGCTTCCGACAGCTGTTCCTGACTCATTTTTCCGTGGGCAACAGCCACCGTCGCATCGGGGACAATGGCGTGAATCTTCGCCGCCACCTCGTCAATGTCCTCAACCTTGTTGTGAAGATAGAATACCTGACCTGCTCTTCTCAGTTCCTTCTTTATCGCTTCGCCGATTACCGACATGTCGTGTTCAAGCACATATGTCTGAACAGGGTGTCTGTCAACAGGTGCTTCTTCAAGGACTGACATATCACGTATTCCCACAAGTGCCATGTTGAAGGTTCTGGGTATGGGTGTTGCGGAAAGTGTCAGCACGTCTACCTGCTTTGACATTTCTTTAAGGCGTTCCTTGTGGGTAACGCCGAAGCGTTGCTCTTCGTCAACAATAAGAAGTCCGAGGTCTTTGAATTCAACCCCCTTGGCAAGAAGCTTGTGAGTACCGACAACTATATCAACGTCGCCGATTTTCAGCCTTTCGCAAATCTTCTTTGCCTTGCTCTGGGTATAGCGTGAGAGCATTTCAATCTTTATGGGATAGCCGTGCATACGGGAAATAATTGTTCTGTAGTGCTGCCAGCAGAGAACGGTGGTGGGAACAAGAATTGCCACCTGTTTTCCGTCCATTACCGCCTTGAATGCGGCACGCAACGCAACCTCTGTCTTGCCAAAGCCTACGTCGCCGCAGAGAAGTCTGTCCATGGGACAGGGCTTTTCCATATCCTCTTTTATTTCCTTTATGGCTTCAAGCTGACCGTCGGTTTCCTCATACTCAAAGCGTTCCTCAAATTCCCTCTGCCAGTCGGTATCGACGCCGAAGGCATAGCCGGGTCTTCTTGTTCTCTCGGCATAGAGCGAGATAAGCTCTTTTGCAATGTCCTTTGCCGCCTTCTTTACCCTTGCTTTTGTCTTTGTCCAGTCACCGCTGCCGAGCTTTGATACCCTTACGCCCTCGGATTTTCCCGAGAACTTCGATATCTTGTCAAGCTGGTCGCAGGGAACATATAAAGAGTCGCTTCCCTGATATTTAAGTGTAATGTAATCTCTCGTTATCCCACCGACAGTCAGAGTTTTTATGCCCTCATATACGCCGATTCCGTGTACGTCATGTACTACAAAGTCGCCGACGGTCAGATCAAGATAGCTTGTCAGCCTGTTTTTTGCTCCGCTTTTGCTGGTTTTCAGTTTTCCGACGCTCGCCTTTTTGCTTCTGCCCTCGTCACTCTGTCCGTCGCACAACATCACATATCTTGCCTTGGGGCAGTCAAAGCCGTGAAGGTTTTCCGCCTTTTCAAAGGGCGTGATGTAGACAAAGCCCTTCTGCATTTCGTCAAAGTCAATCTTTTCCGCAACAACGCAGGGCACGTTCCTGTCACGAAGGATGTTTTCAATGTCAGCACTCTGCATAATACCGCCGACGGCAAGATTTATTCTGTAGCCTGCCTTTACATATCCCGACAGGTCCTCACAAAGAACGTCGGGGTTTGTGATTTGCATTGATGTATGCTTTGACGTAATTTCAAAGAATCCCGAAAGGTCAATGTCGGGGGTTGACGAAAAGTTGTCTGTTGCAACGCACGGACGTGACATAAGTTTTGTTTTAAGTCCCTCGGTATCAAGGCAGAATACGGCGTCCTTTATGTCGGCATCCCCCTGCTCCGCAAGGGATACCAAATCCTCGTTCAGCTGCCAGAGATATGCCTTCAGCCTGTCCTTAACCCTCGGGTAGTCGCAGACAAAAACGTTTCCCTTTGCATAGTCAAAAAGACAAGAGAAGGAGTCGTACATCAGCGGCAGATACTTGTCGAGGTTTGAGAGAGAGCCGTTTTCAAGGTCTCTCTTTTCCTTTTCAAGACGTTCAATCGCCTCGGTGTTTTTCTTTTTCTTTGCCGAAGAAAGCAGTTTTTCAATTCTGTCGGATATTCTCATGAGTGCCTCGGAGTCGGGCATCTGCTCACGTATGGGTGTAACCGAAACGCCGTCGGCGTTCTCCACACGTCTTTGCGTCATGACGTCAAAATAGCCCATGGCATCAATTTCGTCGCCGAAAAATTCAAGTCTCACGGGGTTTTCGTAGTCGGGTATAAATACGTCAAGAATATCGCCGCGGCTTGCAAACTGCCCCTGACCTTCAACGGCATCACACCTTGAATAGCCGTAGGATATAAGGGTTTCGCAAAGGGCGTCCATGCTCAGCTCGTCCCCGATTTTAAGGGTGTTTCCGCCGCGCATTTTATCTGTGGGTGCAAGAACTCCGAGAGCCGCCTCGGGTACTGCAACAACTGCGTCAAGCGAACCCGACATTACAAGCCGCAGAACTCTCAGCCTTTCGTATTCCCACTCATGGCTTGTGGCGTTTATGTTGTAGAAATTGTAGTCACGTATGGGGAAAACCTCTGTGGCAAGTCCCATTGCACAAAGGGCGGACTTTACCGAATACGCCGTCTTTTCCTCGGGGCAGATGACAAGTGAGCATTCACTTTCTTTTGCAAAGTCCTGTCTGTCATAAACAAGCGAAGCACACAGCACGTCACGCAGTCCCTCGGAAAGTCCCGTAAGGTAGCAGACACCCTGACTGTATCTGTCGCCCATCCTTTTGAATCTCGAAAGGAGCGAGTGTATTTCTTTGTATTCATTTAAGGATTTTACCATCTGAATGGGGGAGTTCATGTTCACGTCTCCTTTCTTTACTTTTTCTTTTCGAAAAGAAAAAGTAAAACAAAAAGAAAGATTTTACGGGGTGTTTTCTCAAATAGTACCACCCTCGGTGTCGCTTAACAAGCTTTATCAACAACAATAAGGACACTTTTGGTGTCCGTAGGGGTATGGGCAAAGGCAGAGCCTTTGCAGGTAAGAAGTAAGAGGTAAAAGTGAAGAGGTTATTACTCTCGCATCTTCAGTATTTATTTTACCACCGGGAAAGGAAAAATACAAGGGGAAATTTGTCGGTATTCGATATACGCAACCGTCAAACCGCACATATGTTCGCATAACACTTTTGTACAAGTCTACAAACTTTAGAACATAAGTTCTTTTTATCTTGACTTTAGAACAAATGTTTGGTATAATATACTTGACATTGCAATGTTAAAATACTATAATTAAAGGAGAATCAGATATTGTTCAAGGATTCAGATTACAGCCCCAACACTTTTTTCGGGGATTATCAAAAGCGTTTAAAAGAAGAAAAGGAAAAATCCGACGCCGGTAAGCCTTTGTGGGCGCGCACATCACCCCTTCCCTCGTTTTCGGCGACGGGAAGTTCAAACACAACAGCTAAAACCCAAAGCAACACAAACAGCTCCGCAAAAGCCGCTTCAGACGCAATTAGCCGAATCGGATCGGAAATCAAAACAAAGGTCAAATCCGTTCTTTCAAAGAAATACGGGGAACTTGACACAAGGCATCTGTTCGACGATATTGACGACAAGGACATTGAAGACAATATTGAAACAGCTGAAAACACAATCAAGACCAATATTGATATAGGCGCTTTGAATAAGAGCCTTCTGACAAAACTACCGAATCTGCGCGATGGTCTTGCACTTTCATATGCGGCTGCAAACAAGGGCAACAATAAGGAAGCAACAAAAGCGAGAGAAGCGGCGTATATGGAAACCGAGCCGCTTGTGAAAGAAACCGACAGCAGACTGCTATATAACAGTTTGGCAAAAAAGAATAATGCCAATGCAGAAAATACGGCAAAAAATGAAATCAAGCCGCCTGAAACCTCTTTGTACTCAAACCGTTCAAAAGAAAATCTTCCGAAAACCGGTGTAAGGTTTAAGGCGGAGACGTCGGGTAACACAACAACCAACAAAACCGTGCCTGATTTCGACAGTATTGCAAAAAAAATCCCACCGAAATACAGCATAGCGGCAGAATTGCAAAGACAGGAGAAGGAAAAGAATAATCAGCAATTCAACAATGTATCAGATGAGCAAAAGAAATACTATGAAATTTCAGAAAAAGAGGACATTACCGCGGCTCATGCTCGAGTAAAAACATATGCCGAACAGTGGAAAGATGTTCCCGAGTACAAGTGGACTTTGGGAGATATCGCTAAGTGGAAAACTACAGGTGGAGAAGAGTTTATTCATCAGAAAAAACTAGGATTTATTAAAAATTACAAGGATGTAATTCTTGATGCTGCAAAAAAGTATGACCTACCGCCAATTCTTCTTGCAGGAGTAGCATATATTGAATATGGTGGAAAGCCTACGATGGCAGATGATATAGCATATTATGGAAGAATAATAAACAAATATCTTCCAAACATCGTAGATACAACTTTTGACAAAGATCCAAAATTAACATCGTTTGGAAATACGAGCATCCAAATTCGCAGAGCAGCAGAAACACTTGGATATTCTTCATACAAAAATGGCGATATGATAAAGATTTTAGAAGACCCGATTCAAAACATTTTTGTAACTGCGGCTCATCTGAATGATTTGAGAAACATTGATTATTTAGGAAAAAGTGCTGATGAATTAACAGACGACGAAATCAAAATTATTGCATCTCGTTACAACATTGGTCCTCAATATAAAAAAGAGTCGATTCTTACACAATATGGAGAAGAAATATATAAAAACCAAGCTGATATTATGAAATCCTTACAATAACAGCTTTGAAGGAGAAACGCTATGTTGAAGAAAAATCACAGCAAAAATATATTAAAAATTTTATCGTGGGTATTCCATATTGCACTTTTACTTTGCATATTGTTTTTTATGTGGTTTGCTCACATCGTTGCCTATAGTGATTTTTATTTGATGGATTCAGCTTACATAATGGATTTTTCTAATGTAGTTCTTTTCAAAATTATGTGGGCTTTTTTTGTAGTAGCGAACATATCAATTGCGACAATTGCAAGATTCTATAACAAAGTGTTCTCTGTCATTCATTTTCTTTTGTCTCAGTTCAGCATCGTTTATTTCTGCTGGCTTCTGACATTGTAGGAGGAAAGCATTATGAAAAAAGATGATATTATAAACATAACGTTGCTTGTATTTATTCATACAGTGCTGTCTCTTGTCGCATTGTACAGCATGTTTTTGTGGATTGGTGCTTTTCCTTATGTGAGCTCGGGTAATACTGAGTCGGGAATTGTATATATTCTGAACAGGGAAAGTTTTTCCGCGATACAGATTGCCGGTACAATAAGCCTTGCCATCAATCTTGTTTGTGCATTTGTGTCAAAATTCACTTGCAGAACTTTTATGATTATCCATCTCGTTCTTGCAGAGTTTTGTCTTGCACAAACAATTATGCTGTTTTTTGTATAGCCGTATAAGCAAAAAGCATGACATTATACCGTAACTCCTTGCGAAGTAAAGCTCCCGAATCTTCGTGACGGTCTTGCCCAATCCTTGCCGCGGCAAATAAGGGTAACAGTAAAGCCGCAACCAAGGCACGCGAGGCGGCGTATATGGAAACCGAGCCGCTTGTGAAAGAAACCGACAGCAGGCTGCTATATAACAGTTTGGCAAAGAAGAATAATGCCAATGCAGAAAATACGGCAAAAAATGAAATCAAGCCGCCTGAAACCTCTTTGTACTCAAACCGTTCAAAAGAAAATCTTCCGAAAAACGGTGTAAGGTTTAAGGCGAATCTGCAAAACAATCTTTCTCAGCAGGGCAAAGCAGAAGTTTCATCAAGAACCCAACCGACGTCCGGAATAAGGTTTAAGGCGGAGACGTCGGGTAACAATGGAACAAAAACGCCGATTTATTCAGGCGATATTTGGGATAATGAACCGCAAGAAGATTTGTTTAGTAATGATATTCCTCACAAAGATTTATATGGCTTTTTTACGCCATCAGACAATGAAAATACAGCAAAGTGGCAAAAACGCATTTTACCTTTTTTCAAAGACTTTAAAATCAATGCAAACGATTTACTCGTTCCCGAGACAGTTCATATTGCGTCATTAAGAAATTTGGGGAACTTATCATCTTGTAGTAATAAAGACATGAACAAAGTGGCAAATCAACTTATAGACCATTTTTTGTCTGGTACAGGAAATGATTTTTCTTCTGTCGAATTCACTAAAGCGGTAGGCGAACACAAACAAACCCAAAGGTACATGGATGATTTTACAAAAACCTTTAAAGAAGCGTTGTCTAGCTACAACGGTAACGTAAGCGAAATTGTGAATTCTAAAAGTTTTAATGATACTTTGAAAAAAACAAAGTGTTATTGTCACAATACGATTATAGTGATTTCAAAGATTTACTTGGAGGATATACATTCACTGTTCATTCATGGACCGAAAGTGATGTTTCGTTGAAAAACTTCAAGATCAACAACGACGGTACATATAATGGAGTGCTAGAGTTTACTTTCAAAGACAACTTTGGATTAGACAAAGATGATTTGCCGCCTCAATATGCAGCTATTCCGGGATTTAAGAGTTGGTTTATTTTACAGCATAGTAAAAAGTATAATGGAAAGTATAAACCATTTAAAACCGTTGTTGTTTTGGACAAAGAATTCTCAGGAATACTGGAAAGGAACAAATAATGAAAAAATCATTGATGATACCGATTGTAATTGCAACAAGCGTTTTGGTGTTATTTTGTGCAATCACTCTGTTTTTTAACTCGTCAACAGACGATTGGTTCGAGCAATATCGCGAGGATTTTGACTTAATTAACAAATATGTTATAGACAATTTTGAGTGTCCTGCAAATGAAGAACAAGAAATCGTTTTATTTGTTTTTGACGAATACAGACATATTGCTTCATTGTATTGCAATGATGAGTATTATCCTCTTTCCGACGATCTTAAAAACGCATTTTCCGCAATGATTTCTCTGGCTAAAGGTAAAAACCTTGATACAATCAGAATTTCATCCAAACGAATAGATTATTTCGGTTTGGGAAACAGAGCATTCGTTTATTCAAGAGACGGAAAAAGACCAACATACCTTTACAGCGAAGATGAGCATCTTTTGGGCTTCAAAGCATATGACGAGGGCGAAGGCTGGTATTATCTGCACTTTTATCAATGATAGAGAACAGCACTGCATCGTATATGCGGTGCATCCTCAAAGCCGAGGAGTAAAACCGACTATCCCATTTTGGAAGAAATAGAGGGGTACAAAAAATGAAAAGACAAGCAATAAGATTGCTGTTAAAAACGCTTAAAATTATAAGTATTGCGGTCATATCCCTGATTGTTTTGCTTTTTGTGGCAATTAAGGTGTTTTGGTTTGTCGACAGATTGCCAAGATACAGCGAAAAGGAAACAAATCTTTTTATCAAATACAAATCGGATTACGAAACGGTGAACAGTTATATTATAAAGCATTTTGATGTTTTGCCCGGTGAAGACGAAAAAAAGGTTTTCATAACTCCTCGGGGAAATGTATCCATAAATAATCACCCCGAGCTTGATAAAGAGATGAAGGATGCTCTGTACAGGACAAGCATTCCCTTTGGAGGATATGATTATAGCTTTATAGAAGTGACCAAAAAAAGAATCTCCTACTGCGGCGACGGCTACCGCATGTACGTCTACTCCCGAAACGGCAAAGCACCGAGCTATTACTACTATAAAGGCGACGGGCAGCACCCTAAAGTATATTCGCTTGGGGATAACTGGTATTTGTTGACGAACTATAAAAGATAATTAAAGCTCCGAAAAAGGCACGCGAGGCGGCGTATATGCGGTGCATCCTCAAAGCCGAGGAGTAAAACCGACTATCCCATTTCGGGAAAGATAGAGGGGTACAAAAAATGAAAAAAAGAACACTGATAATAATTGTCATTTCAGTTGCAGTGATTTTATCGGTTGCGAATTATGTTGTATCACAGCTTCCAAAGCATGACAGCGACGAAATTGAAAAATTCCAAAACTATAAAGCTGATTTTGAAGCTGTAAACAACTATTTTATAAAAGCATACGGGGACAGTCCTGCTGATAACAAAGTACATCTCGACAAGAGAATCTCACAGATTATCGGTTTGTATGACGAAGAAGCTGTCAAAATAAGCGAGGAACTGAAAACATCCCTCAATGCAATTGTTCCCGCTTTTGAAAACTACGATTTCAGTTTTATAAATGTTAACGAGGAAAGAATCTCCTACTGCGGCGACGGCTACCGCATGTACGTCTACTCCCGAAACGGCAAAGCACCGAGCTATTACTACTATAAAGGCGACGGCTTGCACCCAGAAGTTTATGACCTCGGTGACAACTGGTACCTGCTGACAATAAATTTCATATGATAAAACATAAGCCTCCCGACGAAAGCCGGGAGACCTTTTGTGTTATCTTGTTTTTTCAGAGAATTTGGCGAAGTGTACCCGCCGGCAAACGCACCCAATATTAATCCAGCTTTTCGATGCACATTCTGAATTGTTCTTCGTATTTTTCGGAAAACTCCCTGCAGGTCCAGTTCTCCGCCGGTGAGAGCCACTGCAGATATTTATCCGTTCCGACGTTTATTATGTAGTAGACACCGTCATCCGCTTCTTCAAGCTTCCACAGATTGCTCGTCTGGTTGTCGTTACAGCCCACACCTCCCACTTTCTCGTCGGGGGTTGTTCCGAAAAGCTTTCCTCCGGACGAAATTGTAAAGGTGTCGCCGCCCTTGAAGTCAAGCTCAAACACGCAGGAGTTTGTATAGTCCTCGACCTTGCCGCCGCGTGTAACAATCTGCGTTCCGGCAAGATAAAACTGTTTATTATCCTCTTGTGGTATGCGGTCGGTGAGTGCCACATGATATTCGTCAGCCCAAATTACGTAATGTCCGTCTCTGTCAAAGAAACCAAAAACAATCCGACAGATGCTGATGGCACAAAGGAGCAGTGAAACACATACGCCCATAATAAGAAGTGCCTTCTTTTTTGTCTTTTTGGGTACCGAACCCACATCAGCCGCTTCGATTGCCTTTTTCTCCTTTTCGCATAATACGTGGAAAGCACACATAAAAGCATATGCCGCAAAGAGACCTATAAATGCAAAGGCAAGATACAGGCAGACCACAAGGCTTCTCAGCTCTTCAAAGGTAAGAACAAGCCAGATAAACGCCGCAATTTCGGTAAAGCCCACAACGGGCAGGCTCTTCCATTCGCACCAGCTCTCCTTGAGTCTGTCAAATATTTCAAGTATTTCTTTTAACATGACTGCCTCCTGTTCGGGGATTTCCTACAGTATATCATATAAGCAAAATAAATACAATACCTTGCCGTATTTTTGTGAATGAGGGGGAATTTTGGGATTTTTGAAAAAAACTCTTGACAAACGATTTTGTTTGTGATAATATAGTCACGTTGCCGAGATAACTCGGTGATGGCTCGGGGGGTTAGCTCAGCTGGGAGAGCATCTGCCTTACAAGCAGAGGGTCACAGGTTCGAGCCCTGTACCCCCCACCAAAGAAAGCAAGTCGGAAGACTTGCTTTTTTCTTTTACATAGAAGGGCTCGAACCTTACGGGGTGCCCCCGCGGGCAAACGCACGGGGAATGCTCGTGAAGAACAAGCCTTCGGTGTCGCTTCAACGAACCCCGTTTGGTCGGCATAAACGCAACCGACCAAACTCCTTGCCGACAATTTGCACCAACCCCAAATGTGGGGTAATAAGCCGCCACGGCGAAAGAGGGGAAGTC
>JAGAUT010000014.1 GCA_017620655.1 Clostridia bacterium | reverse complement strand
TTATGCATGTATAAATGTAGGGACGACCATTGGTCGTCCGCATGATTTTTGATTAAAGATAAGGTCTATTAATAAACTGAAGGCTCCCGAAAATCGGGAGCCTTTTCATTATGCATTCACACCAAGTTCAATAGCTTTGAAGTTATTGGGGATGAGATGGGGAACAACCTTCTCAATAGCCTTCTGCGTAGTCTCAGAAAGGTCTCCCCTGATAAAATGCATATAAAGTTTCTGTAAGAGCACTACAGTTGAGCTTGCCTGCTATTTATTGAAGAACAGTTTCAGGCAGATCGTTTTTTACAGTAAAAAGCTTTACAGACAAAATAATCAGCAATATAAAATTGATAATTGAAAGATACTCGAATTTAATCGGCGTGATGCTGAAAAGATAAGGAAGCCAGCTTAACAGAGTTACAAGATTAATACCAAGCGCAATCCAGAAACCCTTTCTGTTGACAACAGCATATACTATTCCGAATATACATGCCATGTAAGAATATCTTTCATGCATGCCGGGCAGGAAATATATGCATACCGTAGAGCACCAGAATGCAAGAAGAATGTACGCTTCAGGTGATTCTATCTTATGGTAAATAAAATAACAAGCAGCTATTCCAAGAATCACTATAGCTAAGAGCATTCCCATTTTTCTAAACATTTCAGCATTTCCATTTAAAATATAATAAATATTGGGGCAGTTCATTGTCAACGAGGTATACAGTTTGGTCTGCTTTGCGTAGATTTTCAAAGTATCCATAAAGCCTCTTCCTGCAATGATTGCGGGAAGAATCGACACTAAATATACTGCCGGAACTGCAAGAACATATCGGATGCTCATTTTCTTTGTTGCAAAATAATAAATCAGAAGCACGGGCAGGAAAAATATTGCCTGAAGTTTTAAAGCAATTGCAAATCCGAATGCTATCATTGCTCCAAGATACCTTTCCTTTATCAGACAATACAGAGAAATCAGCGCTACTGCCGTATATATTACGTCGCACTGCGCCCAATACGCCGAATCAAGAAATGATACAGGCGATATAAGCACGATTGTGTATACGATAAGGCTTCGGGGAGATATAAGTTCCTTTTTATCAAATGCAATTCTCACAACTGCCAGTGCACATATGTAATCAAACAGTACCGAAAACGCCTTTACCTCATAAAGGTCATTAAACGGTGTTTTTGCTACTATGTTAAGAAACAGCATATATGGAACGTTATACTCGCCTATTTCATGACCAATTCCCTTTAGTCCGCCGTATTTGTCAAGTTCTTCTATCCAGCGATAGAGAAAGAATTGCCAATCTCCCGACATGATGTCAAAGAAAGCCACCCTCAACATGAATGCGATGACCGCTACTGCGGAAAAACCAAGTATCAGAATATGCTTTTGAATAAAGTCTATT
The DNA here is from genome assembly GCA_017620655.1 of Clostridia bacterium. GTDB lineage: Bacteria > Bacillota > Clostridia > Oscillospirales > CAG-382 > UMGS1387. The sequence goes on along the minus strand of JAGAUT010000014.1, from coordinate 927 downwards.
ATTTTAGTTTCAATTTTGCTCATTTCAGTGTCATTATGCATTCATACCAAGTTCAATAGCTTTGAAGTTATTGGGGATAAGGTGTGACTTTGATGCGGGAACAACCTTCTCAATAGCCTTCTGCATGGTCTCAAGAGAACAGATACCTGTCTCCTTGAGAACCTTTCCGAGGAGAATGATATTCGAACCGCCCTTGAGAGCGTTGTCGTCGGCAAGCTGCTGTGAGGGAATACCGAAAATACCGATGTCGGTTCTTGTGCACTCGTTCTCAATCATAGAGCTGTCGAAGAACACCTTTCCGCCGGGCTTTACAGTGCTTACAAACTTATCGAATGAAGGCTGGTTGAGTGCGATGAGAATATCGGGTGTGAGAACCAGCGGTGAGCCGATCGGGTCGTCGGAAATACATACGGAACAATTACAAGTACCGCCTCTCATTTCGGGACCGTATGAAGGAAGCCATGAAAGCTCCTTGCTGTCCATGAGTCCGCAGTATGCGAGAATTTTTCCTGCAAAGAGGATACCCTGTCCGCCGAAGCCGGCGAGAAGAATTTCAGTAGTCATTACTTATTGCCTCCTTCTGCTGTGATGTCCTTGTAAACGCCGAGAGGATAGTAGGGAATCATCTCGTCCTGAAGGCGCTTGATAGCGTCAAGAGGTGAAAGTCCCCAGTTTGTGGGGCAGGTTGAAAGAACTTCAACGATTGAGAAGCCTCTCTTTTCCTTCTGATTCTCAAAAGCCTTACGGATAGCCTTTTTAGCTTCACGGATATGGGGAACGCTGTCAACAGCAACACGCTGTGCAAGAGCCGTACCTGTGAGAGTTGAGAGCATTTCGCATACTCTTACGGGATAGCCTGCAAGCTGAGGGTCACGTCCGAAGGGAGTTTTCTGTTTAACCTGACCGGGAAGTGTTGTAGGAGCCATC
>JAGAUT010000013.1 GCA_017620655.1 Clostridia bacterium | reverse complement strand
GCACGGCGGAGTGCCTCCGCTGGCAACGCACGGGGCATGTTCGCAATTAACATTCCCTCAGTGTCGCTTAACGAACCGTTTACGACCGTCAAACGCCGACGGTCGCAAACATAAAAATTCAAAATTACACACTGTAGGGACAGGCGTCCCCGACTGTCCGTGTAGCCCCGCTGACAACGCACGGGCTGAGTTCGCAACAAGCAAACCGTCAGTGTCGCTTAAATAACCGTTTACGTCGGTCAAACGCCGACGGTCGCAAACATAGAAATTAAAATGAAAATTCAAACAGCCGGATATGTCGAAAGTGCAAATTCATTCCGCACTCCGCACTCCGCATTTTTAATTCCTGATTCCTGATTCCTCATTTCATAAAAGAGTATGCTCTTTTATGAGAAAATTATTCTTCGGGAGTATCGAGAGCGTCGTGGTCGATATCGCCCATGAATTCGTCTTCAAAAGCGTCAGCCGCCTTGTCGAATTCTTCATCGTCGTCGATGGTTACAAGAACCTCTTCGCCGTCTTCGTCCTCTGTAAGCTTAAGAATAACGTATTCGTCCTCTGTTCCTTCTACGGGAAGAAGTGCAACATAAGTTACACCGTCAATCTCCATATTGCCGATGAGTTCGAAATCGCTTTCGTTACCTTCTTCGTCTGTAAGAGTAAATATTTCCTGTTCAAATTCAAGTGTTTCGTCTGCCATGTTATGTTTCCTCCGTTCATGGTGGTATACCTTATTGTATCTTATTTTAGAGCCGATGTCAATAGAAAATGCAACATTTAGTGGTTCAAAATGCACGTAAATACGACATTTTGCGACTATTTTTCACCGTTTTTTACTTTTTTCCAGTATTCCTTTGCCGCCTGTTCCGTCTTATTCTCGCCGTACTCATAATACACTCTGTCCTTGATATCTTCGGGCAGATACTGCTGGGGATAGTAGTGATTGGGATACGGATGGGGATAAACATATCCTGCGTTCTTGTTTGCCGAGGGCTGCATTGAATCGCGGATATAATCGGGCATATTCTGTCCCAGTCCCCGTCTTACGTCCTCTGCCGCAAGGGCATAGGCGTCGTGTGCCGAGTTTGATTTAGGGAGCGTCGCAAGGTAGATTACCGCCTCGGCAAGAGGAAGCCTTGCTTCGGGAAGACCCAGCTGCAGAGCATTATCACAGCACGCCTTGACCACGCATACCGCCATGGGGTGGGCAAGTCCGATATCCTCCGAGGCTATTACAAGAAGACGGCGTATGGGCGAGAGAAGGTCTCCCCCTTCAAGCAGTCTTGCAAGATAGAAAAGTGCCGCGTTTTCGTCAGAGCCGCGTATTGACTTCTGGAACGCCGAAAGCAGGTCATAATGCTCGTTTCCGTCCTTATCAAGCTTTAATCCGAAGCCGTTTATTGACTGCTCCGCAAAGCTTTCTGTCAATGCACCGTCAGATGCGCTGTAGCATATTTCAAGTGCACCGACAGCACGTCTTACATCTCCATTTGCGGCATGGGAGATATAGTCGAGTGCCTTGTCCCTCTCGACGCCGTCAAAGTCCTTGCCGGGGTTTCTTTCGTCGAGAATTGCCACGGCACGGATAAGTGCCTTTTTGATTTCACTCGCCTTACAGGGTCTGAATTCAAACACACTGCATCTCGACAGCACCGCAGGGTAAATCGAAAAATAGGGGTTGTCGGTGGTCGAGCATATAAGGGTTATTCTGCCGTCCTCGATGAATTCAAGGATTGTCTGCTGTTGCTTTTTGTTGAAGTACTGTATTTCGTCAATATAAAGAAGTATGCCGTCCGAGCCGAAAAGCGTACTCGTTTCACCCAGCACCTCTTTGATATCGGAAAGGGATGCGTTGGTGGCATTGATTCTACGGAGAGTCATGCCGCTTTTTTCGGCGATGATTCTTGCAACGGTGGTCTTTCCCGTACCCGACGGGCCGTAGAAAACCATATTTGGAACCTTTCCGTTGTCCGTCATTTTACGGAAAAGGCTTCCCTCGGACAAAAGATGCTCCTGTCCTATGACCTCGGACAAGTCCTTTGGTCTTACAAAATCCGCAAGAGGTGCCATAATATCTCCTTTCCCGTCATCTTTTATTCTGAATTTGTTTTACTAAAACGCCGAGCCTATGGGAATTCCCGAAAGAAGCTTTTCGGAGTTTTCAACAATCTTGTCTATCCATTTTCTGTCAGTCTTAAATCCGCTCTTTCCGTCGACTATCATATGACAGCTCATGGTGGATTCGCCATAGAAATCAAACACCATCTTTTCGCCGCTCTTTAAGGTTACGGTGAAGGTAAGCTCATGCTTTCTTGTGTCTGCCGCCGTACCCTCAACCGAGGAATATCCGCCGATTGTGACATTGAGAAGCGAAATGTAGAACTGTCTGAATGAGGGTGTATCAATTGCCTTTGAAAGGGTTGTTTCGGAAACGGTAAGTCCGTCACCCTCGCCCGAAAGGACAAAGTTTACTGTCTTTGCACCGTATTTCAGCTCAATGGACGAAACCTCTGTTATGTTGTACTGGAAAACGTTTTCCTGAAACAGGTCAACTATATCGTAACTCAGAAAATCAAGGGAAGCCGCCTCAACGGGAACAACCGTATCCTGATATTCGCTGTATACATAATAGTAGGTTACACCGCCGATGTCCTCGGTGTTTCCGACATTTATTGTGTAGGCACTATCGCCGTAGGAGAAGCTTACGGTATATGACGGAGAGTTCAGTCCGTAGTGCGAGAGGATTTCCTCGGCGTTTTCCTTTTTTGAAACGCCGTATTCCATAACACCTGCACCCGAAAGTCCGCCGACCTTTGAAAACATATCGTAGAGAGTTTCAATGTTAAGAACATATGCCTGTGCGGGATATGTCATTCTGTGGAGCTGATTGCCGAGAACGCCTACTCTTTCTTCTTCGGGGATAATCTCGCAGGCAAAGAAAGGCGTGCCGTTCTTTTGAATGGAGAATTCCGAAAGGTAGTTTCTCTGCTGTTCCTCGATGCTTCTCAGAACATCCGCCGAAAGATAGAATCTTACGTCGTTGAGAAATGTCTCTGCACCGCTGTCCATTATATAAATCATGTCCTTGTCGGCATGCTTCATATAATATCTTGAGCCGCCGATTTCATTTTTACCGACATAGACAACATTCTTTTCGCCGCTCTTTGAAAGGATTTCCAGCTTTGCAGAGAAGGTTTCCTCGGTAAGACCGTAGTCGGAGGGAGAAGACGGGTTTTCAACATACCTGTCGGCAAGCATGTATCTTGCCTGAAGAAGAAGCTCGGACATGAGCTGTACGTTGTAGAGGTTTGCTTCTGCTCCTTCTATAAAGAAGTTGTCCTTGCCGTCGTTATAAATGCTGTATGTGCCGTAGGAGTTGGTGACCGTCAGGCGTGCCATTTCCGAGAGCTGAAGCTCGGGGTAGATATAGGGCCGGTATGTAATTTCAACATTGTTCTTGCGGAAGGTGTAAAGCACGTCCTCGCCGCCGCCCTCTTTGAGAGACAGGGTGTTTTTGGCACCGTCCTTCCTGATTGCTTCAATGTCGCCCTTTATGCTTCTGCCCTCAGACTTATCGTAGATCATGACCTCGGCATTGTCGCCGTATTCGGTATGGGCATAAACGGTATTCAGCTGCTGCTTGAAAATAAGCGGAAAGACAATACACGCCGCCGCAATAAGTGCTGCAAGGCAGGCAAGTATTATTATTAAGCTTTTCTGCTTTGAAAGGGTTGTTCCGTTTTTCATTACAAATACTTCCTCTTTATAAACACCGCAATGCCGATAACGGCAATAATCACGGGAATAATGATGCCGAGCTTGTTTCTCATGGCAGTTGCATCAGCCGTTGTCACCTCGATGTTTGACTCGTCAAGCACCTTGAAGTCGATATCAAGGATAGATGCGCTGTTTCCCGTCTTTGAAAGCATTGCCTTGAAAAGGTCAGCGTTGGCAAAGGCGGGGTTGTCAAGCTCTGAAAGGAATGAGCTTGAGGCAGAGATAAAGACATTGCCTGATTTTTCCTTGCTGTCAACAAGCTTTGTGTACTTTGAAAGGGTGATAAGGGGAACGTAAGGCACCTCCATCACTTCGTTTCCTGCCATGACAACTGCACCCTCAGAGGTTGTGACAACGGGGGAAATTTCCATGTTGCCCACAATCTTCTTGGGAATGTCCATGAGACAGGAAATTCCGAAGGCAGGAGAGCCTGCTTTGTTAAGGTCCTTGTGAACATTGTAGCCTGCACTTTCGGCATCTGTGCTGTATGTGCCGAGGAAGCGGTAGGCATCTGCGTTATAGGAGCCGGTGCTGAGAAGCGTGCCGTAGTCAACTACGGGATAAATGTTGCTTATTCTTACGCCAAAGCCGTCCTCCATGAGGGAGAAAAGCTCGGGCATGTTGGCGTAGCTCGGTTCAAAGAAGAAGAAGAGATTGCCGAAGCTTTCGGTTACGTAGTCACGAAGCTTTTCGATTTCATTTACGCTTTCGTGCTGAACGGCAGACGCCGTCTGTACCTGCTCCTCCGAAGCATCGCTGTTTTCAATCATGTTCTTTTCCATGCCGATGAAATCTATAACGGGATTGTACACGAGAAGAATATCATATTCTGCGAGCTTTTCGTCGGTGATGGTCTTGAGGTCGACAAGGGAAACGTCGTAGCCGAAGTCCTCGAGGAATCTCTGCAGGGCGTTTTCGGTGTCCTCGCCGTGACCTGTAACCAGACCTGCCGAAAGCATATTGTCGTCGCTTCTTGCCGTCGAGAGAATGGCGCTTGTAAGCTTGTACTCGCCGTCAAAGGCAAAGGGTATGCCCTCGGTGTTGTACTTGTACATGTTGTCCCAGTTGTAAATCTTGGAAAGACCTGTGTAGGGACAGTTTACGATTATGCTGTAAGAGCTTATTGTTTCATCGCTGGTCTTGATAAAGCTGTCAAAGAACTTTACGTCACTCAGCTTGTCCTTGTAGATAACGCTTACGTTGTCAAATGTCTTTTCGTAATTCTCCGCAAGCATTACAACGGGATTGAGTATATCCTCGTCGACAATTTTATCCCTTGGCGAGCAGAAGATGATTTTAACAGGCTTATCCACCTCTTTGAGTGCCTTGACGGATGCCTCGCTGACGCCGTAAAGCTGCTCGGTTGTCATGTCAACGTAAAGACCGCCGCCTGCACCGTCAATGTAAGACAAAAGCAGGTTTACGAGTATTATGAAAACCACGAATACTATTGTAAATACAGCCGCCGATGTGCCGTATTTGAATTTCTTCGAAGAAAATCTCTTTTTTGTGTTGTTGTTCATTTTTTCAACAATCCCTCTCTGTTTGTAATTAGGAATCAGGAGTTAAATCATTAAGTGCGGAGTGCGGAATGCGGAATGCGGAATGAGTTTGCACTTTCGACATATCCGGCTGTTTGAATTTTCATTTTAATTTCTATGTTTGCGTCGGTCGGTGGTTGACCGACGTAAACGGTTATTTAAGCGACACTGAGGGTTTGTTCATTGTGAACATGCCCCGTGCGCTTGCTGTCGGGCTTTCCCGACTGTCAGCGGGGGTTCCCCGCCTACTCCCAGCGACGCTTTTCGTAGACCCTGACGGTCAGGAAAAGAAATACGGTGGTGAGACTTATGTAGTAGACGAGGGCGGTTATGTCAAAAATGCCCCTCTGGAAACCGATGAATCTGTCCATAACCGAGAACCACTTGACAATAACTCTGATTACCGTGTTGTTGATGTTTGCCGCAAAGGCAGAGCTTGCCATGATAAGGGCAAATGCGCCGATTGAAACAACGGCGGAAATTATCTGATTTTCGGTGAGCGAAGAAATGAAAAGTCCTATCGCAATAAATGAAGCACCGATAAGAAGCACGCCGATGATGCATCCGATGAATGTAGGAAGGTTCATCTTGGCTATGACGTATTCCTGCTGACTTGCAATGTCGTAAAGGGCAAGCATGTTAAGAAGCGAGGAGACGCCGAGAGTTCCTGCAAAGATTGTAAATGCCGCAAAGAACTTTGCACATATTACACCCACAAGACTTACGGGACTTGTGAGAAGAAGCTGCTCTGTACCCAGCTTTTTTTCTTCGGATAAGAGCTTCATTGTGAGAAGCGGAATAAGTATTACAAAGAACATAAGCACCATGGCAAAATACGCCGAGGTGTTCGTCGAACCCTGAGATACGGTGGTAGAAACAAAGCAAATGCCGGAAATTGCAAAGAAAATGGCGGAAAACACGTATCCTATAGGCGATTTGAAATAGGCGAGAAGCTCTCTTTTGTAGATAGCACCCATTTAGTTTTCCTCCTTCTTGTTTTTGTCAATTATTGCAATAAATACATCCTCAAGGCTGGCACTGAAGGCTTCAAGTCCTATCATCTGCCATCCGCGGTTTGCAATTGTGTTGAAAATAGGCTTTCTGATGTCGGCACCTGTATCCGATTCAACAAGAAGTGCCGTGCTGTCGCCGTCACGTTCGGGAAGAATTTCAGCACCTGTAACGCCGTTGATGGAACGGATGGCTGAAAGCACCTCGGTTCTCGGTCCGCAGACCTTCACCTTCATTTTTCTTACACCCGTTACCGCTTCAAGCTCGCTTGTCTTTGCGTTTGCAACAATCTTGCCCTTGTTGATAATGACAACCCTGTCGCACACGGCGTTGACTTCGGGCAAGATGTGGGTGCTGAGAATGACCGTGTGACTCTTGCCGAGGCTGTTTATAAGCTCTCTGATTTCGATAATCTGCTTGGGGTCAAGACCGACGGTGGGTTCGTCAAATATGAGAAGGTCGGGCGAAGAAATAAGCGCCTGTGCAATGCCCACTCTCTGTCTGTATCCCTTGGAAAGATGCCCGATGGGACGCTTGTATACGTCGCCGATGTTTATGACATCCACAATCTCGGAAATGTGCTTTTTCTTGTTGAGATTGCACTTCTTGAGGTCGAATACAAAATCAAGATATTCCTTTACCGTCATGTCGAGATAAAGCGGAGGATGTTCGGGAAGAAATCCTATGTGCTTTTTTGCTTCCATGGGATTTTCGAGAATGTCGTAGCCGGCAATCCTGACCGAGCCGCTTGTCGCCGAAAGATATCCCGTAAGGATGTTCATTGTAGTACTCTTTCCCGCACCGTTAGGACCCAGGAAGCCTACGATTTCTCCCTTTTCAACACTAAAGCTTATGTCGTTTACGGCGTAGTTTTTGCCGTACTTTTTAACGAGGTTTGAAATTTCAATCATTGATTTACTTTTCTTCCTTTCGTTTTTGTGTTTCTCTATTATAAAAGACTTATGTGTATTCTCTGTGAAAATTTATGCCTTATCTCCCTGCATGGCTCCTCGTCTTGTCATTTCGGCATCAATGGCGTTGAGAACCTCAAATTTTCTGATGCTCCACAGGGGCGAAACAAGGTCTTCCCTCTTGCCGTCGCCTGTCAGCCTCTGCATGACAATTCTTTTGTCAATCATCTCTAGCTGGTCGCAGATGAGATTGACATATTCGTCCTTTTCAAAGGTGCGAAATTCGCCTTTTTCGTACATGTCGGCACAGACCGTACCTCTTATTACATGAAGTAAGTGTAATTTCAGCGACCACGGTAAAAGTTCCGATACACGTCTCACGCTCTCATTCATCATGTCCACACTTTCAAAGGGCAGACCGTTGATGAGATGAACGCACACGTCGATTCCGAGATTTTTGAGTGTATTAAAGCTATCAAGAAACTCTGCATAGGTTGACTGCCTGTTTATAATCTCGCCCGTTTTGTCGTGTACCGACTGAAGTCCAAGCTCAACCGTGAGATATGTTTTCTTTGAAATCTTCTCTAAAAGTCTGAAGCAATCCGCACTTATGCAGTCGGGCCGTGTTGCCACAGAAAGTGCCACAACGTCAGGCTGAGAAATTGCCGCATTGTAGAGATATTCAAGCTTCCCTACGGGTGCATATGTGCCTGTTCCCGTCTGGAAATATGCCATATACTTTGTGTTCTTCCACTTTTTTGCCATCATGTCGGCAATGTCCGAGAATTGTTTGTCTATGCTGTCGCAAGGCTTTCCTGCGAAGTCGCCCGAAAGTGCGCCTGAACAGTAGATACATCCGCCGACAGATTTTGTTCCGTCTCTGTTTGGACAGGAAAAATCACCCGACAGGGGTATCTTTGCAATTTTGCACCCGAACTTGTTTTTGAAAAAGTAGTCAAGGGTGTGATAGCGTTTGCCTAAGTATAAATTATTCATCGTCGTCCCTGTATTTTAGTTGTTTGCGGCTCGCCACGAGTTTGACCGCTTGGATTTATGGCGGTCAAACGGGGTTATTTAAGCGACACCGAACGCCGTGGCTTTGCTAAGATTTGCCGTGCGTTTGCCGGCGGGGGCTCCCCGCTAAATGAAATACTTATACACTTCGTTCTTAGGAACCCCTCTGTCCTTGGCACAAGCCTTTATGGCATCCATCTTGCGAAGTCCCTGTTTTTCGTAAAACTCAACGTGTTCTTCTATTGTCATGTTTTCAAAGAAGCTCTCGGCATCCTTTTCCTCAGCACCGCCTACAATGACAACATACTCGCCTCTCGGCTCACGTGTTTTGTACATTTCAAGTGCTTCTTCAAGGGTTGTTACAACTATCTCCTCGTTGAGCTTTGTAAGCTCACGTGCCAAACATACCTTTCTGTCGCCCCATGCCTTGTACATGGTCTCCAAGGTCTTTACAAGTCTGTGGGGTGCTTCGTAGAAAATAACCGTCTTTTTATCGTTCTTATAGTCGTCAAGAACTTGGTTCATTTCCTTCTTGTCTGTGGGCAAAAAGCCTTCAAAGCTGAAGCGTCTTGAAGGGAAACCCGAAGCCGAAAGCGCAGTAATAAATGCACATGCACCGGGTACGGGTATAACCTTTATTCCGTTTTCCTTGCAGAGTCTTACCAAATCTTCGCCCGGGTCAGATATTGCAGGAATACCTGCGTCGGTGACTATCGCACCCGTCTCACCGCTTTGCAAGCGTTCAAGTATTGCCTTTCCTGCCTGTGCCTTGTTGTGCTCATGATAGCTGACAAAGCTGTTCTTTATGTCAAAGCAGGACAGGAGTTTTCCCGATACTCTCGTATCCTCTGCCGCCACAAAATCAACACCCGAAAGAATCTGCTTTGCCCTTTCGGTCATGTCCGACAGATTGCCTATGGGTGTTCCCACAACATATAGAACGCCCTTTTCTATTTCATTAGCCATTATTCGTTATTCTCCGTCTCTGCCTGTTTCTGTTCTTCCATTCTCACTTCAAAGGGAGTCTCTGCCGTGTCCGTTACCGTTACATCGGCAACGGCATCGTTTTCGGAAACAGCCTCAAGAGAGAGCTGATCCTTCTGTGCCTTTGTTGTTTCCTCGCCAAGAAGAAGCTGGCGTCTCTGGTCTTTAATTTGCTGTGTGAACATTGCAAGCTCCGGCACTTCGTCAAGGTCGTCTATCGTTTCAAGTCCGAAGGTTCTGAGAAAGACGGTTGTTGTACCGTAGAGCATGGGTCTGCCGGGTGCATCGAGTCTGCCAACTTCCTCAATCAAACCCTTGTCGCAAAGGGACATGATAACAGAGGGGGATTCAACACCTCTTACCTTATCGACAAGCGCCCTTGTTGCAGGCTGATTATATGCAATTATGGCAAGCACCTCAAGAGCCGCACGTGAAAGGGGCTGATTGTGACGTATAGTAAGTGCATTTCTTACAACCGTGGCATATTCGCTCTTTGTACAAAGCTGTGTGTGTCCGTCGAGAATAAGAAGCTCGAAGGCACTCTTTTCATATCTGCCGAGCATGGAGTGAAGAAGCTGGGGTATCTGCTTTTCCTCAGCACCGATTGCCTCGGCAAGTTTATCAAAGGATATGGCACTGCCGTATGCAAATATTGCCGCCTCTGCCGCACGTATTAAATATTCCTCGTCGTGTATAAGCTCCGCCTGATAGCTGTCTTTGATTGCCATTATATTTACCTCGTTTTTTGAAGTTTTCTACATATTAACCCATTATCCATAGCATTATATCATATAATTAAAAAAAATGCAAGTCTTTCGATTTGTCTATTGACAAACACCTCATTTTGGGGTAAAATGTTCTCACGCTGGTGTGGCTCAATGGCAGAGCAGCGGTATCGTAAACCGCAGGTTGCAGGTTCGACTCCTGTCACCAGCTCCAGTCGAAGCACCCTTTTGGGTGCTTTTTCAATTTACATCGGGAGGCAATAATGAAAAAAGCTTCAGCAATAATACAAATTCTTTTCGCACTTTTCGGCACATTCTGCCTTTTTAACGGCGTGATAATTTCCATGACGTCAAACTTAAATCTCGGCAACATTCTGACGCTTCTTGTCGGCATCACGCTTCTTGCCGTGTCGGTAATGTGGGAAAAGTTTAAAAAGCTCTGTCCCAAATGGCTGAAGACAGTATTTTTCACTGCACTTGCCATTGTCTTTGTCTTTTCCTCATGCCTTTACTTTTACGGCAAAAGCGACAACGTGACATATGACGAAGATGCAATAATAGTTCTGGGCGCAGGGCTTCGCGGCTCAAGACCCAGTTCAACATTAAAAGGCAGGCTGAACGCCGCATACGAATACCACAAAGAAAACCCCGACGCATTAATTGTCGT
>JAGAUT010000002.1 GCA_017620655.1 Clostridia bacterium | reverse complement strand
TCTCTTTATCTTCTGAGTGGTTGTCTTATCAAATTCTCTGTGTCTTATGGTAATCTTATGTACTGCCTTATAGCCGGGAAGATTCTTATTGACCTTGTTTTTTACAAATTCAAGGAAGAAGCTTTGCATCTTCTCTTCAATTTCGGGGTCGTCCTTGGAAATGCCGACCTTTTCAAGTTCATCATAGTTAGGGAATATCTTTACGGCAACAACCGTTTCATCAAGGTCATTGAGTGCTGCGTACGCCATACATTCCTTGATGCAAGAGCACTTTTCGAGAAGCACTTCGATTTCCTCGGGGAAAATCTTCTTGCCGTTTGCAGTTACAATCATATTCTTGATTCTGCCCACAATCATATAATGTCCCGATTCGGGGTCAATCTTTGCAAGGTCACCTGTAAGGAAATACCCTTCCTCGTCAAATGCCGCCTTTGTTGCTTCTTCGTCGTTATAGTAGCCGAGCATGACATTGGGCCCCTTGATTGCAAGCTCGCCTATACCGTCGGAATTTGCATTTACAATCTTCGCCTTATCCCCTGCAAGAGGAAGACCTATTGTATCAGCCTTTCTTTCCCTGTCGTTATGCATAACGCAAAGAGGTGCTGTTTCTGTAAGACCGTAGCCTGTATAAACACGGAAACCGAACTTTTCAAGGTCAAGGAAGATATCCTTATCAACGCTTGCCGCACCTACAAGAATCATTCTGAGCTGTCCGCCGAATGCTTCATGCACCATTTTGAATATCTTGGGTGCAACGTCGGGGTTGAATTTGTTTGTAAGGGTTGTAATCTTTTTACCCACAGAGATAAACGCCTTACCGCCCTTTACGGCACTCACCTTTTTCATGATTCCTGTATGGAACGCCTTGAGAAGCTGAGGCACGCCCATGAATATTGTGGGCTTATATTCCTTGAATTCTCCGAGAAGTCTGAGAAGGCTTGATGCATAACAGATACATGCACCGGCATAAAGAATAGCACAAAGACCCAGAGTACATTCATATGTGTGGTGAAGGGGAAGAACGCTGAGAGTTCTGTCCTTAGGTGTTACCTCAACGGTTTTGAGTGTTCCCACAACGTCTGAGGCGATATTGTACTGGCTGAGCATAACGCCCTTTGCAACGCCCGTCGTTCCCGATGTATAGAGAAGAGCACCGAGGCCGTAAACGTCAACCTTGTGGTTTTTATAGCTTTCGTCGCCGTTTTCCATGAGCTTTTTGCCTTCGGCAACAGCATCACGGATTTCGGTTTTGCACATTTTGAAGCCGTCAAACTCGCAAAGGTCAATCTTTTCCTTCATTTCCTTGGCATAAATTACCGCCTCTGCTCCCGAAAGGTCAAGAATATTTTTGACTTCAGGGGCTTTAAGCTCCTTATCTATCGGAACAACAATGCCCGTTCCGCAGGTAACTGCCATATAGCTGAGCGCCCATTCATAGCTGTTTCTTCCGATAACGGCAATCTTCTTATATTCAAGTCCTTTCGCACAGAGATATGTGGACAGTGCCTTTATCTCCTGCATAAATTCCGAATAAGAAACGCTGTAAATCTCCCCGTCCGAGTCTTTGAGCATAAAAGCGGGGTTTGCCGCAAACTCATCGGCACTCGTTTCTATAAGCTCTCTTATGGAGCAGACGTTTCTCACATTATACGCAAATTTATTCAAGTCCGTGTCCTCCGTTAATTCTTTTCTTTACGTTTTACCGTATTTATAATATCAAGTGTAACATAAACCGCCATTCCGAGAAGCACAAATATGGAAATAATTGTCTGTCTGATTTTTCTGAGCTTCAGCTTTCTCGAAAGAAGTGCATACTGCTGGTCAAGCTGGGAAATGTCAGCTCCCACATCCTTCAATGTCTTTTCAAGCGACTTTTTTGAAAACTCCGACGCCTTCTTTTCGGCACGTCTGCAAGCCTCGCAGTATTTTCTGCAGTCTTCGCATTCGTCAATATGCGTCTTCACCGCAGCGTTTGTTTCATCCGATACGGTTTTATCGATGTACATGGGGATTAAGTCTCTGATAATTTCACAGGTCATTTTTACTGAACAACTCCTCACTGATTATTTTCTTTGCTCTATGGAAAATCACCTTTGCAGATGATGTGCTGATTCCGAGAGTGTTTGCAATATCGGGAAATGCAAGGTCGGCGTAAACACGAAGCACCACAACGTCCCTGTAGTTCCGAGGCAGCATTTCGATTACATGACGTATCTCCTTTGAACGCATTTTACGAAGGCATGCTTCCTCGGGTGTGTCGGACGAATCCTGAATCTCGGACAGCAGTTCAATGTCTATGTACTCAACATGCTTTTTCCTTACATGCTTATAGTAAACATTTTTTGCTATGCTTGCTATAAAGGTAAACATCTTACAGCTTCCATTATATTTATGTAAGGATTTATAAAGCTCATAGAAGGTATCCTGAGTCATTTCCTCCGTCATTTCCCTGTCGTGACAAAGCTTATAAAGAAAGGCGTAAACTCTGGGATAATACTCTTTGTAGAGCTTTTCGAAATCTTCCACAGCTTACGCCTCCTTTCTATTCTATATATGTTAATACCGCCCTGCAGGAAAAAAGTTACGCTTCCTTTGAGATTCTCGAGTCCTTGGGAAGGGTAATTGTTACGGTTGTTCCCTTGCCGTATTCGCTGTCCATCGATATTTCTCCGCCGTGGGCATCGATAATATCCTTTGCAATGGACAGACCGAGACCTGTGCCGCCGGCATCCGTTGAACGGGATTTATCAACGCGGTAGAATCTCTCGAATATATGCGCAAGATCCTCCTCGGGAATACCTACGCCCGTGTCGGAAACCGACACAACATAATTTCCGTCGTCCTTTTCAAAGACCTTGACGGCAATTTTTCCGCCGTCAGGAGTATACTTGATTGCATTACCGATAATATTTGTTATTACCTGCTCGATTCTTTCCTTATCGGCAAATATAGGCATGGGCGGGCTTTCTTCCGGCTCGAGGGTAAGGGTATGTCCGTGAGCCTTCGCCTCCGCCTCAAGTGCCGAGCACATACCGTCTGCCGCAGAAAACAGGTCAAACTTCACAGGCTTCCATGTCATTCTTCTGTTATCAAGACGTGAGAGCACAAGAAGGTCCTGAACAATTCTTGTCATTCTGTCAGACTCATTTATGACAATGCCGAGGAATCTCTGCTTGATTGCTTCGGGCATGTCGGGGTCTTCAATAATTGTTTCGGTTGCACCCTTTACGCTGGTCAGAGGAGTTCTGAGTTCATGGGAAACGTTTGCAATAAACTCACGTCTGTTCTTTTCAAGAAGGGCATTCTGTGTGATATTCTGGAACACCACAATAAAGCCGGACTTTGCCGCACCGTCATCATAGCCGAATACGCCGATATCAATCGACACCACAAGCTCTCTTGTTGCAATCTCCGACAAGGACTGTTCCTCTATATGCATGCTGCCGAACTTTTTGAGGGAGTCCATGGTTATTTCGGGAATACCCAGAGCGCATGTCAGCTCATCAAAGGACGGCTTATGGTTTTCGGGGAAGGAAAGCATGGAGAGTGCCGAGGGGTTGATATGAATAAGCTCGCCGTCTTCTTCAAACGCCGCAACGCCTGCGTCAAGCGTATCAAATACGTTTTTGAGCTTTTCCCTCTCGCCCGACACCGCCTCAAGGGTGTTTTCTATAACCTGTGCCATTCCGTTGAAGTTTTTGGCGAGAGTTCCGATTTCGTCCTTTGTTCTTATTTTTAGTCTATGGGAATAATCGCCCGACGAAATCTGCTTTGTACCGCCGGTGATTGTCTGAATAGGCTTTGTAATAGCCTTTGCAAGAAAGAACGCCATTATAAGTGCAATTATAAGACCGATAATCAACGCCCTTATAATAATCGAGAAGAGCATGAAAGAAAGGTTCTTTGTTTCTGTCATGTCATCGATTACATATATAATACAGTTTTTGCCGCCGTTTTCAAGATAGAGGGCATAGTCAAGGAAATCGGCGCCGTAGGTCTGTTTTGTTCCGTCCTCTTTATTCATTGCCGAAATGAGGTTTTGTGTTTTGCTCAGTTCCGAAACGTCATCAAGTGAACCGTCAAGCACCTTTGCGTTCTTATCCAGAATATAGAAATGCCGGTTGTTGTCAAAACCGAAAACACCCGAATAGGCAACCAGAATCTGCTTTTGTGCCAAAGACGGATTTTCATACAGAAGTGCATCCGTAAGACGGTCAACAGTCGTTTCGTTGAAGCCCTCCTCCATCTGGCGGGAGAAGTCGTTCGTATAAAAGTCAAAAACGCTGTTCATAAGAAATATGCCCACCGTCGCCATGACTGCTATTATAAACACTATGAATATCAGTACAAGTTTTGAATTAAGGCTCTTATACACCGTTGTTTCTCCTATCCTGTCAATTCCAAATTCTTCATTCAGATTAAAAGCCAAGACTTTTAATCCATATAGTATCCCATGCCTCTTTTATTCTTGATGAACTTAGGCTCTGAGGGGTTATCTTCAATCTGTTTTCTCAGACGTGCAACCGTAACGTCCACAGTTCTTACGTCGCCGTAATAATCGTCATATCCCCATACCGCTTCGAGAAGGGCATCCTGTCTGAACTTCTTGCCCCTGTTCTTTGCAAGGAAAACAAGCAATTCATACTGCTGCTTGGAAAGGGATATTTCCTCTCCGTTCTTCTTTACGCTGTATGCCGACATATCGATTTCAAGCTCGTCGATTACAATCTTTCCGTCGTCATCGTCCTGCTGTGCCTTTACAACCGTTTCGCCCGAATATCTTCTGATGTTCGCCTTGATTCTTGAAATAAGCTCGCCAAGGCTGAAGGGCTTTGTCATATAGTCATCAGCACCGAGGTCCAGTCCGAGAATTTTATCATTCTCCTCTTCCCTTGCGGTAAGCATGATGATGGGAGTTTCCAGTCTGCTTCTTACACGTCTGCAGATTTCAAATCCGTCTACCTTGGGAAGCATGACATCAAGAAGTATAAGGTCAAAGGTTCCCGAAAGACCCAAGGCAAGCCCCTTTTCTCCGTCGCAAGCAACCTCTGCTTCATACCCCTGCTTTTCTACATTATATTTAAGAATCTCCGCTATATCTCTTTCGTCTTCTACAATGAGTATTCTCTTTTTTCTCTGTTCCATTACTTTTCTCCTTAGCTGCCTATAAGCATGGCTTCATTCATGGCACAAAACTTATGCTGTTTATATTTTACCACGAGATTTGCAACGTCGGCAGTATAATACTGCGTCTTATCCGAGCACCACACATGTGCTGTAACCGTTGCCTTCTCGTCTTTTTCAAATCCGTCTACTATCTTATTCTTAACTTTTGCCGAAACACTGTACGCACCGCCTGCGAATGCAGGTCCGTCACCTGTTTCAACATTGGGTTTAAGGATTACATATCCCGCGTTTTCCACAACCGAAAGAAACTCTTTGTTTTCGGCTGTTTCCTTGGCCATGCCAAACGGCAGTGTACACATACGCGTCTTACGTTTCATTCTCTTAAAAAGTGCATCATTTGCTTCTTCAAGTCCCATAACAAAGCTCTCGGCACATTCCCTCGGCGTAGTTCCGTCTGCAGGAGCAGTAACCAAAAGGCTGTGTCCCGAAACATAAAGCCTTCTTACAAGGTCGCCTCTGTGGAGTATATCCTCCTTTGTAAGGCTGAAGGATGCCTTGATTCCATATCCGTCAAGCACTCTGACAACCGTATTCATGTCGCCGTATGCGATGTTGGAGTAACATATTGCAACTCTTCTTGAGGCAATATCTTCAAGGGGGTCCTCCTGTTTTACGGGAGGTTCGGGCGGAGATGGCGGCTTTATGAGAGAAGCGTTTTCTTCAATGAAAGGAGTAACGAGCTGCGAAAGTGTATACTTTGATTTTCCGTCAGAAATTCTGAAGGCATATACTCCCTTTTCGGGGTCATCGTATGTCTCGCAGGAAAATCCGAGAACAAGCGCCACCGTTCTTGCGGGAATATATCGGGTTTTATTGAATATCTCAACCGGAATCTTCAGCAAATCACCATCATAGGTTGATGCCACTTCTTCTGCAACATTAAAGGAAATATAGTGATTATTTCTGTTATTTACAAGAAAGAAATTATCGGTTGTTTTACTGTAGTTTACCTCAACATAGGAATACAGAATAAACATCGAAAGCGGAACATATTCAACGCCGTTCCTGACAACAAGAGGAAATCGCTGCTGATTGCTGTAAACCCCGTCCTGTCTGAAAAGGTTGGGTATTGCAAAGCTGTTATTCACAGCGTTCTGACCCATGTTTACATATGATGCAAATTTAGCGTCGCTTTCGGATGCACGCGGCATCAGAAAGGATGAAAAAAGGAGTGTAAAGGCACAGAAAAACGCAAGAAACCTTACGGATTTTCTCATTGCCATACACCTCCTTAATTGTTATATGGGAGGGTACAAACGACCCTCCCCCAATATTTATCTGATTAGTTTGAAGATACGCTGTAGTTAGGAGCTTCCTTGGTAATAGAAATATCGTGAGGATGAGATTCACGAAGACCGGGAGCTGTAATACGTACAAACTGTGCCTTTTCCTTGAGTGTGGGAATGTCCTTGGAGCCGCAGTAACCCATACCGGATCTTAAACCGCCCATGAGCTGGAATACTGTATCTGCAAGTATTCCCTTATAAGGAACTCGACCTTCAACGCCTTCGGGAACAAGCTTCTTCTGGTCAGCCTGGAAGTATCTGTCCTTAGAGCCGTGTTCCATAGCTGCAAGAGAACCCATGCCGCGGTAAACCTTGAACTGTCTGCCCTGATAGAGTTCTGTTTCTCCGGGGCTTTCTTCACAGCCTGCAACAAGTGAGCCTACCATTACTACGTCACCGCCTGCTGCGAGTGCCTTTGTAAGGTCGCCGGAATACTTGATACCGCCGTCTGCGATAACGGGTGTGCCTGTCTTTGCCGCTTCTTCTGCACAGTCATAAACCGCTGTAATCTGGGGAACACCGATACCTGCAACAACTCTTGTTGTACAGATAGAGCCGGGGCCGATACCTACCTTAACTGCGTCTGCACCTGCGGAAATAAGGTCATGCGCTGCCGCTGCTGTTGCTATATTACCTGCGATAAGCTGGATTTCGGGGAATGCGTTCTTAACCTTTTCCACACAGTCAAGAATGTTTTTGGAGTGGCCGTGTGCAGAGTCGAGAACAAGTGCATCTGCGCCTGCTTCGATAAGGCACTTTGCTCTGTCAAGAACATCTGCTGTTACGCCGATGGCAGCAGCACAGAGAAGTCTTCCCTTTTCGTCCTTGGCAGAATTGGGGTATTTCTGAACCTTGAGAATATCCTTTGTTGTGATAAGACCTGCAAGTGTGCCGTCCTTGTCAACAAGAGGAAGCTTTTCCACCTTTGCGGCAAAAAGTATTTCCTTTGCTTCTTCAACGGTTGTGTCAACGGGAGCTGTAACAAGGTTACTCTTTGTCATAACATCGCCGATTTTGTCATTATAATCCTTTAAGAATCTCATATCACGGTTTGTAATGATACCGACAAGCTTTTTGTTTTCATCACAAATCGGAACGCCCGAAATTCTATACTTTGCCATGAGAGCTTCTGCTTCATAAACATAGTTTTCGGGAGAAAGATAGAAGGGATTGAAGATAACGCCGTATTCGCTTCTCTTAACTCTGAGAACTTCCTCAGCCTGTCTTTCAATGCTCATGTTCTTATGAATAACACCTATACCGCCCTCTCTTGCAATAGCGATAGCCATTCTTGCTTCGGTAACAGTGTCCATTGCAGCAGTCATAAGAGGAATATTGAGTTTGATTTTCTTTGTGAGGTGTGTAGTAAGGTCAATCATTTTAGGCATGATATCACTCTTCTGAGGTACGAGAAGAACATCATCAAATGTAAGGCCTTCCTTTGCGAATTTATCAGCGAATCCCATAATAATACCGTCCCTTTCCATTTTGCAGATTTGTTTTTTGGTAATAGTATCGTATTTTCCTTATTATACAGCAATTCTTGCAAGTAGTCAAGATGTTTTTTATGATAATTTTTGGTTTATACGGGGGTTATTTTTGTTGTTTTTGTATGCAAACGTTATTCTTTTCTCTGTTCTTTTGTCCCGAAACAAAAGAACCAAAAATTCTCCGCTCAAAAGGAGAGATGGGCGGCAAGTTGCCGCTGACAAACCGTCATTTTGACGGCATACCGAAAACCGTCAAAATGACAAATACTGCTGTCGGGCTATCCCGACTCTGCGCTGACCTCTCTCCTTTGCCACGGTGGCTTACCACTCACACTTTTTGTGCGACACTTAATATTATTTTTCTATCCAAGATACCCCGTATATTTGCTGTCGGGCTTTCCCGACCCCGACGGCTTACCTCTTACATTTGGTGTTGTACTAAAAACATGAAAATTCGCTTGCACCGGGGTTTGGTGCAAGCGAATCATCTCAATCTGGATATTAACATTTGTGTGGGCACAACCATAAACGGTATCTTGTTAAAAAGGTCTTTGCCTACTTTCTCCTTAAGAAAGTAGGTCAGCCATATCAAGCACTAATTTCTGTGTCTTATCCCATCCGATGCAGGGGTCGGTGATGGACTTACCGTATATGCCTTCGCCTATCTTCTGTGCACCGTCTTCAATGTAGCTTTCAATCATAAAGCCCTTGACCATCTTATTGATGTCTTCGTTGTGACGGCAGGAATGGAGAACTTCTTTTACGATTCTCACCTGTTCAAGAGGCTTCTTGCCGGAGTTTGCATGGTTTGCATCGACAATAAGAGCAAGATTCTGAAGATTCTTTGCAGAATATGCTTCATAAAGGTGAATCAAATCCTCATAGTGATAGTTGGGAAGCGACTGACCGTGCTTGTTCACATAACCTCTGAGGATCGCGTGTGCAAGAGGGTTGCCCTCGGAAACAACTTCCCAACCTCTGTAGAGGAATGTGTGGGAATGCTGTGCGGCGGTAATAGAGTTAAGCATTACGGAAATATCGCCGCCCGTGGGGTTCTTCATACCTACGGGTACTGCCATACCGCTGGCTGTGAGTCTGTGAAGCTGGTTTTCAACACTTCTTGCACCTACTGCAACGTAGGAAAGAAGGTCGGAAAGATAACGGTAATTTTCACAGTAGAGCATTTCGTCTGCTGTAAAGAAGCCTGTTTCTTCAATTACTCTTGTGTGAAGACGTCTTATTGCAATAATGCCCTCAAGCATATCGGCTTCCTTTTCGGGGTCGGGCTGATGAAGCATACCCTTGTAGCCGTCGCCTGTTGTACGGGGCTTGTTTGTATAAATTCTGGGGATAATCTTAATCTTATCCTTAACCTGCTCCTGAAGTTTAGCAAGTCTTGAAACATAATCAAGCACCGGATCCTCATGGTCGGCAGAGCAAGGACCGATTATAAGGAGCATGCGGTTGTCTGCACCTGTAAAGATGTCTTCAACCTCTTTGTCAAAAACTTTTTTGTTTTCTTCAAGCTCCGGTTTCAAAGGATATTGCGCTTTTATGTCCATTGGAATCGGGAGCTTTCTTACGAAATTCATTCTCATAATTAATCTCTCCTGATTTTAATAGTGGTTATTTATTATTTTACATTTGCGTCGTTAAACACAAACGTTTTTTCAATTTTAATATGTCGCGATTGACTTTCAAGTCTCTGCATGATATAATTCAAATAAAAAAACTTCTTTTTGGGGGCGAAAAAATGATTCAGCCGGTAATATTAAGAGATACAAAAAAGGAAGATTGGCAAAAAATCCGTGAGACCATGCTTTCCAGAATTATGGAAACCTTCGGAACGTCTCCCGTACCCCTTTCTCCTGTGAAAAACGATTTTTACGAAGTCGAAAGATATGAAAACTATGGACTTACACATATAAAAATCCGCTATCACGTCTTTGACGACGAATGGAGCGATGCAATAATTGTTCTGCCCGAGAACCTCGATGTGTCAAAGCCCGTACCTGCTGTCCTTACCATTCACGGAACAAACAACGTAATCGGAAAATACGGCGTACTTGACGTCGACGGAACTCCGAGACGTGCTTACGGAATAGAGCTTGCCAAAAGAGGTTTTGTGACATTCTCTCCCGATCAGTACGGTTTTGGTGAATATATGAAAACCGAGGAAGGTAAAAAGGACTTTGACGGATTTTACGAAAAGTATCCCGACTGGTCCCTCAGATGCCGCCGTGTACTCGGTCACATAAGGGCAATTGATGTGCTTATGCAGCTCGATTATGTCAAGAAGGACTCTATCGGTGCTATCGGAAATTCTCTCGGCGGTGGTTCTGTAATGTACATAACAGCCCTTGATGAAAGAGTAAAATGTTCTGTCCTTTCCACAGGCATAAGCCCTTATTACTCAAATGTATACAGAGTTATTGACAAGCCTCATAACCAATATCTTGACCCGCAGGTGTTTGACGTAATCAAACAGGCAGGCAAAGCACCCTGGGAGCTTTCGGAAATACTTTCTTTGTGTGCTCCGAGACCTATTCTCTGCCTCGAACCCTTCAACGATCCGTACAATCCTTACGTTGCCGAAACCTTTGGCTGCATTCACTCGGCATGGGAAGTTTATAACCTTCTTGAAGTGCCGGAAAAATGTGCCGCATATATTCACGGCGACGGTCACGATACCGTTGATGACGTAAGAGATATGGCATATGACTGGCTTGAAAGATTTTTGAAATAACTTAATATTACATAAATCTGCGTTTGTTCGGGCATCCGAGATTTCGTAAAACTGCGAAACTCATGCCCGAATTCTTTTTTGGTTACTTTTCTCTCTATCAAAAGATTTCAAGCGGGACGTCGAGGACGCCGTCCCCTACTGGAAAATGGATTTTTGCTGAGTTTGGTCGGTTGCGTTTATGCCGACCAAACGGTGCCCCATTCGGGCATCTGACGTTTGGGTTTAGTCCCGAAATACGGACCCGAATTATTTTCTCTTTGCTTACTTTCTCTTTTTATCAAAGAGAAAGTAAGTTACGCCTCTGCAATGACTTCTACTTCGCAAAGAACATTCTTGGGAAGTGTCTTAACTGCAACACAGCTTCTTGCAGGCTTTGATGTAAAGTACTTGCCGTAAACTTCGTTGAATGCGGCAAAGTCGCCCATGTCAGCAAGGAAGCATGTTGTTTTTACTGCCTTGTCGATACTTGTTCCTGCAGCTTCGAGAACAGCACAGAGGTTCTTGCACACCTGTTCTGTCTGGCCTGCGATATCAGTAGCTTCAACTGCGTTTGTTTCGGGGTTAATTGCAATCTGTCCCGATGTAAACACAAGAGAGCCTACCTTCATTGCCTGAGTATAGGGACCGAGTGCTTCGGGTGCGTTTTTTGTATATACTTTTTCCATAGTTGTCACCTTTCATTTTAATAATGTTCTACAATCTTAAAGCCGTAGTCTTTAAGAGCCTTTACAATCTCTTCGATGTGCTGCTGATGCTTTGTTTCAAGAGAAACTCTGAGGAAACAGCCGTTAATGTCTGTTGTTTCACTTGCTCTTTCGTGGTGAACGCCGGTGACATTTCCGCCGCATTCGGCAATGATTCTCGAAACATTCTGGAGCTGACCGGGCTTGTCCATAAGCTCGATAACGAGGTTGCAAAGTCTTCCCGACTTCATAAGACCGCGCTTGATAACTCTCGAAAGGATTGTAACGTCGATATTACCGCCCGATACAACACAAACAACTCTCTTTCCCTTGACAGGTATCTTGTTGTGCATTACCGCAGCAACCGATACCGCACCTGCACCTTCTGCTACCATCTTGTGCTGTTCGATAAGTGCAAGGATTGCAGAGGAAATTTCGTCTTCGGAAACTGTTACGATATCATCAACATATTCGGATACGATTTTGAATGTATTTTCGCCCGGCTGTTTTACTGCAATACCGTCGGCGATTGTGGAAACCTTTTCGAGCTTTTCAATCTTTCCCGACTTTATGGAGTTGAACATACTGGGTGCGCCCTGTGCCTGAACACCGTAAACCTTGACATCGGGCTTTAACTTCTTTGCCGCAAAGGCAATACCCGAAATAAGTCCGCCGCCGCCGATGGGGACAACAATTGCATCAACATCGTCAAGTTCGTTTAAGATTTCAAGACCGATTGTACCCTGACCTGCAATAACGTCAATGTTATCAAAGGGATGTACAAAGGTGTAGCCCTCTTTGTCGCGAAGCTCAATCGCCTTGTTATAAGCATCGTCATATACACCTGGAACCATACAAACCTCTGCACCGTAGTTCTTGGTTGCTTCAACCTTGGAAATGGGTGCGCCGTCAGGAAGGCAGATAAGGCTCTTTATGCCGTATTTTGTTGCGGCAAGGGCAACGCCCTGAGCGTGGTTGCCCGCAGAGCAGGCGATAACACCGTGGCTCTTTTCTTCGTCACTGAGCTGGGAAATCATATAACCCGAACCTCTGAGTTTAAAAGAACCTGTAAGCTGAAGATTTTCGGGCTTCAGCCATACGTCTGCTTCGAGGTTGAGCTTTTCGGAATGTACCAAATCCGTATGTCTGATTACGTCCTTGAGCACAAAGGAAGCGTGGTAGATTTTATCAAGTGTAAGCATTGTGTGTTTACCTCATTTTTCTCTAAAAAAGATTATTGCAAAATATTATAAACCTTAAAAATTAACTGCCTGCTAACAAATTGTAATTTAGTTTAGTAAATTGTTAAAATGTGGTTCATTTTGCGGCTTAAAAACAGGGGGTTGTTAAACGGGGGTTAAAAAACGGACGCTCAAGGGCATCCGTTTAGTCTTATATTAAAAATTTAATAAAAATGCTTTGATTGTTTTCCTTTGAGATTTCGCCTATATCACGATAACCTAGTGCTTTCCAAAAAGGAATACCTGTAATATCATCGGCAGTAAGCCAAATGTTCTTGACTCCATTGTCTTTAAACAACTGCTCACAAGACCTCGCCAACTCTTTACCAAAACCTTTTCGGCGAAAAGCGCTTCTTATAAAAAATTCCATTATATATCCCCAACCCGGTCGTATATCACCTTTATCGCCTATTTTATCTATCTTTGCATAACAAAAACCGACGGGCTCATTATCTATGAATACAATTTTCAAATATCGGTTTTCATCTAATTTATCAACCATGCTTTTTGTGATTCTCGGAATGATGTCTTTAGGCGTAGAAGTGCCGGTGTGTAAATCGGTTTCTGAAATGTATTCGTGCATTAAATTGTTAAGGACTTCAAAATGAAAAGAATTTCCCTTTTCAACGGTAGTATAATTCATTAGATTATTTCTCCATCTTCTTTTCTTTCAATGTTGTACAACTTGCTATCAACATCCTTCTGATACGACCACACAAATTTCTATGATTCTTATATGTATTCTCATCAATAACATTCGTGTTAAACAACAGCTTCAACCATCCTTCGGTTTCACTGCACTCTTTCAAAGAGATTTCAAACTTTGAAAGCATATCTGCTCTGCTTTGTCCATAATTTGCTTCTCGAACATTCGCATAAACACTGCTAGAACTTTTTCTAAGCTGAAACAACGTATTAGACGGAGCTTTTATATTTTGACATAATAACTCAACATCGGTTGCCAGTTTTTCAGAATAAACAAGCAAATAGTTTTTTGACATATAATCACTTCCTAAGAAGATTATAACATATATTTTCAACAAAATCAATGCGAAGCATTGTATATCATCAATTCCGCAGGAATTGCATATCATCAAAGCGGAACGCTTTGTATCTCATCAAGCCGACAAAAATACACACCTACGGTGTGATGATATGCGCCGCACTTGTGCGGCGATGATATACAGCCCTACTCGGGCTGATGATATACCAAGCCTGTCGGCTTGGATAAAAAAACCAAGTCATTTAAGACTTGGTTTTTTTGGAGCTTCTAACCGGAGTCGGACCGGTGACCTCATCCTTACCAAGGATGCGCTCTACCTACTGAGCTATAGAAGCAGATATTAAGTTGTAAAAAAAGCCCTATAACGCACAAAACCGCATTGCTGCGGAATTGTTTTTGGCGACTCGGATGGGGCTCGAACCCACGACCTC
>JAGAUT010000001.1 GCA_017620655.1 Clostridia bacterium | reverse complement strand
TGCAACTGTACCGTTGGTATCACCGAAGGTCTTGTGACAATCTTTGCAGAAATATCTCTGTCTGCCGTTTCTTGTGCCGTGCTTGATAGACTTAACAGAGCCACAATGAGGGCAAACAACAGCATTAGTGTCTTTGTTGTTGGCATAACTTCTATGCTCTCTGCAACATTGGAAAAATGCCTTTTCCTCTCTTGTCAGTTGAGGTTTTGCACTTCTCTTTGTTTGCAGAAGAGTAAACAACTCTTGGATTTGTTCGTCTGATAAATCAGCAATAGCAACTTGTTTATGAATATCATTGTAATCGAAACGGAAATTAGACATAAAGTACCCCCACAAAATCATTTTTGTAAGGGAATATAGATTTTTATGTTAGTGAAAAATCCGTTTATGCATATTCATCAGTCGAAATGTATATTTTTTGTTCACCAATACTTATCTCGGACAGAGACTATATTTTAACAATTATCTTGATTTTTGTATAATTGCAGTTAAAAATAAAAGAGTAGAGTAGAATAAATTGTAGAAATAGGTGAGTTTTATGAACAAAGCCAATAGTTCTGAAGGCTTCAGCCCGGGATTTTGCGAATATCTTGTTCCCGGTTTTGCAGGTAAAAAAATAATAATGCTGAGAATAGCATCGATTTTGGTGGGAATTCTTCTGCTCGTTTTACTTTTTCAGCTCCTGTCGTTTATTCCGCAGGTGTTTGCCGTTTGGTTTGTACTTATATGTGCTTTTGAAGTTATGGTGTTCAGATTTTCAAAAAGGGAGTTTGAATATTCGGTTGCCATGGGTGAAATGTCAGTTGATGTAATCTATGGAAAAAAGTGGAGAAAAAAACTCATAACCGTAAGGGTAGCAGATGCCGATAGAATTTTTCCGGTTGATAGCTTTAAAGACTTTCAGATTGAACGCCTCGGCGCCGATAGGGTGATTTTTGCTGCACCTAGAAAGAGCGAATATATGTATTGCCTTTATACAAAAGCTGACGGCGGTAAAAACTCAAAAACAGCAATTGTTTTCAGCTCATGCCCAAAGCTTAACGGTGCCATAAAGTTCTATAACCGTTCAGCTCTAACCGAAAGGAAGTAAAAAATGCTGATAGATTTTCACAGTCATGCCTTTCCCGATGCCCTTGCAGAAAGGGCGATAGCATCGCTTTCGCAGGCAGGAGGAATCTCTCCCTATGCTAAAGGTAAAGTGGCTGACCTTATAGAGATAATGGATGAGGACGATGTTGATATCTCTGTTGTCCTCAATATTGCAACAAAACCCACTCAGGAAACAAATGTAAATAACTTTGCAATATCCCTTCTTTCTAACCCGAGAATTGTTCCCTTTGGCTCTGTTTACCCCGGTAGCGAAACTTCAATTTCCGAAGTTGAAAGACTTCATGCGGCGGGAATTAAAGGCATTAAATTCCACCCCGAATATCAGTGGTTTGATGTTATGGATGAAAGGGTGTTTCCGACCTATGAAAAGTGCGGAGAGCTCGGTATGATTGTCACCTTCCACGCAGGCGGCGATGTGGGCTTTAAAGCACCTTTCCACTCAGACCCCGAAAGACTGAATAAACTTTGCGAGCTTTTCCCGAAAACCACCTTTGTTTTCGCTCATATGGGCGGCTATGATATGTGGGAAGAGGGTGCAGATGTATATAAATACCACGATAATATGTACCTCGATACATCCATTATCAATACCGTTTCAATTATCAATAACGACTCTGCAAAAAGACTTATTGATAACGTAGGCATCGACCATATCCTTTTCGGAAGCGATATGCCGTGGGCAAGGGCAAGCCATTCAAGAGCAAAGCTTGAAGCTCTCGGTCTTTCGGATAAAACTCTTGTCAAAATTTATTATGAAAATGCAATGAAACTGCTCTCAATATAAAAGAATCCCCTGCAACCGCAGGGGATTTGTGTTTGTTATATTTCAGAATGATTAATTCTTTTTCTGTAAACGGCAGGGGAGAAGCCGACTGCTTTTTTGAAAGCTCTTGAAAAGTTGTGAATTGATGAATAACCTAACATATCGGAGATACTGCTGACCGTTAACTCCTCTTTCAAAAGCAGCTTTTTTGCTTCAGCAATTTTCAGATTTGAGTAATACTCGATGGGACCTTCGCCAATGTAGTCATCAAATAATTTGCAAAGCTTGCTTTTGCCCATAAAAAATGTTTTGCAAATATCAGAAAGCGTGAGCGTTCCATAAATGTTGTCTTTAAGATAAGCAACAATTAACTCTGTAATTGAACTTTGTGCAAGAATTCTCGCATTCTCGGTAGACTTTACTCTGTTGGATCTGTCCGCGTCAAGTCGTGACAGAACGAGCAATAATTCGGTCAGATAGCACTCGAGAAGCTGAAAAGACCCGAATGGTGCGTTTGAAAAATCAAGCGGATTCTTGTCTGAGTATTCGCTGGGTATTTCGCCTAAAGCATTTTTTGCTTCATTGATAAAAAGCGTTAGTAAAGTTTTTCCTGTTTTGTCAAGGCTGAATACCTTCTTGTCAAAATATTCCATGGCAGGACTTTGAGTAGTAAAGGAAACGACAAGCATGTTGTTCGGTACTAATTTGTTAGAAACATGGGCGTGGATTTCCATGGGTCTGTGAAAGATTACCTGCCCCTGATTTAAAGGTCGTCCAAGACCGTCTGTGATGGCAATAACATCTCCACTGTCTATGTAGACCATTTCCCAAAAGTTGTGTTTTTCGGGTGCATGTGCAAAGTCCTTACCGAATTCAAAGTAATATATGCTGTTGAAGCCGTCTATAATAATGTCCCGTTTTACCGGGCGAATTTCAAATTCCAAAACACTTGCCTCCTTCACCTTGTGGAATAAATGATAAATAATATGTAATGTGTGATAAATACAAATCAGCGAAAATATTGTATCATATATATGTATAAAAGTCAATAATCCAAGGAGGAAAAGCAAATGAATGTATTAGCTATCGGCTGTCATCCCGATGACATAGAAATCAATTGTGCCGGAACTTTGGCAAAATGTGTAAAGCGCGGCGACAACGTAACTGTTTGCCATGTCTGCAACGGCGACATGGGTCATGTTGTAATACAACCCGAGGAGCTTCGCAAAATTCGTATTGAAGAAGCAAAAAAGGCAGGTTCCCTTGCAGGCATAAAGGTAGTAACCTGCGACATCGGCGACCTTGTTGTTTATCATCAGAACAAGGAGCACAGAGACAGGGTTGTTGATATAATCAGAGAAGCAAACCCCGATTTTATCATAACCCATGCACCTAACGACTACATGCCCGACCATGTTGCAGTCAGCAATCTTGTATTTGATGCGGCATTTACCGCAAGCTGTCCCCATTACATGACAGCAGTTCCGGGTGCAACGAAGGTTACTCCCATTTATTACATGGACAATCTCGGCGGCAACGAATTTCTTCCCACAGAATATGTTGATATCACGGATGAAATCGACTTAAAGCTCGAAATGCTTGAATGTCATGTAAGCCAGCTCAAGTGGATGAGAGAACACGACAACATTGACTTTGCCGACATGGTAAAGACAATTTCAAAATACAGAGGATACCAGTGCGGTGCAAAGTACGCCGAAGCCTTCAGCCAGTGCATGGTATATCCCAAGCCCGTAACACGGAGGTTGTTGCCCTAATGAAAAAGGTAGCGTGTGTAGGAATCTTAGTCGCCGACGTTATGGCAAGTCCCGTTGACAGCGTTCCCGAAAGAGGAATGTTATCACAGGTTAATGCGATAACCGTTCACAGCGGCGGAAATGCCATGACGGCTTCCATCAACCTTACAAAAATGGGTGTTGATGCAAAGATTGTGGGTAAGGTCGGCTCTGACATGTTCGGAATGTATCTTCGTGACTGCTTAAATAAGGCAGGCGTTGATACAAGAGCACTCAAAGAAGACGATACCGTACAGACTTCGGCATCGGTTGTTCTTTCCGAAAGCTCGGGCGAGCGTTCATTTTTACACTGTGTCGGCACAAACGCCGTTTTTTCTGAGAGCGACATTGATTTTGAAGTAATTGACGAATGTGACCTTGTTTTTGTAACAGGTTCATTCCTCATGAACACATTTGACGGTGCTGAGACGGCTGAGTTCTTGAAGAAGTGCAAGGAAAAAGGAAAAACCACATTCCTTGACGTGTGCTGGGATGCAAAAGGGCAGTGGGGAAAGGTGCTTGATTGCTGTTTGCCTCATCTCGACTTCTTTATGCCGAGTATTGATGAGGCGGTTCAGCTTGCAGGCGGTGAAACAGACCCTGAAAGAATCGCCGATGTATTCATGAGTAAGGGTGTCAAAAATGTTATTATAAAGCTTGGAAGCAAGGGTAGTTTCCTTCGTCTTTCGGGTGAAGAAAAAGGAAACATATACCCAATTGTCGGCAGACAGAAGCCTGTTGACACAACGGGTGCCGGCGACAGCTTCTGCTCAGGCTTTCTTGCAGCATTTGCAAGAGACGTTGACCCACATGAGTGCATGATGGTGGCAAATGCCACAGGCGGTCTTTGCACCATGGCAAAGGGTGCGACCACATGCACTAAATCCTATGAAGAAACATTAAAATTCCTGGAGGAAGAAACAAAATGTTAGTAACTTTAGAAGAAATATTAAAGGACGCCGAACAGAGAAAATACGGTGTCGGACTTTTCAATATGTTGAATCTTGAAATGGCAAGAGGTATAATCGAGGCAGCAGAGCAGGAAAACTCTCCTGTTATTCTGGGTGTTGCCGAAGTTCACCTTCCTTTCATTCCTTTTGACTATGCACAGATTATCATGAACAAGATTGCAAAGGATGCAAAGGTGCCCGTTTGTCTTCACTTTGACCACGGCACAGACTACAAGAAAATCCTCGGTGCAATCAAGGCGGGCTTTACATCCGTAATGTATGACGGCTCTGCACTTCCTTACGAAGAAAACATCGCAAACACACGCGAAATTTCAAAGGTTGCACACGCTCTCGGTTGCAGTGTTGAAGCAGAGCTTGGTCACGTCGGCGGCGGTGAAGGCGGTACTGATGACGGACACGAAGAAATGTACACTAACGTAGAACAGGTCAACGACTTTATAAGACGCGCCGACATTGATGCTCTTGCGGTTGCTATTGGTACGGCACACGGCAAGTACAAGACAAAGCCTAAGCTTGACATTCAGAGACTTGCTGACATATACAAGATTTCCGAAAAGCCTCTTGTACTTCACGGCGGTTCGGGTCTTTCTGACGAAGACTTCAGAAACACAATCAAGAACGGTATCAGAAAGGTAAATATCTGTACTGAAATGTGCATAGCAGGTCTTAAGGCTTTCAATGCGGCATATGAGCAGGACACTGGCTTTGAGCTTGCCACAATGGTCGCAAAGGCAACCGTTCAGGAAGTCGTTAAGGGCAAGATGAGACTCTTCGGCAGTTCGGGCAAGGCGTGATTAGAGAGCAGCCTTCTCGATCAACCTCCTCAGTCAGCCTTCGCTGACAGCTCCCCCGTAGACGGGGAAGCCTTAAATTACTGCATCTATCAAACGCCTTCCCCTCTGGGGAAGGTGGCAAAATCTTTGATTTTGACGGATGAGGTTTGACAAATGAGGAAGTAAAGAAAAAACTAGACAAATAATTACAACATTACATTAAATAAGGAGAAACACCATGGACTTTTTATCAACAGTAAACGGCAGCCTTCTTGAAGGCTTCTACCCCAAAGGATGGGACATGAAGAAAATCGACGAATGCCTTGATAAGGGCGTTGCTCGTGAAGATTTCTGGCACAAGGACTTCAGTCCCGTAGAATGCGACAACATCTATGAATTTGACACACTCATGGGTCACGAAATCGCTCTCAAAATCAAGGAAGCAAAGGACAAGGGCGAAAAGCTCGCTATCATTCTTCCCGTAGGTCCCATGGGTATGTACAAGTGGGCATCCTACTTCCTCAATGAATGGGACGTTGACTGCTCCCACGTTTATACCTTCAACATGGACGAATGGGCAGATGCCGACGGCAACACACTTTCCAACGACAACCCCGCATCCTTTGAATACTCCATGAAAGAAGCGTTCTTCAACAAGATTAATAAGACTGTCCCCGAATCCCAGCGTAACTTTGCAACAAAGGATAACCTTCCTACATATCCTTCCAAGATCGCCGCACTCAAGGCAGAAGGTGCTAAGCTCGTACTCGTATTCGGTATCGGCAGAATGTGCCACATCGCATTCTGGGAACCCCAGTTTGCCGATGAATATGCGTCGGTTGAAGACTGGAAGAAGGCACCTTACAGAATCGGCGCAAAGCTTCATCCCCTTACAATCGAACAGAACGCACTTACATCCTTCAAATCCAGAACAACACTTGTTCCTTGCCGTGCAAATACCATAGGCCCCGGTCTTTTCCTTCAGGCTGACTACATCATCGGCGGCTGTGACGGCGTACTCGGCAGAGGAATGCAGTGGCAGGGCATGAGCTTCCTTACTACCCTCCACTACGGTCCCGACATGAATATCACATCAACATTCATGCCAACTCTTCCCGGCAGACTCTTCTATCTCAAGGAGCTTAAAGGTCCGCTTGTTGCTGAGTGCAACTGATTTAGCTTTTCAGCTTTAAAAGCCTTCCCCGTTGGGGAAGGTGTCACGAAGTGACGGATGAGGTTGACACAGGTGCATTGTACCTCCTCAGTCACCTTGTGGTGACAGCTCCCCCTGAAAAGGGGAAGCCATAAATACAACAACTCGAAAGGAAACACTATTATGGGAACAGATTTCAGATATAACACAGGTGCTACCCGTGTTCCATGGGCGGCAGTAGGCGAAAACTACAACGTACACGACCTTATGGAAATTATTGCTTTCCTCATGCAGGGCGAAGGCAAGGAATACGATGATGCAATGAAGGCAGTCTGGGAACAGGTAAAGAAGCTTGAAGCACTTGCAACACCTCCCGGAAAGCTCTCACTCGGTTCAAATGTTGAAGCGGCAGAGGCAGCTTGTAACGAATACCTCGGCACAGATTCCTGCGCCTTCGTAACAAATGCAACAGCAGGCTTTGAAATCGCTTATCAGTACGCAAACCTCAAGGCAGGTGACGAAGTTATCGTTCCTGCAATCACATTCGTTGCTACCATGGCATATCCTCTTGCTATCGGCTGTAAGCTCGTTTTTGCAGACGTTGACCCCAAGACAATCAACATGGACCCTGCGGATGTTGCAAGAAAGATTACCGATAAGACAAAGATGATTGTTCCCGTACATATCGGCGGATACCCTGTTGACCTTGATCCTATCATGGAGCTTGCAAAGAAGCATAACATTCTTGTGCTTGAAGATGCGGCTCACGCATTCGGTGCAATGTATAAGGGCAGAAAAGTCGGTACAATCGGCGACTTTGCGGCATTCAGTATGCACGAAGTTAAGAACATCACTTCCTTCGGTGAAGGCGGTATTGTTACAACAAACGTACCCGGCTTTGCAGGTGAAATGAAGAGAGCAAGATTCTTAGGTCTTGACTTTACTTGCCCCATCAAGGACTGGCTCTACAACATCACACCCATTCAGGGTAAAGAAGCACCCTTCGTTGCAGGTAACTACTCCACAACAGAAATTCAGGGTCTCGGTCTTAAACTTCAGGTAGCAAGAAACGAAGAAATTATCGAAAAGAGAAGAAAGGCTGCCGAATATCTTACAAAGAGATTTGCGGAAAACGATGCAATCATTCCTCAGGATTTGGGTAATGACGACATTAAGCCTACCTTCCACCTCTATCTTCTTCAGATTGACCCTGCAAAAGCAGGCGGTGACGTTCAGGTACTCAAGAAGAAGCTCGAAGAAAAGGGTGTTACACAGATTGCACACTTCGGTCCTCTTTACAGATTCAAGGTTGTACAGGACATGGGTTACAACAGCGACGAAATCGCAAAGACCTGTCCCAACTGCGAAGAAGTATTCTACAAGAGATTTACACATCTTCCTCTTTACGGACTTTCCGACGAACAGCTCGAATATATGGCTGATGCAGTTCTTGCAAGCGTTTCTGAAATGCAGGCGGCGAGTCGCCGCTGACAATTCACGGGGTGTTTCAGACGAAGCCGGAGCTTTCGGTGTCGCTTAACAAACACCGTTTGACCGCCATAAATCAAAGCGGTCAAACTCGGCGATGATTTGATGTTAGTCATTAGACAGATAAGGAGACAAACTATGAAACTCAAATGGGGTATAATCGGTTGCGGCGGCATTGCCGACAGAAGAACTTTACCCGGCATGATGTTATCGGAAACAAGCGAATGTTATGCCGTAATGGACGCAAATCCCAAGGCTGCCGAGGCTTGTCGTGACAAGTACGGTGCAAAATTTGCTACCACCGATTATAATGAAATTCTTGCCATGCCCGAAGTTGACTGCGTATACATCGCATCTCCCGTGTTCTGCCACAAAGAGCAGGCACTGGCAGCGGCAAAGGCAAAAAAGCATATTCTTCTTGAAAAGCCTCTCGGTCTTACAACAGAAGAAAGCCTTGAAATCATACAGGCTTGTGAAGAAAACGGTGTGAAGCTTGGTGTCGGCTTTATGATGAGATACCATGCCTATCATCAGGCGATTAAGGAAATAATCGCAAAAGGCACAATCGGCGACATTGTATCCATGCGTGCTCAGTTTACCTGCTGGTATCCCGACATTGAGGGTGCATGGCGTCAGGACAAGAAGCTTTCGGGCGGCGGTGCATTTGTTGACCTCGGTGTTCACTGCATTGACCTTTTACAGTACATTTCAGGCCTTCAGGCAGTAGAGGTTACGGGCTTCTCTGCTACTCAGACCTTTAATTATAACGTAGACGACTCGACGGCAATGGTAATGAGAATGTCGGGCGGTGCTCTCGGCATTGTTGACGTAAACTTCAACATTCCCGACTCTGCCGCAAACAACCCTCTTGAATTTTATGGTACAAAGGGCAGCATTATTGCTGTGGGTACACTCGGTCAGGAAGAAGGCGGCAATGTTAAGATTCTTGCCTGTCCCGAAGATACAGGCTATGACGCCAAACAGTCGAGAATCACGGTTGAGCCTATTGAACTCAAGGTTGATTTCGGCAACATGTACACAAAGGAAATTGATGCCTTTGCAAATGCAGTTATCAATGACACCGAGCCTCCCGTAAACGGCAGAAACACGCTTTCAGTTCAGAAGATTATTGATGCTGTTTATACCGGCGGAGGAGGAAAAATCAACTGATAAATATAAACCGCTCTGTTATGAGCGGTTTTTTGTATTGAAAGTTATAATAATTGCTGTTATAATAAGACTATAAAACTTTACGAGGTGAAAAGTTGTGAATAAGAACTCTGTTTCACAAATGATTAAATTTACCCTTTTTTCTGTTTCTGCAGGTATAATACAGGCAGGCTCTTTTGCGTTGTTTGAAGAAGTTTTTAAAATGCCTTATTGGCCGTCGTATCTTATCTCGCTTATTCTTTCAATAGTGTGGAACTTTACCTTTAACAGACGTTATACTTTCAAGTCTGCCGTTAATGTTCCTTCAGCAATGGCAAAGCTGTTCGGATTTTATGCCGTGTTTACTCCTGTGTCTACCTATCTCGGTCATGTTGCCGAAGGCGGCGGTATCAATGACTATGTGGTTTTAATTGTAACAATGCTTTCGAATTTTGTTCTTGAATTTCTATTCAGTAAGTTTGTAATTTACAGAAATCAGGAGAATACTAGATTAGATAAATAGAAGTCGCAAAAGTTGTCCTCATTTTTGGTGCTTGAGCGTTATTGATAGCTATTTTCGTAAATATTTTGTTTTTTTAGTTGACATAATGAAAGAACCGGGATATAATTCTGTTGTGGGGTGATTGTATGATTTCCTTTGAAAACAGGCCTTTATATCTTGATGATATTTCTCTGATATATCTTGGAAGATCAGGAAAGGGCGCATCAATTGTTGAACACATGCATGGGGGAGTCTATGAGATTTCCGTCATTACATGCGGGAGTGGCAGGATGTATACAGGAAATGTTCCGATGGAAGTCAAAAAAGGCGACGTGTATGTTTCATTTCCCTTTGACATTCACAGGGTTGAATCCGATGCGGATAACCCGCTTTCTTATGACTTTATTACCTTTTCTGTCAACTCCTTTAAATTCGCTGAGGAGCTTAATAAGGTGTGGTCTAAAAATATTTCTCCTTATTCCAGAGTGATTCACAGTGAAAAAGCTATAGATATAATTGACTGCATTCTTGAAGAGTTTGACAGCCAAAGCCAGAATACCAAACCCTTTTCCAATGAGCTTCTTTCGGCTCTTTGTAATCAGATTGTCGTTTATATCCTGAGAACTATGAAGTCGGAAGAAATCGCCGGTAGTCCCATAAATCAAAGCAGCTCTGAACTATGTCATAAAATGATGAGCTATATAGATACACATCTGTATTCTTTAACAAGCCTCAATGAGATGGCTTCAGATCTCGGATATAATTACAGCTATCTTTCGGCACTGTTCAAAAAAACCACAACCGTTTCTTTGTCATATTATTACAGGGTAAAACGCCTTGAAACGGCAAGAATTCTTATTGCAGAGAAAAAAATGACAATGTCCCGTATTGCAGAGGTTATGAATTATTCAAGTATATATGCATTCAGTAAGTCATTCAGAGAGCATTACGGAATATCTCCAAGACAATATTTGCAGCAGTTTCAAAAAGCAGGCAATAAAAAATAAAACCGCCGTCGGCGGTTTTTTATGTTCAAATAAAAGCGGCAATTACAGCGATGATAACTGACGGTAAAAGATTGGCAACCCTTATTTTTTTGCCGAATACAAGGTTTATACCGACACAGAAAATTAGCACAGAACCTATAAGGGAAAGATTCGATAATGCAGCGGCAGTCATTATAGGCTTTATAAGTGTTGATAATACAGTAACCGATCCCTGAAGTATTGCAACGGGTAGGGCAGAGAAGACACACCCGACACCTTGAGAACCTGCCATAATAAGAATTATTATAAAGTCGAGGATTGCCTTTGTAACAAGAATAGAAATGTCACCTAAAATGCCGTCCTGAATGGAGCCGACGATTGCCATTGCTCCGATGCATACAGTGAGTGAAGCATTGACAAAACCCTCTACAAACAGTTTGTCTCCGGAGTTTCCTGTTTTGTTTTTCAGCCATTCGCCAAAAGTTTCGAATCTGTCTTCGAGATTTATGATTTCTCCAATTAAAGTTCCAATGGCGATGCAGCCGATTAAAAGCATTGATTTTCCGCTTACAATGTCACTTTCCGAAAGTTCAAGCATGCCGTCAAGAGCACCTGCAAGACCGATAAACAAGACGCATATACCGCAGGCTTTGCATAGAGAATCCCGCATTTTATCTTTCATCAGTTTCCCGAAGAATAAGCCTATAAGACCGCCCAAAATTATTGCAGCGGCATTTATAACAGTTCCGAGTCCGGGCATTTAAATACCTCTTTCAAAATGAATTCACTGCATTATACCATTTTGAAAGACATAGGTCAATAGAAAAGTAAAAACGGACATAAAAAAAGAGAATAAATGGAAGTGACCCTCAGTCATGTTTCTTTACACACAACCGAGGGTCACTTCTGTTCACTCTTGAAATCTAATGTCATTTTATTAACTTCTCCTTTCAAATCTACCTGTGCAACCGTCAATGCAATTCTTAAAACACACCGAATATCTTCTTTAGGGGTATCAAACTACAAAACTTTCTTAAGTTACTTACAAGTTACTTTGTGAATTATTATAATAAATACTTCAATTTGCTGTTTGTTTCTTAGCTTTTAAATAAATATTAAATTGTAATGTGTGTTTTATCCTGCATTTTTTCTTATGCATCAGATGAGGGGCTGTCCAATAACTACTCATTCACAAACCTTTAAATCATCAACCGGAACACTAAAAAGAATAATATATATGTTATGCGTTACACCGCCGTGTCAGATTTTAACTGTTCACTTTGAATGTTCACCGGTATGTGTCCGAAATAATTATCGGGGGAAGGTTACTTTCTCATTGGACTGTACCTTTCTTTCTCAGATTTCTTTTTTGGGTAGGAATTTAAACATTGCCATTGTACCAAACCCTTTTCTAAAAAACTCTTGGAAAATATTAACCGTTCATTGGACCGTACCTTTTCTTCTGAAATTAGATTAAAGCTACTCGTTCATTGGACTATACCTTTTCCTTAATTTTTTGGAAAGCTATTTGTTCATTGGAGTGTACCTTCCTTTCCTCGCCTATATTGTAACATAGGAATACAGGGAAAATCAAGCGGTAAAATAGTCAAAGTTTACAATAACTTTTTGTATAATAGGGAGAACTTGTTGTAAATGCACAATAAACTATTGACAAACCATATCTCATTGTGATATTATTAACATGTTGGGGCATATAGAGATTGACAAAAAATGTTTTTCTCGTGTCCCAAAATTGCGTTTTGATAAAATGGTGACTTTATGAGACTTATTCTTGTCCGCCACGGACACCCCGATTATAAAAACGACTGCCTTACCGAACTTGGTCATAAACAAGCTGAAGCTTGTGCCGAAAGATTGAAAGAAGAAAATATTGATAAGTTTTATGCTTCTTCTTGCGGCAGAGCATATGAAACAGCTCTTCATATAGCCGATGGAAGAAATATGGAGGTTGAAAAGCTCGACTTCATGAGAGAAATCGGATGGGGACCTGCCGGAAGTAATAAAGGCGAAAACGGTTATGATCCGTGGACTCTTTCAATGCGTATGGTGCAGAGGGGACAGAGCCTGATGTCTCCCACATGGCCGCTTGAAGACCCGTTCAATACTTCCTTTACAACAGACCGCTCTCTGGCAGTAGGTGTCGGAATTGATAAATTGCTTGCAGAACTCGGCTTTACCCGTGACGGTGAATTCTACAGAGTTGGCAGTCAGCCATATAAAAATGTGCTTCTTGCAAGCCATGGCGGTTCGTCTACTGCTGCACTTTCTCATATATTCAATCTGCCCATGCCCTTTGTGTCAAAAGCTATCTGCCCTCAGTTTACCGCAATAACTGTTGTTTCTTTCTGGGGTGAGGAAGGAGAACTTTGTTGTCCTCAGTTTGAAATTGTCAATGATGCAAGACATATCAAAGGTATTACGGTTGATAATGTATACGGCCAGTAACAGAATATAAAATAAAGCCTCGGCTTTTGCCGAGGCTTTAATGTTACCTGTAATACATTTTGTTCAAGAATTTGAAATGTTTCCTGTCAATAGAATCGAGCTGTTCTTTTGTGATTCTGTATGCCCAGTTGCCATCAGCCCTGCCCGGAGTGTTGATTCTTGTGTCAGCACCGAATCCAAGTAAATCCTGAATTGGCATTATAATTGTATCTGCGTGGGAAGCCAGCATTGTTTTGATAATGCTTTCGCACCCTGTTTTCCAATCACCGCTATGATTACAGTAGAAAAGCATTTTTTCTCTTGTTGAATCGTCAAGCTCCCAGAGGTATCCAAGAAGCGTGTTGTTGTCGTGGGTGCCTGTGTAGGCTATGCAGTTGTCGGTATAATTGTGAGGCATGTGTGTGCTTTCTCCATCTGAGAGAAAACCGAACTGGAAAACACGCATTCCTGGAAAACCGCTGTTTTTAACGAGCTTGTTAACCGCAGGAGTGATGTCTCCGAGGTCTTCTGCGATAATCATGGTTTTGCCCGCCGCTTCCTTTATTGCTTTGATAAGCGACATACCGGGACCCTTGACCCATTTTCCGTCTTTTGCCGTTTTTGCCGTTGCAGGAACAGACCAGTATGATTCAATCCCTCTGAAATGATCTATTCTTACGCCGTCAAAGAGAAGTGACATGTGCTTGATTCTGTCACACCACCATTTGTAGCCGTTCTTTTTCATTTCAGACCAGTCGTATAGCGGATTTCCCCAAAGCTGACCGTCTTCGCAGAAGTAGTCGGGTGGTACGCCTGCAATATTCATGGGATGTCCGTCACTGTCAAGCTGGAATTCTTTTGTGTTTGCCCATACGTCGGAACTGTCTTCGGAAACATAAATGGGTACATCTCCGATTATCATTATCCCTTTGTCATTGGCATATTTTTTTATCTTTGCCCACTGAGTGAAAAACTCATACTGAATAAACTGCCATGCAAAATGTACACTCTTGTCATATTTCTTAACGGTCCACTTTTGCCATTCTTTTCCGTCGTTTGCGTCTTTAAGTGCCATGAACTCGCAGAATGATGCAATGTATGGATTACTCTTGATAAACTTTGATATTTCTCTTTTGTTTTCAACTCTTTCCGAAGCCTTTTTCAATAATGAAAAGCGCTCCTCAGATAATATGTTAAATTCGCATAGCCACGGACTTTGCTGTCTTGCAGAGTTAAGCTCCTCATTTGTAAGAAGTCCGTCGTTGTAAAGAGTTTCCAAATCAACAAAATATGGGTTTCCGCTGAAAGAGGAATATGATTTGTACGGAGAATTGTGCTCGTCAACCATGTTGAATGGAAGAACCTGCCATACGGAGAATCCGCAATCTGAGAGGAAATCGACAAAGTACTCTGCGTTTTTTCCGAATGAACCTGTTCCGTAATCGCCGAACAGAGATGAAATGTGCATTAAAACGCCACTTTTTCGTGCCATAAATATCACCTGTCTTTCCAAATGATATTTTATCATCCTATTCTGTTAAAGTCAATGATAACATATTAAATATATTGATACGAATCTGAATTGTGACAGGATTAAGTTGTATAAATTAAATCGGAAAAGCCGATTAGAAAGGAAGTACATATTATGGCAAAGTTTGTAGTAAAAGAAACAGCATCGGGAATTAAGTTCAACCTTGTTGCCGGAAACGGACAGGTAATCGCAACCAGCGAAGTTTATGAATCCAAGGCTGCATGCCTCAACGGTATTGAAAGCGTAAAAAACAGCTGTGTGGGTAATGTTGAAGATCAGACAGTTGAGGGTTATGAAGAAGTAAAGCATCCCAAGTTTGAGCTTTATGAAGATAAGGCAGGCGAATTCAGATTCCGCCTCAAAGCTAAGAACGGCCAGATTGTTGCTGCTTCCGAAGGATATTCCGCAAAGGCAGGATGTCTTAACGGTATCGAAAGTGTAAAGAAGAACGCACCCGACGCCGAAATCGAAGAATAGTACATTAAAAAGCACCTCGACATGAGGTGCTTTTTCTTATATGTTGTTGTGGCGGGCAAAAATCATATATTGACCGTCAATATTTCTTGCAAAATATGTAATGTCTGTAATATCTCTGTAATCTGCCTGTCCATGCTTTTTCAGTACGTGTGTGAAGGATACCCTTAAAGATACCGTGTTTTCATCGTATCTGAAAAACTCGCTGATTTTTTCATCTTCAATTGCATATCCGGAATGCTCCCATACAAACGAGTTTTCAACGGAACGAATGCTGTTGTATAAATCCGTTCCTTTTTCAAAGTAAGGGTATACGGTGGATTTCGGCGCATCATCCTGCATGCAAATTGCGTATTGTTTTGCCCCGGCTAAGATTTTGTCAGTTATTTCACTTTCTTCTGCATCATATATGATTTCTTCATAAAGAATACCTTCGTTATCCAACAGATTTGGTCTGTTACCGTTTCTGTCTGTAATGTAAACATCGGGTTCCTTTGTAAGACCGTCAATTGTGTATGTGACCCACTGCGGAGCCGTTACATTTTCCGGGAGATATTTTGCATTCTCGTGTTTTTCTTCAGATGTTTTGTAATTGTTGCTGACTTCAACGCCGTTAATGTAAAGTTTGCTTGAGTCAAGTATCTTGTATGTCCTTGAATTTTCTTTCGGAAGATGAAGCGAAAGGGAAGACGGATAGTAGTCGCCGTTTTCATCCATGGAGAGCGTGAAAGAAGCACACTTGAATTCTCCTGACTTTACAATATATTTTTTATCCTCTGTGTCGGATGAAATACTTGTATAAGTAAGCCCTGAGGACATAATTCTTTCGATGAAGTCTTTGATGTCCTTCCTTGTTTCAAACTCGGAAGGCTTTGTTTTTGACATTTCAATAATAGTGTCGGCATCAAGTTCAAGGAAGGTGCTTTTAAAGAAATTCTCTGAAACGGTTTCAGGGATGCCTTTATTGTATTCGCTGATATTCCCATTCAATATGAATAAGAACAGTACTGTCAGCATCAGGAAAACTGAAATTGCAATAAAGTATATTTTGTAAAAAAGCCCAAGCTTTTTGGTGTTTGTATTTTTCATATGTTAGTCCTGACTTTCAATTGAGCTGC
The DNA here is from genome assembly GCA_017620655.1 of Clostridia bacterium. Classification (GTDB taxonomy): domain Bacteria; phylum Bacillota; class Clostridia; order Oscillospirales; family CAG-382; genus UMGS1387. The sequence continues at coordinate 18,426 of JAGAUT010000001.1, read as the reverse complement.
TGTCTGGTCTTGCAACGCAGAAGTATGTCGGCATACGCCTTGGTGTCGTAAAAGCCTTGTACTTGTTGATAAGACCCCTTTTCTGATACTGATCAAGGGTGCTTTCGTCGTAGCTGTACTTTGTAAAATAGTCTTCGTAATACATAAGGCTTGAAGAACCGCCGTCAAGCATGCCTGCCGTTACGGCACCGTAATCTATCATTACGTCGATAACATCATTCTTTGTTGCCCCAAGACTGCTGGCACTTCTTCCGTCTGTGACAAGAAGAATAACCGTACCGTCTGCTGCCTGTCCAATGGCAGTTCTCTGAGCGGTTCCTGTGTTGTTGTCGGCATAATGTATGGATATACTGCCGTTTTCGTTGGTGATCAGAGTGTTTCCGTTCTGGAAGCTGACGCCGTCCCTGATGTTTAGCTGTTCTGCACGAGCTTTTGTCATGGGCTCTGTTACAATAAGCCTGTTGTCTTTGTCAAATCCGATGAAGGTTCTCTTATATGTGTCGTTCCAGACGCATTTTCCCTTTGAGAAGGTAACGCCCATGGGATTATTGCCCGTTCCTTGTCCGCCCGGGTCGGAAAATTCTCCTGCATTTATTACAGCAATTGCATCCTCTTTTTTTGCAATGTCAAAAATGTTTTTTCCGGGTATGTCTTTTGTGAAATCGCTGGAGGTTCCCACAAAAAGCCTTGACGGATCCTTGACAAGAAGAACGTATCCCGTAAATGTACTGCCCTTGACTGTTTCAAACAGAATGCCGTCGATAGCATTTTCCCACTTATCAATTACCTTTTCGTCCTTTTGGTTAAGTGATGCTGTATATTCGTCAAGTGAAATGACATCCGTGTTTACAACATAACTTGCCTTGACAATTTCATCAACCGTTTGCTTTGGCATAAACAGTGAGGGAAGCCACTTTGTTGCACTTGCCTGCATGGCAGACAGGACAAGCCTGTCGCGAAGCGGTGTGCATTCTCCGTTGACCACTACATACAAAGAAGAAAACAGGAGAATCAATAAACATATAATCAACGTGAAAAAGACAAGTAAACTTCTTCCGATGATCGTTTTTGCGGAAATTCTGTATTTAGCGTTTTCTTTTATCTTAATTCTGTCAGCTCTGCTGACAAACGGCTTTAACTTTTTGCCGTCTTTGAAATGCGATGCCATGATAATGTCCTTTCGGATGGATTACTTTTTGAATATCCACTTTTTTTGAAGGTTGTAGTTAAGAATAAATAGTATAAAATCAACGATTACCTTTATCAGAGTAATTATGATCGAATTATCCGGAACGGAAAGAAGAAGGCATAAGCCTTTTACTCCGAATGCCGATATCAGCATTACAGGTATTGCAAGAGCGTAGTATTTCATTAATGCCTTGATGGAATTGCCGTGACTGTGAAACACAACCTTTTTGTTAAGAGTGAAGTTAACAGCCGATGAAATAATTCTGGCAATAACTGTCGATAACATAACCCCGAGCAGTAAAAGCTTGTTGCAGATAATGAATAGAATAATGTCTGTTGCAAAAGCCGCAAGGGATGATATGAGATACTTTATAATCTGAGAGAATATTCTGATTGTATCTTTGACAGGGTGAAAATGGGTGCCCTTGTTTTCGTTGAGGTAGACCGTTTCAATCTTCACTTCATCGTACTGAGCCTTCATGTTGCGAAGCTCTAAAAGTACGTTTGTCTCATATTCAAAACGCGACCCTTCAATTTCTGACATTGGTTTGAGAAGAGAGGCAGGGATGGCTCTCAGACCCGTTTGCGTGTCGCTTATGTATGAGCCGCAGCATATGGCGAGGGCAGCAGAACTGATTCTGTTGCCTATTCTGCTTTTTGGTGGCACATCGGGAAGTGAAAAATCACGGACGCACAAAATAAACTTTCCGCACTCTGCCATTTTTTTACCGACTGCAAGAACATCTTTTGCCAGATGCTGACCGTCTCCGTCGCAGGTTATTACACCGATTGTTTCGGGTCTGTTTTCAATAACATATTTGAGTGCCGTTTTTAATGCCTGTCCTTTTCCGTAATTTTTTTCGTGAGTCAATAACGTGATGTCGTCGCCCGAAGGAAAGAATTTTTTGTTTTCTGCTTTGCTTCCGTCATCCACAAGAATAATGTCGCAAAAGCCGACACTTCTGACGGCTTCAATAACTCCCGAGAGCTTTTCATCGGGATCCAGCGACGGAATGATAATACTTACATTTTTCACTTAAATCATCTCTTTTTCGTAGGATTTTATTGTTCGATGTGTGATTTATCTGTGTTTTCTCTGTAGAAGTCGGGTAAAAACTCGGCACTTACAGTGTTTTTGATATATCCGAGAAGTGTGTCGTAGGACATGTGATTTCCGTAGTACATCCTGACACCATGAACTGCAGCAAGCTCCGGAGTGTATTCTTCAAAGGGCATGACATTGTTTCCAAGAAAGTTTCCTCCGAAATGAAACATTGTGGGAATAAATATAACATTTTCAAGATGAGGCTCAGATACACTCGAATGAACAATGTCAAAAGAAATCATACCGCCGACCATGTTGTAATCACGGTCTTGCTGTGCCATGAAGTTTCCAAGGGAATATACACAAAGAGTCTTGTTGTCGTTCTTTCCATATATCCATTCTACGGGTTGAATGACATGAGGGTGATGCCCGATAATTGCATCAACACCGCAGTCGGCAAATAATTGTGCAACTCTTATCTGTTCATCGTTTGGAGTAAAAGAACCCTCATCGCCCCAGTGAACGGAAACGAAAACAAGGTCAGCATTTTCATTTGCAATGGCTGCCTGACGGATAATGTCCTCGTCGTTTATATATGGAATAACAATGGGGGAGGAAGCATTTTTCACAATACCGTTTGTTGCATATGTGTAGGAAAGAAATGCAATTTTAATACCGTTCTTTTCGATGTATCTGACAGTATCATAATCTTCGGCATTTTCGTATCCGCCTATCATAAGCGTATCCATGCTTTTCCAGAATTTAATGGTTTTGTCAAGACCGTCAGCACCCTTGTCGAGCATGTGATTGTTCGAAATGTTAACGACATCGAATCCCATTTCAACAAGATCGTGCCCCACATCCTGAGGTGAGTTGAACATGGGATAGTAGCTAAGACTGTATCCCTCACCGCACATCAGCGTTTCCTGATTTATAAAGGAAATGTCAGCATTTTCAATCAAATCGGAAACACCGTCATAATAAGGCTTATAGTTGAGTGAGCGTCCGCCTTCAACAGCATTCTGCCTTGCACCTTTTGTGCCGTAAATTATGTTGTCGCCGCAGCCGAGGAAGCTTGTCCGGTACTCTATTATTTCGGGTTCGGGTATTTCGACGGTTTCTGTTGCTTCAATATCTTTTTCAATTGGCTTGCTTTCGTCGGACTCCGTTTTTAAATCGGTTGAATTGCCTATGCAGCCGTTCAGTATAAATATCAGCAGTATTGCTGAAATTACAGAGTATATTCTTTTCATAACTCATCCAACCTTCAAGAGAATTAGTTAACCGAGTAAATTATATCACTCGCTGTTATAAAAATCAATCGTTTGCGAAAAATAAACGGTATATTTTTCAACAAATTTAAAATTTAACTGCGGACTTGTGCTTTTTCTTGTATTCATTGGGAGAAAAACCGGTTTTGTTTTTAAAAAGCTTGCAGAAATATGAGCTGGAACCAATGCCGAGAAGATCCGAAATCTCATCTATTGTTTTTTCGGGAATATCAAACAGCATTTCCTTTGCCATTTCGATTCTCTTTCCCAGAATATAATCTCTCGGTGAAACTCCGTATGTCTTTATAAACAGACGCCTCAGATGGGCAGGTGAGTAGCCTGAAATTTTGCACAAATCCTCAATACATATATTTTTATAATAATTGATGTTTATATACTCTGCAGCCGAATTGATTCTGGATGTCAGCAAATAATCTTCCTTTTTGCTTAAACAGTCAATCGAAAGACTGTATATAAGCTTTGAAAAAAGCTGAAGTATCCTGAGACTGCTGTAGGGCGCCTTTGAAAGATGTGAGTCAAGAATATCCTTGAACAGGTGTCGGTATCCTGTGTCTGAAAATACCGTATCTGATAATAAACCGGTGTTTTCATCAAAATTAAATGCTATGTAGTATAAACTGCTGTATGTGTCGTCGGTATTGCTGATAGTCGCAAAGTCGCTGCTTTTAAGGAATATGACATCATGTTTTGTGGCAGTGAATGTTCTGTCTTTCATGCTGAATTTAAGACTTCCGTCTGCAATGAAATACAGAGATGCGTTGTTAAGATTCCTTTGCCACTGCCAATGGGGTCTGTATTTTTCAAAACCGGCACCAATAAATTCGGTGATAGGATTGTTTGTGAAAAAATCCGTGTTTTCTAAATTTGTCATAAATGATTTATTCCTTTCATCAATTATGATGTGATTTTACCAAATATAGTGATTGATGTCAACAGAGTGAGCGAAAAATTATATAAAATGAGCGAAATAACTATTGGCAAATTTATAAGTTTGTAGTAAAATGTAGTTAACAAATGAGGCGAGGTGTAAATATGGCTTTTACAGAATTTGAAAAAAAGGTTCTTGACTCAATTGATAATAACGCAGAAAAGATAATCGGGATTGGAAAGAAAGTGCTTTCAAATCCCGAACTCGGATACAGAGAGTTTGAAACATCTGCTCTTGTGAAAGATTGCTTCAATGAGCTTGGTCTTGACGTCAAGGATGATATTGCTTATACAGGTTTAAAAGCAACGCTCGGTAATAATAACGGTTTCAATGTATGCATTATCGGTGAGCTTGACAGCATTGTGTGCGGTGAGCATCCTCATGCCAATGCCGAAAACCACGCTGCTCATGCCTGCGGACATAATGTGCAGATTGCAAATATGTTAGGTGCGGCAATGGGTCTTGCACAAAGCGGTATTATAAGTGACCTTTGCGGCAGTATCACCTTTATGGCAACCCCGGCAGAAGAATATATCGAGCTTGATTACAGAAAGAGTCTTCGCGATGACGGAAAAATCAAGTTTTTCGGCGGCAAGCAGCAGCTTATATATGAAGGCGAATTTGATGATGTTGATGCGGCAATTATGGTTCATGCAAGACCCGAGGCACCTGAAAAGCTTGTGTGTCTTGATGCAAACAGTGTGGGTTTTGTCATGAAGAGCATAACCTTCCATGGCAAAAGCGTTCACGCCGCAAAGCCTTATGACGGTGTTAATGCACTGAATGCGGCGGCTCTTGCAATCCTCGGTATACACACATGCCGCGAAAGATTCAGAGAAGAAGATAATATCAAGGTTCACTTTATTGTGACAAGCGGCGGCGATGTTGTAAACGTTGTACCCGACAAGGTCACGCTTGAATGCCAGGTAAGAGCCAATAACACTCCTGCCATGATGAAGGCATCAGATGATGTTGATGCGGCAATTAAGGGCGCGGCGATGATGGTGGGCGCTGAGGTTGATATAGAAACAATTGTCGGCTATCAACCTTTCAATCAGAGTAAGGAGCTGGGAAAAGTATTTGAATCCGTTTCGGAAGAATTCATGGACAAGGAAGCTATTCGTCACGATATCAACATGACAGGCTCATCCGACATCGGAGACGTAAGTTATCTGCTTCCTACAATTCAGCCCATGGTCGGCGGTTTTACGGGACAGCTTCATGCAAAAGAGTTTTGTGTCAGCGATGACTATACGGCATACGTTCTTCCTGCAAAGCTTATGGCACTGACGGCAGTAAGACTCCTTGAAAACGATGCAAAGCTCGGAAAAGAAATCAAGAAGAATTTCAAATCTTTGATGACTAAAGAAGAATATATAAAACTTTTGGAGGGATAAATCTATGTGGACAGAAGAAAGACTTAATGACTTATTGACCCAGCCTACTCAGGCACTTATCGATGACATCAAGAAAATCGACGGCGACATTATGGTACTCGGTGCCGGCGGCAAAATGGGCTGGACTCTTTGCGTACTTGCAAAGAATGCAATTAAAGCGGCAGGTATTGATAAAAAAGTAATAGCAGTTTCCAGATTCTCTGACGACTTTGCAAAGAACTATCTTACAGAAAAAGGCGTTGATATCATTTCCTGCGACCTTCTCAATCTCGAACAGCTTCGTGCTCTTCCCGAAGTGAAGAACATCATCTACATGGCAGGTCGTAAATTCGGTACAGACGGCGAAGAATGGAAAACATGGTCACTCAATGCTACACTTCCCGCTTTTGTCTGCGAAAAGTTCAAGGATTCCAACATGGTTGTATTCTCATCCGGCAACATTTATCCCATTGTTCCTCTTGCTTCGGGTGGATGCACAGAAGAGGACAAGGTTGGTCCTATCGGCGAATACCCCATGAGCGTGCTTGCGAGAGAACGCGCATTTGAATATGCCGCAAACACCTACGGTACTAAGATTTTCATGTACAGACTCAATTTTGCCGTTGACCTTCGTTACGGTGTACTTTACGATATGGCAAACAACATCATGAACGGAACACCTATCCGTCTTGCAACTCCCGTACTCAACTGCATCTGGCAGGGCAGTGCAAACGAATATGCAATCCGCGGTCTTCTCCATGCAACATGTCCCGTAAATGTTATGAACATCACAGGTCCCGAAACAATTTCCATCAAGAAAGCAGCAAAGATGCTTGGCGAAATTCTCGGCAAGGAACCTATATTTGAAGGTGAAGAAGGCAACGATGCGTACCTCAACGATGCAGGCAAGGCAATGGAAACCTTCGGTTATCCTTCTGTTTCTGCCAACACACTTATCAAGTGGCAGGCAGAATGGATTCTTGACGGCGGCAGAGGTCTCGGCAAGCCTACACACTTTGAAGAAAGAAAGGGGTCTTATTAATGGACAGACATACAAAAGCGCTTGAAATACTTCATGCAGGTACTGTTATCCCTGCAACACCTTTGGCACTTGACGAAAACAGAAACTTTGACGAAGACGGTCAGAGACTTTTAATGAGATACTACCTTAACAGTAATGTCGGCGGTATTGCAACGGCTGTACATACAACTCAGTTTGAAATCAGACTTCCCGAATATAATCTTTACGACAGAATCTTAAACATCGTTAAGGAAGAAATCGATGCCTACGAAGAAAAGACAGGCAAAGTTGTAGTTCGTGTTGCAGGTGTATGCGGCCCTACAGAGCAGGCTGTTTCCGAAGCAAAGAAGGCTAAAGCTCTCGGCTATGATGCAGTGCTTCTCAGCCCCGGCGGACTTAACGACAGACCTGAGGACTACATGATTGAAAGAACTAAGGCAGTAGCTAAAGAAATGCCCGTAATCGGCTTCTATCTTCAGGAAAGAGTCGGCGGCAGAGCTTTCACATATGACTACTGGACAAAGCTTTGTGAAGTAGATAATGTAGTTGCTATCAAGGCGGCTCCCTTTAACAGATATCAGACACTTGACGTAGTACGTGCCGCTTCCTTCTCATCGAGAAAAGACGAAATCGCACTCTACACAGGTAACGACGACAACATTGTTGTTGACCTTCTTACAAACTACGAATTTACTAAAGAAGACGGTTCAAAGATTGTAAACGGCTTCAGAGGCGGCCTTCTCGGTCACTGGACACTTTGGAGCGAAAACGTAGTTAAAATGTTCAAAATGCTTATGGAAGCAAAGAAGCAGGACAAAATTGATGCTTCACTTCTTACACTTGCAGCACAGGTTACCGACTGCAACGCCGCATTCTTTGACCCTGCTCACAAGTTTGCAGGCTGTATTCCCGGTGTTCACGAGGTACTTCGTCGTCAGGGACTTATGAATGGCATCTGGTGCTTGAATCCCGATGAAGTTCTCTCTGAAGGACAGGCAGACGAAATTACAAGAATACATGATGCTTATCCTCATCTTAATGACGATGAGTTTGTTAAGAACAATATCGAAAACTGGAAATAAAAGGTGGCAGTAAAATGAAAGCACTTGTTACATTGCCCAAAAATCAAATGTTCGATACTTTTTTCTCGAAGGAGAATATTGAACTTGCCGAATCCCTCGGCGAAATTGTTTGGAATGATGCAGACACACCTATGAGTGTCGAGGATATTAAAAAGAACATAGCTGACTGTGATGTTTATGTTACATGCTGGGGCTCACCAAGACTTGATAAAGATATTCTTGACTGTGCTCCAAAGCTTAAACTTCTCACTCATGTTGCGGGAACCGTAGTGCCCTTTGTTTCCGAAGAAATGTGGGATAGGGGAATAAGGGTTATCTGCGGTAACGATTACTTTGCTGAATCTGTTGCCGAGGGTACGATTGCATATATGCTTTCATCTCTTCGTATGATACCTCATTACAGTACACAACTTATGAAAGAGGGAATATGGGCAGGTGGAAACGATTGGTCGGACAGCCTTATATATAAAAAAGTCGGACTTATCAGCTACGGTGCAATTGCAAAGCATCTTGTAAAAAAACTGCAGCCGTTTAATGTAGAGCTTCTTGTGTATGATATTGTGGATATTCCAAAAGAGGATCAGGAAAAATACAATTTCCGCCAGGCTTCCATGGAGGAGATATTTTCTACATGTGACATAGTTTCTGTGCATACACCCCTAAATGCAAAAACTCACCACCTGATTGATGACAAACTGCTTTCTTTGCTGAAAAAGGATAGCTTGTTTGTTAATACTTCGCGCGGCGGCGTTGTTGATCAGCAAGCCCTTACACGACATCTGGTAAACGGTGATTTTAATGCAATGCTTGATGTGCTGGAAAAAGAGCCGATTGATAAGGATGATGTGTTGCTGACTCTCCCAAATGTTCTTCTTATGCCTCACAGAGGCGGTCCTACAATAAATTTGAGAAAGGTTATTACAAAGAACTTGCTTATAGAAAGTAAAGCATTTGTCGATGACGGTATTGATTTGCTTTCCAAAGATGAAATAACCAGAGAGAGAGCAGCTCAAATGTCTAATTCATAATGAAAAAAGAGGACGTCCAAAATGGATGTCCTCTGATTCTTTATTCAATTACAATTGTTCCGTTTTGCTCTTTTACTTTTACTATAACCGGTCTTTCCAAATCGTTGGTGTTTGGGTAGTGCATGGTAAACATCAGTTGTCCGTCCTTGCTTTCGAACAGCATACCGTGACCGCCGTCTTCTTTGTAAAGAAGCTCGTCATAGTGCTTCCACGGACCTTTGATGCCGCTTTCGGAGTAGGAAACAGCCTCCACATACTTGCCGTCAGCAATGCTCGACCATATCATGAGAAGCCTGCCTTGTGAATTTGTGTAGAAAAACGGACCGTCTGTAACATATTTGTCACCTGTATCGGTAAAACCTGTCGCCCATGAAGGGTCTGACGCTTTGAAAAGCGTTGCAGGCTCGCTTACAGCCTTTGACAAATCCTCCGATAACTCAATCAAACACATCTCACCGTCGCCAATTTGCGACCATTCGTGGCAGAAGACCATGTACGGAATACCGTCCTCGACGTAAAGCGTTCCATCAAGACATTCCCATTCGGAAGGTGTTACTGCATCGTTGATTACAGGCATAAATGTGCCGTCGGGCGTGTCGGAAACGAGTATCTGAACACCGCGGTTTCGTGTCTTTGATGCAACAGTCACAAACATGTAGAATTTACCGCCAAATTTGTGAACCTCGGGTGCCCAGAAATGATGCGTGCCCCAAAATGAGTCATCACGTCGGAAAATGGGAATCGGCTGTGAAAAGTCTTCCAAATCCTCACTCACATAAACGTCAGTGCCCTCCGACTCTTGCGGATATGTTCCCTTTTCGCCGTTAAAACGTGTGCCATATAAGTAGTACTTTCCGCCGTCAAGCAGGATATACGGGTCTCTTATGTGAATATCACAGAGCTTCATCAGTTGCCGTATGTACCGTCAAGATTTGCTGTCTGTTCCTTGACACTCTTAACGTATGTGGAGTTTGCAATCTTGTCCTGAAGCATCTTGTAGAAGAGGTCGCCGTCAACGGGAAGTTCAACTTCCTTGCCGAGCCAGCTTGAGAGGAACATGGCATTTGCGATTCTGAGTCCGTTGATACCTTCCTTGCCGGGAGCCATGAGAGGTGTGCCCTTGAGGATAGCATCTGTAAAGTTCTGCGTAATACCCTTGTGCTGAGGCTTCATTGTGTCGCAGTCTGAGTAGTCAACGTCAATTGTTTCTGCCTTTGGCTTTTCAAAACCGCCAACCTTTTCATTGAAGCACCATTCTCTTTCGGCATTTTCGAGCTTTGTGAACTTCATGCTGTTTCCTTCGATAACAAGCTTGCCCTTGTCGCCTGTGATTTCAAGTCTGTTTGTGCCGGGAGCTTCGCCTGTTGTTGTGATAAATGCGCCTGTCGCACCGTTTGCATATTCGGAAATGGCACTCACATCGTCTTCAACTTCAATGTTGTGGTACTTGCCTTCGTAGCACTTTGCGTAAATCTTTGTAGGCAGACCGAAAATCCACTGCCAGAGGTCGAGCTGGTGAGGACACTGGTTCATGATAACGCCGCCGCCTTCACCTGACCATGTAGCTCTCCAGTCGCCTGAATCGTAGTAGTTCTGTGTTCTGTACCAGTCGGTGATAATCCAAACACATCTCTTAAGCTCGCCGAGTTCGCCGTTTTCAACCATCTGCTTTGCTTTTCTGTACATGGGATTTGTTCTCTGGTTAAACATAAGACCAAAGAGCTTGTCACTCTTTTCAGCATAAGCAATGAGTTCTTCTGCCTGCTTTGTGTAAACACCGATAGGCTTTTCGGAAATTACGTTGATGCCGGCTTCGAGACATTCGATACAAATACGGGGATGGTCGTAGTGGGGGACTGCAACGATGATTGCATCGCAAAGACCGCTGCCGATCATTTCCTTGTAGTCTGTAAAAATCTTAACACTCTCTGCGAGATTTTCCTTTGCCCAGTTTCTTCTTTCTTCTTTGAGGTCGCATACTGCGCTGAGGACTGCACCTTCAATTTCGCCAGCGTTGATGTAGGTTGAATGGATTGTACCCATGTTGCCTACGCCGATAATGCCAAAACGTACCTGTTCCATAGTAAATTTCCTTTCTTTATCTTAAAAATTAAATACAAGTAATTTAAATGAAGAAAACCATTAGGTTTTCATCCATCATTTCTAATTCCTCACCCTTAATTCCTCATTTTCGTTAAAAACACAGTTTTTAACGAAGAGCTGCCCCGATTGCCGTAGCAAATTCAGCGTTTTCCGGAATTGAGAAATTGAGATTGAAAAGGGTAGAAAAGGTCTGTGCAATTCCCTTTGCCTGAGGAAGTCTGACGAGATTTCCTGTAAGAATAACATCTTTAATGTTCTTGCTTCTTGCGGCAAAAACAGCAAGCATACCGACAGATTCAAAAACCATGTTGATAAGTCCGAGTGCTAAGTCGCCTTTTGTGGCGATATCGCTAACTTTTCCGAAATTAGCCGCCGTCATGTGGCTTTCAAGACCGATATCATTTTTTGTGATGTCAGCAATAGTAAGGTCAATGTTTTCAAGATTTCCCTCCGACGCAACATCTATAAGACTCATTATGTCTGAAATACCAAGCATCTTTTTTGCAAGACCCATTACAGTACCGCCGCCTACACCTGTACCGCCCATGTAATCAATCTTGCCGTTTTTCTCGGCATGAACTATGGAAGTACCGGTTCCCATGCTGACGATGATTGCTTTGTCAAGCCCCGAAAGATATAGTCCGCCTCTGCCGACACATTCAAATTCCGAAACGTGCTCTGCATCTATACCGTAAAGCTCGTCTGCAAAAAAAGATGAACCGACTCCGGTCATCATAACCTTGCTGATATCCTTTAAACTTATAGAATTTGTGTCCGTAAATTTTCCGAAAGCACCGTAGACGGACGCTAACTGGTCGCTTGCTTTTACAAATAAGGGAGAAATCATTTTGTTGCCGTCAAAGCCAACAATCTTTGTTGTACTTCCGCCGACATCTATTCCAATAATTTTGCTCATATTTTCATCTCCATACACAAAAGTATGTAATTTATTATATTCTAGCACAGAAATGTACATAAATCAAGATGAATTTGACTTAAATTTATACTATAACAACTGATGACAACTGTTTTATATCAGCTTTGAAAACACTTTATGTTTTGAAGATTAAAATAGGAAATGGAAGTAAAAAAACGAATTCAGGAGAAAACAACGTTGTTTTTTTAAAAATTATCAGTAAATCGCTAATTAGAAAACGAGAGAATAAACGAGAAATGCTTTAAAATAACGAGATAATTAATTAAATTATTGAAATTTCGAAAAAAGGTGTTGACAAATCTTTTTATTCTGTTATAATAAATGAGGTCAAAAAAAGATTAAGAAAAATTTGGAGGAAACAATTATGTCTACATTTATGGCAAAAGCTAATGAAGTAGAACGCAAGTGGTATGTTATCGACGCGGCTGATAAGCCCCTCGGTAAGACAGCAGTTAAGGTTGCTGATATCCTTCGCGGAAAGCACAGACCTGAGTTCACACCTCATGTTGACTGCGGCGAATTTGTAATCGTTATCAATGCTTCAAAGGCAGTTCTCACAGGTAACAAGCTCGATAATAAGTATTATCGTCATCATTCCGGCTGGATCGGCGGTCTCAAGGAAGTAAGCTACAGAGAGCTTATGGAAAAGAACCCCGAACAGGCTATCATGCTCGCAGTAAAGGGCATGCTTCCCAAGAACAGCATCGGTGCCAAGAGTCTTACAAGACTTAAGGTATACGCAGGCAGCGAACATAACAATGCGGCTCAGCAGCCTATTGTTCTTGACTAAGAGTGAAAGGAGTAATGACAATGTATACAAGTGCAAAACCTTATTTCTACGGCACAGGTAGAAGAAAGAGCTCCGTAGCTCGTGTACGTCTCTTCGCAGGTAAGGGCGTTATCACAATCAACGGCAGAGATATCGACGACTATTTCGGTCTTGAAACATTAAAGCTCATCGTTCGTCAGCCCTTCGGCGTTACTAAGACAGAAGGTACATTTGATATCGTTTGTACAGTAGCAGGCGGCGGCGTTGCAGGTCAGGCTGGTGCTATCCGTCACGGTGTTGCAAGAGCACTTCTTCAGGCTGATCCTAACTATAGAGCAGCCCTCAAGAAGGCAGGCTTCTTAACAAGAGACCCCATAATGAAGGAAAGAAAGAAGTACGGTCTCAAGGCAGCACGTCGTGCACCGCAGTTCTCAAAGAGATAAAATCTCGATTACAAACCCCGAAAAACCACGCTGTTATGCGGTTTTCGGGGTTTTTTAATGCCTAAATTTCTTTGATGAGTTTGACAAGATTTGACCAATTTTAACCCAATTTGTACCAATTTATAGGGGATAAATCGGGGTGAAAATACCCTTTTAGGACCAAAAAGGGATAAATTCGGGGTGAAAATTCAGTTGATTTTCGGTCGTAATTTTCACTTTTTCAGGTTGAATTTTTTCTGTTTAGCGACTCTGAAACAGTTTGACCGAATTTGATAAAATTAAATTGATTTTAAAGCATAAATCCCCGGAGCTGATATTTTCAAAACTTAATAGCCATATTTCACAAGCGTGTTTCTTTGCTCATTGCGAGCTAATGTGGACACGCTTTTTTGTTGCCCGATTTCGGGACGGAGGTAAAAAATGTACGATAAAAATTATGAACTGCTTGCCGATGCAATTATTGTTCAAGCAGCAAAAGATTACAGACGGTCAAAATCCGTATCGGACAGAAACGAAATTAAATGTTTTTTTCTCTCAGAGTGGTTCGCTTGTTTAACAAATACAGACGGTCATAAACTGTTTAGAAAATTAGAGCGGGAACGAGATGGAAAGAAAAAGCATCGAGGAAAGGAGGTTTACGATGTCAGTATTCAGAATTGAGAAAAACAAAAATTACACGGTTATGTCAAATCATCATCTGCGTAACAAGGATTTGTCCTTGAAAGCAAAAGGACTTTTGTCGCAGATGTTATCATTGCCTGACGATTGGGACTACACCCTAAAAGGTCTTGCTCGTATCAATAAGGAAAAGATTGATGCAATACGGACGGCAGTTTTGGAGCTTGAAGAAGCCGGATATATTACTCGAAAACAGGGGCGTGACGAGTTTGGCAAAATGGCAGCGATAGAATATACAATTTACGAGCAGCCGCAGCCGCGTTTGGAAAATCCAATCACGGAGCAGCCGATATTGGAAAACCCGTGTTCGGAAAATCCAATGTCGGATAACCCGATTACGGATAACCCGACATCGGAAAATCCAACGCAATTAAATATAGAGATAACAAATAAAGAAAAAATAAATACTGATTTAATTAAATATCCATCCATCAATCAAAGAGAGCAAGCCCAAGAAATTCGATGGATAGATAGATACAGCAAAAACACAGAGCGTATTAAAAATAATATTGAATACGACACTCTTGTTTACAGCTATGACAAGGCGGTTATTGATGAAATAGTTTCCGTAATGGCGGAGGTACTTACGATAGACACCCCGTACTACACCATAGAGAAAAAGCAGTACCCGACTGAGCTTGTACGGCAGAGATTTCTTGAAATTGATTACAGCAGGTTAGAGGCTTTTATGCTTGAATTTTCGCGGCGCAATGAAAAAATCCGCAATACAAAAGCCTATCTGATAACTTCGCTGTTCAATATACCCGCAACGGCGGAAACAAACCTGTCGAATATGGTGAGAAACGATTTATACGGCAACGGAGGGAGGCGGTAAGAATGATTGGAATAATTACTGCGTTTACAATAGGCGCTATAGTGGGAGCAATAACCGTATGCTGTTGTGTTGCTGCGGGACGCGCAGATAAAGCCGCAGGTAACATAAACAGTAAATTTCAATAAAAATAGGCTATATCTCAAGTGAAACGGAGGTGATATAAATGTCTACAAAGAAAAAACAGCTGGATTCCAATCAAGTTGTGGAAATAAAGCTGACAGAGTTGCATCCATTCAAAAATCATCCGTTTAAGGTATTAGATGATGAGCTTATGCAACAGACAATAGACAGTATTTCACAAGTCGGAGTGCTATCCCCTGCCGTCGTTCGTCCTGATCCGAGCGGAGGTTATGAGATAATATCCGGGCATCGCAGACTGTACGCCTGTGAAGCAGCAGGACTTGAAACAATGCCCGTTATTGTAAAAGAACTTACGGACGATGAAGCGGTAATCTTTATGGTGGACAGCAATCTGCAAAGGGAAAATATACTGCCGAGTGAACGTGCGCTTGCGTACAAAATGAAAATGGAAGCCCTAAAACATCAAGGAAAACGAGACGATTTAACTTTCCGCCAAAATGGCGGAAAGTCGTGGACAGTTGAAAAACTATCACAAGATACAGGCGAAAGTGTCAGAAATATCGAAAGGTATATCCGTCTTGCAAGCCTCGAACCGGCACTCTTAGACAAGGTTGATAGCAAGGAAATCTCATTTACCCCTGCCGTGGAGCTTGCGAGCCTTTCGCAAGAAGAACAGCAGGGATTTTTAGATGCGATGGAATATTCGCAAAACGCACCGTCATTATCCCAAGCGCAGCGTATAAAAAAATTAAGCAAAAGCGGCAAATGCACTGTCGAAGCTATGCGGGAGATTATGTCGGAGGAGAAGAAAAGCGACCTTGATAAAATAACAATAGAACCTGACGAAATAAAAAAATATTTCCCGCGTTCATTTACACCCAGCCAAATGAAAGACACGATTTTGAAGCTTTTGGACAATTGGTTAAAAAACAGAACAAAGAAAAGGAATACAGAGAGGAGCTAAACACATGAGCAAACAATTATGTCCCAAATGTAAAACAGGAGCGGAGAGCTATAAGCTTGATCCGAAAAGTGAGGTGTGCCCGTATTTACAATACCATAACGGTAAGAGCTGTCCATTCTTCTCTCCCATTGAAGAAGGTGAGGTGAATAACGATGAAGGAGTTTGAAGTAACAATTACCGAGACACTTCAAAAATCGGTAGTTGTAGAAGCTGATTCAAAAGATGATGCCATACAGATGGTTGAAGATATGTGGAAGGATGCCGATATTATCTTAGACAGTGAAAACTTTGTAGGCGTTGAATATGAATCCGATAACGGCAAAGAAATTGAAAAAACGAATGAATTGGAAGTCCTGCTTGTAGAACCCGGTCAATATGCAAAAATGACCACTATCGAAGCAGGACTTTCTTCTATGCAGAATATTGTAGGCGGTAACATTCAGGCAGCATATTTTTTTGAAGAGCCTGTTGCGATTGTATGCAATGAGGAAGGAAAAATTAACGGTTCAGAACTGAATCGGGCTGTAAAAGATGAAAACGGCAAAATGCTTGATATTATAGCCGGGACATTCTTTGTCTGCGGTTTGGGGGACGAGAATTTTATTTCTTTACAACCTGAGCACAGAGCAAAGTTTGAAAAAATGTTTAAGAATCCCGAAGCATTTTTAAAAATGGGAAAAGGCATTATGGCTATACCCATTGAGCCGAAGAAAGATGACTTAAATAAAAAGACGGATACGAAAACACACGGACAGGAGCTGTGATTATGATAAAGCATTATTTGATTTATAGGTACAAGCCACCTTAGTGAGTTGCCGGGACGAGAAGAAAATACGAAGAAAAATCTGGAGGTTAAAGAACATGAAAACAAAACATTCAATTAAATCCTTAATTTCGGGGATGTTGGCAGTTGTTATGACAATCGGAGCAATCCCCCCGATGAGTGTATTTGCCGCACAGGTAAATGAATATATTGATCCGGCTGATGTTTGGATTACTTCAAACGGCAGGACAAATGAACTTGATTTCAATGCAACGATTACGCAGGAGACATTATGGTGTCCTGTGTGTAATAAAGATACTATCATGCTGACTTACAGAACGCCGGAATATACCAAGTCAGGCACTACAGCACTAAACCGTGGTGTTGCGTATTCTGACGGTACGATGACGGACGGAGTAACAAAAGGAAATATTGATGACGGAAGACCGGGAATTGATGCAACCTATACCACCTATCATTGGACGAAATCTATTTGTCAGGTATGCGGCACAATCAATTCGGCTGATGGCTTTGACTCATATTGCTTTAGCAGAAATGTATATAGCTTAAATAGCTGTGACCACGATTTTTTCCTTGACTTTGACAACACCACATACGAACCGTATAACGACACTTACCATACAACGGTTTTGAAAAAAGGTCAGTATTGTCAGTTTTGCAAAGGAACAAAGGCAAGAGCCACAGAAAAAAGAGAAGCCCATAACTTCATTGAGGTTATAGACGCTCAGCTTGGAAACAACCGTTTCTATGTTTCAGAGAGATGTGATGATTGCGGATATGAGACAAATGAATATATTACAGCAAAAAGTGTTGTAAGTTCATATTACGGAACGGTTGACGGTGCTCCTCATACCGTAAGTGTTTCAGACCTTTCCGAAGGCGATGTTCACACAAGTATTCGTTATGGCACAAGCGCAAACAGCTGTACATTAACATCGGCACCAAACTATACCGAAGCAGGATATTATCCCGTATATTATGAAATTGATTATAAATATGACGGAAAGAGCATGACGGAAAACGGTGTATCGTATGTTTGGCTATTGGAAGATGAAAATGATACTATTATCATTCTTCCTCCGACAAACTCAAATGAAGAACACAGCCACGATTACAGATATGTTGAAACGATTAAGCCGTCTTGTGAAAACTTAGGTTATGAACATTGGCAATGTGACGGCTGTGGAAGACTTGAGAAAAGGAACTACACGCAGGCAACAGGACATAACTACAAGTCAATTACTATCCGTGAAGCAACTTGCAAGCAGGGTGGATTAAAACTGTGGCTGTGTTCCGACTGCGGAGATTTCTATGAGGAAACAACTCCTCTTGCATCCCACAGCTACAAAACAGTAAAGCACAATCCCACTTGCAGAATGACAGGCTATATGGAACATATCTGCGAGGTGTGCGGAGATAACTATATTACCGATATGACACCTATTATTTCTCATTCATTTGAGAAAATCACGAAAAAGCCGACTTGCCTTGATAAAGGCTATACCACTTCTACCTGTACAATGTGCGGACTCAATTATGTAAGTGATTATACAGAGCCTTTGGGACACAAATGGGACGAGGGACATACTGTTACCAACTCCACTTGCGATGCAGAGGGCGTTATTGAGTATCACTGCTTAAATGACGGCTGTACGGAAAAGATGATTAAGGCAACTAACGCAAACGGACACACTCCCGGAGCTGCTGCAACTTGCACAGAGCCTCAAAGATGTACTGTATGTGATACAGTTTTGGAACTTCCGACAGGACATCACTATGACAGTAAGGTAATAGCGCCGACTTGCACCTCTATGGGATATACCGTATATACTTGCCGTGACTGCGGTGATACCTACACAGGCGATTATACAG
>JAGAUT010000012.1 GCA_017620655.1 Clostridia bacterium | reverse complement strand
TGTTTGTTTTATGTTTCTATAAAAGGTCTTTCCGCGGCTTGCAAGCCGCATTTACCGTTCTTTTGTCCCGAAACAAAAGAACCAAAAATTCTCCGCTCAAAAGGAGAGATGGCTCGACACCAGTCTTGGCAAAAACAGAAATCACAGCGAGTCTGCGCTGACCTCTCTCCTTCGCCGCGGTGGCTTACCTCTCACATCGGGTGTAGTGCAAATTTGTATTGAGTTTGCGTTGTTGCGTTTATGCAACGCAAACGGTGCTTCACTCGGGCATCTGACATTCCGTACCAATACCGAAATACAGTCCCGAATTGTTTTCTCTTTGCTTACTTTCTCTTTTTATCAAAGAGAAAGTAAGTGACACTTAAAGTAATCCATATAATAAAGCCAGTCGGTTCTTGAAAAGTAATGGCATCCCGGTCTCAAATGGTAGGCAACATTACCGCTTGCAAAGCGTTCGCCCACAAGAGGAAGTCTGTCGGGACAGATAAAGCCAACCTTGCCGTTTTCTTCATAGTACTGACCGACAACATATGCACACATATACTGATTTATCTGGTCTGCCCAGTAGTCTTCCTGAGCCGAGCCGTGGTACATATGTCTCGGGTATACGCCTGCAACAAGGAAGTGCTGGTCGCAGGGCATAGCTGTTTCGTTGTTTACATACTGAAAGTAGTTTTCGCAGAACCACCAGGGGAAATTCTTTGTAATGTCTGCAATTGTTTCGGGTCTGTCCTGAGAGCGAGTTTTACAACCCTTGTAATTCTGATGATTTCTTTCGAGTGCATCGCCTGCACAGCCTGAATCGTTTGCAAAACAGAAGCTGAATCTTTCGTCATATGCCGCAGTAATAATGCTTGTCTTACCAAGTCTTGAATGGCCTGTAACAGCAGCATTTTTAAAGTCGAGAACATCGCCGAGAGCCGCCTCTGCATAGTCCATAACTCTCATTGCCGCCCATGCCCACATCATAAGCTTGCCTGCATCGGTTTTATTCTTTCTGCCCTCGGGGAAAAGCTGGCCTGCAAGACCGTCAGTAAAATCATTGTCATCCTTAGTTACGTCATTGTAGCAGAAGGAAAGAACAGCAAAACCGTTGTCAATAATTTCTTCTATAGGAAGATATCTGTCAGGAACATCGGGACGGAAGTTTATCATTACAAAGAATGGATACTTTTTGCCCTTTTCACCTTCGGGAAGCGACACATAAACAGGGAAAGAAAAGTCATTGCCATTAGAGAGCTTTCCTGAAAGCTGTACCTTCTTTAAAGAAGCATTACCTGCACAAAAGCAATAGTTAGGTGTCCATACGGTTTCCCAGTTAAGACTCTGAGGCTTTTCGGGAAGATATCCGTAAACGTGCTCCTGCATGAGCTTTAAACATTCTTCTCTTGTGTTTTCCTTGGGGAATTCAGGGAGATTATAGTCTTTTAAAAATTCCTTAAGCATAGTCTTTTCCTCCTTGAAAAGCATACATATTTATACATTTTCAGTATATCATCTGCACTCTTAAAAGTCAAGAATAAACACCTCTCTTTTGTCAAATACTACACAAAAAGGAGGCATAATCATGACCCATAAAAGACTGCCCAAAACCTTCACCGAAAATATACGTGTTTCTGCCGCCGCCTGCTTTGGCTCAAAGTTCGAAAAGGAAGGCCCGCTGGGAGCATATTTCGACGGTTTTGTGAAAGAAGAACCCGATGACGGCGAAACGTGGGAGAAAAACGAAAGCGACATGATAAAATCAACCGTTACGGCTCTTCTCGAAAAGAGCCGTATTCCCGAAAAGGAAGTAGGGCTTCTTCTCGGCGGCGACCTTATGAATCAATGCACATCCTCGGCTTACGGTCTTGAGGAGTTTGATATACCCTACATCGGACTTTACGGTGCCTGCTCAACTTTTGTCGAAGGTATTATGACAGGCTCTATGTATATCGAATCAAATGCCGTCAATTCAGCCATCGCCTCGGCATCCAGCCACTTCTGCACCGCCGAAAGACAATACCGTTTTCCTCTTTTTTACGGAGCTTTTCCCCAAGGTACAAGCCAGCACACCGTGACAGGCTGCGGTGCGGCGCTTATTGAAAAAGTTGGAAGAAACGAGAAGGGGGTGTTTGTAAAATCGACACTTCCGGGAATTGTTATCAACCGCGGAATAACAAATGCAGCCAACATGGGTGCAGCCATGGCAACTGCCGCCGCCGACACAATACTGCGTCATCTCGAAAGCACAAATACTACCCTCTCGGACTACGATTTGATTGCAACGGGCGACCTTGGCAAAATCGGTCTTGAAATGGCAAAGGATCTGCTCAAGCTTCAGGGGTTCTACGACAAAAAAGGAATTTTCACTGACTGCGGAACACTTATATATGACACCGAACGGCAGGACGTTTCCTGCGGCGGTTCGGGATGCGGCTGCTCTGCCGTAACATTTTGCGGTTACATCTACGATAAAATGTCAAAAGGAGAACTTAAAAAGGTGCTTCTTGTCGGCACGGGTGCAATGATGAGTCCTCAGTCGCTCTTGCAGGGACTCTCGATTCCTGCCGTTGCACATCTTGTTGAATTTGAGGTGAGAGCATGATGTATTTAAAAGTCTTTATCGTCGGCGGACTTCTTTGCGTCATCGCCCAGATTTTGATTGACAAAACAAAGCTTACTCCTGCAAGGATTCTTGTGACATATGTCATTTCGGGTGCAATTCTGACGGCAATCGGTGTTTATGAGCCGCTTGTAAAATTTGCAGGTGCAGGTGCTACAGTACCCCTTACGGGCTTTGGTTATTCCCTTGCCATGGGCGTAAAAAAAGCCGTCGCCGAAAACGGTCTTTTCGGTGCGGTAACGGGTGGTCTTACGGCAACATCCGGGGGTATTGCCGTTGCTGTAATTATGGGGGTTGTCTGTGCCGTAATATTTAAAGCAAAAAGATAGAAAAATCCCTTGCATCGTGTCCCGATGCAAGGGATTGGTTATTTACGCGAAATCAATATTTGCTATTAACGCATATTTCCCGCCAATTTGTCTACGGCGACTCGCCGCGACTAGTCTATAATTGTAACCTTGATATTGTCTACCATGTACTTACAGCCAAGTTCTCCGATAGGATTACAGTAGAAGGAGAACTGGTTAACCTTATTCTGAGGCTTATCCATGGTTTCAACCTTGTATTCGCCTTCCATATGAGCCCATTCGCCATTGGAAATTGCAAATACTGTGTTGTGGTCGTAACCGTTCTGACCGTTTTCAGTATCCTGGTAACGGAAGTTACATGTTACCTTGGATTCACCGGGAGTACCCGCTTCGTCGCTTATAACCTTAACATCGGCTTCGATCTTGTATGTCTTGCCGGGTGTGAAGTTATATGTTGTCATGAGGTATACCCATGCCTTCTTGCCTGTGTTAGGTGTAAGAAGGAATGCACGGTTGCCGTTTTCTTCTGTTACGATAGAAAGCTCGGAGCTGGAGGAAGACCACATTGAGAAGTCTTCGCCTTCAGCATCACCGTTGTAGATAACACCGGGATTTGTTACATCTGCAGGGGTAAGCTGAGGAATTACAGCTTCTTCTGTTCCGCCGCCGGCGCCGCACTTGTAGAACTTGATGTAGTCGATGCTGAATGTGGTGTTAGCCATATCAGCAGGGTCAAATCTGAGCTGAGAAAGCTCACCTGTGAACTTGGACTTATTCTTTGTAAAGTCAAACTTCAAGAGATAGTAGCCTTCATCGTCAGTGTTCTTACCGGGCTGGAAGGTTGCAGGAGCGTTTGCATCACCGGCAAAGCTTGTCATAGCCTTGTTCATATAGAAGAACTGTGCCTGACCCGCATTTGCGTTGTCGAGCTTCATTCTTACAACTGCTGTGTCGAAGTTTGCAGCATTCTTAAGAGGTTCGGGAAGTGTTGCAAAGTGAAGGATTACGTCAAGGTCTGCTGCTGTTGTAACAACGAGGTCGTCGCCTTCGTAAGTATATGTGGCACGGGTAATTGTTGAAGGATGATTTGCATCGCCGTCAGCCTTGAAGTCCATATCGTAAACGAGTTCGCCGTCGCCTACGAGTTCTTCAAGAGTTGAACCTGTGGATGAACCCTTATTACCGGATTCAGCTTTTTCGCCTTCCTTAAGAACGAATCTGATATAGTCGAATGTGTAGATACCGTTGTGGTTTGTGGGGTCGAAACGGAGAGTTGTAATCATACCGTCCCAGTGTTCGTTTGTTGAAAGGTCGATTTCAGCGATATGCCAGCCTTCGTCGTCAACGGGAGTTTCGTC
>JAGAUT010000011.1 GCA_017620655.1 Clostridia bacterium | reverse complement strand
CTTCAGCCCCCCGCACATCGGGCATTTACACTCGGCAAGGGTTTTTATAGAGGAAGCAAAGCTTGACAGGCTGATTATTATTCCTGCAAAGGTATCTCCTTTCAAGGTGAATTCTGCTGCTACGGCAAGTGATCATGACAGATTTGAAATGTCGCGGCTTTGTTTTCTGCCTCTCAACAGCGAAAACTGCAGTGTTGAAGTATCCGACATTGAAATATCAAAAGACAAGACGAGTTATACTGTAGAGACAGTGACGGAGCTTCGCAATTTTTATCCCGATGATACAATTTACATGTTTGTCGGCAGTGACATGTTCATAAGTCTTGAAAGATGGAAGTCTTTTGAAAAAATTTTCAGTGAGTGCAGAATCTACACCAGATGCCGAGACAACAGCGAAAGAAACTCGATGCTTGATACGGCACAGAAATACCGTCAGAAATACGGTGCGGACGTCGTTTTGTCCGAGGATAATGCCCTTATTGCCTCAAGCACAGAGGTAAGAGAAGCACTCGGGGCAAAAAATATGGAAAGTTGCCGAAATTTATTGACGGAAGATGTTTTAGGGTATATAATAAAGGGTGGATTGTATTTTGAAGAATGAAACGTATGAACACATTCCGACAAGCGTGGAATGTCTCGGAAAAATCCGTGAAGCTGTCCCCTCTTTTCTTTCAGGGAAACGGTTGATTCACACATTTTCTGTTGAAAAAGAAGCTCTGAGACTTGCTGAAATTCTTTTTCCATTTCTCGGCATTGATAGAAAATATTTTTCCGACATATCCGCAGCGGCACTTCTTCACGACATTACAAAATATCTTACGCCACAGGAGCAGAATAAACTTTGCAAAAAGTATAGCATTCCCGTAGATGAAGAATCCCGTGAAAACACGGCAGTTCTTCATTCAAGGACGGCTCCCTACATTGCAAGAGAAAAATTCGGAATAAACAACACTGTCTTCGGTGCAATATTTTGCCACACAACAGGCAAAGAAAATATGAATATCTTTGAAAAAATCATATTCATTGCAGACTACATTGAAGAAACACGCACTCACGAATCCTGTCTAAAGGCGAGAGAATATTTCTATTCCCATGCAGGTAAAGACATGGATTTAATTAAAGCACTGGACATGACAATAATCATGAGTCTTGATGCAACGATTTCCTATCTTGAAAGCACAAACAGCGGCATCGACTCAGCAACAATAAAGGCAAGAGATTTTTTACTGGCAGAGTACGCACTGCAAAGAAGCGTACAGGAGTGAAAAAATGAGCAAAAGGTTTGACAACATATCCGAGGAGGATTTCCTTAAGAATAAGGCGAAAAGAAAAAGTCAGTCGGGCAAAAAAACGGCTAAAAAGAACAAAAAGACGTCAAAGAATCCCGTCCTCAAGGGATTTCTTATAGCTCTCGGCGTTCTTTTGGGTATTATTATTTTGGCTGTAACAGTTGCGGCAATATACTATTTTGCCATAGTCAACGGAGATGCTCCCGACAATCACAATGACAAAAACGACAACTTTATTAATTCAGAGGGCAACGAGGTCAACAGACTGACAGGCGAAAACGGAAGCAAAAAGTATTTCACCTTCCTTGCAACAGCAACCGACAAAGGCGGTTCGCTTACTGACGTTATAATGGTGGCAAGATTCCATTATGACGACAAGGAGCCAGAGGTATCTCTTTTACAGATTCCCAGAGACACCTATGTAAAGATTGCTACAGACAAGCTCTACTTTACCGAAGACGGTGCTCTTTCTGCCGACAACTTCACCTCCCCCGCGGCAAAAACTTCAATCAAAATCAACGAAGCATTTTACAGAGGACGCAGTCTCGCAGAGGACAAGATTTACGAGTTGCTTGAAGCGGTTGAAGGAAAAACCGATGCCGAAATCGAAAAGCTCCTCAAACAGAAGCAGTATGTCTTTATAGAAGCAGATGCAAAGAAAGTAAAGAACTACGCAAAAACTTCTGACAGTGCTCAGAAAAAGCAGATTGCAAAGGATATACTACGTGACTTTGGTCTTGTCTACCTTCAGACGCTGATTTACTATGATTTCGGTATTCCGATTGACTATCATGCTCAGGTAAACATCAACGGTTTCAGAGGAGTTGTCAACGCCATTGGCGGTGTTGACCTGAATGTTCCCGTAAGAATGTACTACGTTGACGAATATCAGGATCTGTATATTGACCTTTATCCCGGACAACAGCATCTCAACGGTGCAAAGGCTGAGCAGTATGTCAGATTCCGCGGTTATCCCGGCGGTGACGTTGCAAGACTTGAGGCACAAAAGCTGTTTATTGATGCATTCCTCGACAAGCTTCTTTCATTCTCGACTGTATCAAAAATTGATGACATAATAACTGAAATACAGAGCAACATTTACACAAATGTTTCCTTTAACAACATGTTGAAGTTTGCAAGCAAGCTTCTCAACATGGATCTCAAGAATGACGTTAACATTTTCACGCTTCCCGGCGTCGGCGAATACATCGGCCCTGTATCATACTTTGTAGCAGACAGGGATGAGATAATCAAGCTTGTAAACGAAGAATTCAACGTTTTCAACACGCCTCTTATTGACGAAGATTTCAAGGTTATAGACGATGAAGACATCTACCGTCCTGCGTCTGTAGTTACCGATAACACCGACGGTGAGGAAACCTCGGCAGACCCCGAAAACAGTGGTGAGGATGAGAATGGCGACGAGCAGACAGACGAGGATTCTCAGAACGGCGATGGTGAAAACGAAGATGAGAACGGTGTAAGCGGCGACGAAAACGGTGATAACACCGGTGTTGAAGAAGGCTCTTCTGACAGCGTTGACAATTCCGGCGAACAGGAAGATGCCGTAAGTGACAACGATGACAGTGGCGAAAGCGGCGATGAACCCTCTTCAGATGTCTCATCCGCTGACAACAGTCAGAATAATGACGACACTGTTCAGAACGAAACATCCGACAGCGACACAAATGATGCCGAACAGGATGAAAACTATCAGCTTCTTTTAGACATGGCGGCGTAAACCAAATGAAAGGAAAGATATAATGAGCGCACTTCACAACGAAGAATTAGCTAAGGAAATCGCCCTCAAGGCTGCAAAAGCTTTGGATGAAAAAAAGGCGAGAGATATTAAAATCATATATGTAAACAAGCAGACAATCATAGCAGACTACTTTGTAATTGCAGCCGGCACAAGCCGTACTCAGGTTAATGCCCTTGCTGATGAGGTGGAATACAAGCTCGGTCTTGAAGGTATACAGCCTTCAAAGATTGAAGGCAGAGGTCAGGGTACATGGGTGCTTCTTGACTATGACAGCGTGCTTGTTCACGTATTCAATCCTCAGTCGAGAGAGTTTTACAACCTCGAAAAATTATGGGCTGACGGCGAAGAAATCCCCTTTGAAATGACAGAGGACTAATTTAAGTTTATTAAATAATTTATCATAAAAGGACTGTTTAAGATGAA
Organism: Clostridia bacterium; assembly: GCA_017620655.1. GTDB lineage: Bacteria > Bacillota > Clostridia > Oscillospirales > CAG-382 > UMGS1387. Next base: position 8,249 of record JAGAUT010000011.1, on the reverse strand, counting down.
GTACGATTTTAAAGCCATTGAAGGAAAATGGCAAAAAGCATGGGAAGAAAAGGGTGCTTTTCACGCAAAAAATGACTACACTCTCCCCAAATTCTATGCACTTGTTGAATTCCCCTACCCCTCGGGTCAGGGTCTTCATGTAGGACATCCCCGTTCTTACACCGCTCTTGACGTTGTTTCAAGAAAGAAAAGAATGCAGGGTTACAATGTTCTTTATCCTATGGGTTGGGACGCATTCGGTCTTCCCACCGAAAACTTTGCTATCAAGAACAAGATTCATCCCAAGATTGTTACAGAAAACAATGTTGCAAGATTTAAGAGCCAGCTTATGTCATTAGGTCTTTCCTTTGACTGGTCAAGAGAAATCAACACAACAGACGAAGGCTACTACAAGTGGACTCAGTGGATTTTCCTCCAGCTCTTCAAGAAGGGTCTTGCATACAAGTCCAAGATGGCTGTTAACTGGTGTACAAGCTGTAAGTGCGTACTTGCAAACGAAGAAGTAGTTAACGGCGTTTGCGAAAGATGCGGCAGTGAAGTTGTAAGACGTGAAAAGAGCCAGTGGATGCTCAAGATTACAGCATATGCCCAGAGACTTATTGACGATTTGCAGCTCGTTGACTTTATCGACAGAGTAAAAGTACAGCAGACAAACTGGATTGGCAGAAGTGAGGGTGCTGAGGTTGACTTTGACACCACAGCAGGCGACATTCTCACAGTTTACACAACACGTCCCGATACACTCTTCGGTGCAACATACATGGTTATTTCTCCTGAACACCCCATTATCGAAAAGTGGGCTGACAAGATAAGCAACATGGATGAAGTCAAGGCTTATCAGGTAGAAGCATCCAAGAAGAGCGACTTTGAAAGAACAGAACTTGCCGACAAGAAGGAAAAGACTGGCGTTGAAATCAAGGGCGTCAGAGCTTACAATCCCGTAAACGGCAAGGAAATTCCCATATTCATTTCCGACTACGTACTCATCACATACGGTACAGGTGCTATCATGGCAGTACCCGCACACGACACACGTGACTGGGATTTTGCAAAGAAATTCAATCTTCCCATCATCGAAGTTGTTGCAGGCGGCAACGTACAGGAAGAAGCATTTACAGACGTTGCAACAGGCATTATGGTAAACTCCGACTTCCTCAACGGTCTTGAAGTAGCAGATGCCAAAGTTAAGATTACAGAATTCCTTACAGAAAACAATAAGGGTCACAAGAAGGTCAACTTCAAGCTTCGTGACTGGGTATTCTCCCGTCAGAGATACTGGGGTGAACCCATTCCCCTTATCAACTGCGAAAAGTGTGGTTGGGTTGCTGTTCCCGAAGAAAGTCTTCCTTTGACACTTCCCGAAGTTCCCTCATATGAACCCGGTGCAGACGGCGAAAGCCCTCTTGCTTCGCTCGACTCATGGGTTAAGTGTACTTGTCCCCAGTGCGGCGGTCCTGCTGAAAGAGAAACAGACACAATGCCTCAGTGGGCAGGTTCTTCCTGGTACTTCCTTCGTTACTGCGATGCAAACAACCCCGATGCACTTGCTTCCAAGGAAGCTCTCGACTACTGGATGCCTGTTGACTGGTACAACGGCGGCATGGAACATACAACACTTCACCTTCTCTATTCGAGATTCTGGTCTAAGTTCCTCTATGACGAAGGTATTCTTTCAAATCCCGAACCCTATGCAAAGAGAACAAGCCACGGCATGATCCTCGGTGAAAACGGCGAAAAGATGTCCAAGTCCAGAGGCAATGTTGTAAATCCCGATGACATTATCAATGAATACGGTGCAGACACAATGCGTCTTTACGAAATGTTTATCGGTGACTTTGAAAAGGCTGCTCCCTGGTCAAGTCAGGGTATCAAGGGCTGTAAGAGATTCCTTGACAGATTCTCTGCTATGTGCGATTTAGCAAAGGGCAACGGTGTAACGGAATGTCTTGAAAGCTCTTTCCACAAGACAATCAAGAAGGTTACAGAAGATATTGACAACTTAAAGGCTAACACTGCAATTGCTGCAATGATGGCACTCATCAACGAAGTATATGATGCAGGTACTCTTACAATGGACGAACTTGCAACATTTACACGTCTTCTCTGCCCCTTTGCACCTCACCTTGCTGAGGAAGTATGGTCTGAAGTACTCCACATGGACGGCTTCTGCAGCCTTGCACAGTGGCCCGAATACGACGAAAGCAAGACTGTTGATGCAACAATCGAAGTTGCTGTTCAGATTTGCGGAAAGCTTAAGGGCACAATGAACTTTGCAGCTGATGCAGACAAGGACACAATGCTCGCGGCAGTTAAGGCTGACGAAAGATTTGCGAAGCTCATTGACGGTAAGACTATTGTCAAGGAAATTGTTGTTCCCGGCAGACTTATTAACATTGTAGTGAAATAAATTAACCTAAAGTTCACAAAATTATTTGCATAACTATTGACATTATTGTTTTAATTTTGTATAATAGTAAAGGTATCATTAAAGGTATAATAAAAATTCCTTTTGCCAAAAGCGGAGGGAGGGGAAATAAATGGCAGAAATTAAAATCAAGGATAATGAATCTCTTGACAGTGCGCTCAGAAGATTTAAGAGACAGTGCGCAAGAAGCGGTGTACTCACAGAGCTCCGTAAGAGAGAACATTACGAAAAGCCCAGCGTAAAGCGCAAGAAGAAGTCCGAAGCTGCTCGTAAGAGAAAGTTTAAGTAAGACTTTAGCTTTGCTGTGGAAAAATTTAATTAGCAATGAAAAAGACGATGGTTTATCCATCGTCTTTTTTGTCTATGCTCTACCCTGCAAAAAAATCCGTTCCTAACAAGGAACGGATTTTCATATTACTTCATTATTCTGATTCTTACAGTTTCTTCTCCGAGGCTCTTTATCTTAACAGCCAAGTCCATATCGCTCCTTTCATCTGTTATGAACATACTGTAGCCTGCCATTTCGGTAACGGCAACATTTCCGAATGCAGAAGCAACGGCTTCCTTAGATGCCTTTGTTCTGATATAGGAGGCTGTTACGTTCTTATTTACGTCACCGAGGAAGTCTGCCTTTTCTTCATCCCAGCCAATAAACTTTTTACAATCTCTTACTACGTCAAGAACGTCTGCCATAACTGCGCTCGCTGTGGGCATACTGCCTGCGCCTCTGCCGCAGAAGAGTACGTCTCCTACTACATTACCAACAACCGAAATGCCGTTATAAACGTCATTTACGCCTGCGAGTGCATTTGTTTCAGGAACAAGATGAGGAGCTGTGAGAACATAAACCTTTCCATCATGTGCATCCTTCTTAGCTCTGCCGAGAAGCTTTACGGCATAGCCGTTATTTCTTGCATAGAGAAGGTCTTCATACATAATCTCTGTAATACCTTCGCAGAGCACATCTTCATTGGAAACAGTCTTACCGTATGCGAGGGATGCGAGAATACTGATTTTTCTGCAAGTATCGTGGCCTTCAACGTCTGCCGCAGGATTCTTTTCGGCATAACCGAGTTCCTGTGCCTGCCCCAGAGCTGTTGCGAAGTCTTCCTTATCTCTTTCCATCTTGGTGAGAATATAGTTACAAGTACCGTTGAGAATACCTGTTACAGACTCAACCTGATTTGAAGCAAGACACTGCCACATGGGACGGATAATCGGAATACCGCCGCCTACAGATGCTTCAAAAAGGTAGCTGACACCGTTTTCACGGGCAAGTCTCTGAAGCTCCGCACCGTGCTTTGCAACAACTTCCTTATTACTTGTTACAACACTCTTACCTGCTAAAAGCGCCTTCTTTGAGAAGTCATATGCAGGTACAGTGCCGCCCATTGTCTCAACAACGATAGTAACTTCCTTATCCTCAAGGATGGGGGTGATTTCGTGAACCACTCTGTCACCGAGGGGATGGTCGGGAAATTCTCGAAGGTCGAGTATATATTTTACGTTAAGGGTTACGCCTTCCATTCTTTTTGCAAAGGCTTCATTATTGAGTCTGATTGTTTCGGCAACACCTGAGCCTACTACGCCGAAGCCCATAATTGCAATATTGATCATTTTTTGTCTCCTTTATGAGTATACATTCCTTTTTCTGAATATAATAGATATTAACATCCAGTATATCGGATAGTTACTGTTATTCTATCATAGTTTATTCAGGAAATCAAGTAAAATGTTCCCTATTTTTACTTTTTTCAGCAATTATACAAAAAATATCGTTGAATAAGTAAAAAAATGCGTGTATATTAAAGTTATGGAAGGAGAATTCTGTGAATTCCGCAGAAAAACGGCTTGTCTTTATTATAAATTCAGTGTATTTTTTTATCATTGGCACAATTACGTTTCTTTTCATAAAATATCTACTGGGCATACTCCTTCCATTTATACTTGCTTTTCTGATATCAGCAATGTCAAGAAAGATTATTCTCAGGATTGAAGAAAGCTGCAAATCAATTCATTTTGCTTCGGTTTTCTTTACGGTCTTACTTATACTGATTCTTTCACTGTCAATATACGGCGTGGCTTTTGGTATAACAAAAGAACTCATGGAGCTTTCCAAGAATGTAACATCATCATCGGTTACAGAATTTTTCAACAAGCTGACACAAAAGACGGCGGAGATTTTCTCGTCCTTTCCACAGTCCGACATATTGGAACGAATTGCAAAGGACATTCTGAAAGGCGTCGGAAATCTCGACTCGGCTCTTTCGTCTGTTGCAACCTCTGCCCTGCCGTCTGTCATCTCTTTTCTCATGAGATTTATATCCTTCTTTCCGTCGGCGGTTATTTTTCTTTGCTTCATGTTCATTTCTATGTTTTACATCAGCATTGATTATGACAAAATCTGCTCATTCTTTAAAAGGCAGCTGCCTGAAAAGGTCCTAGACACCTTTGACGAGACAAAAAATGTTATACTGTCCACAGCAAAGGAACTGTTCAAATCATACTTTCTACTCACCTTCATAACATTTCTTCAGCTCTTTACGGGATTTTTGATAATCGGCATTGACTATGCACTTATGTTGTCGGCAATTATCAGTATCATTGACCTTTTGCCAATTCTTGGAACGGGAACGGTTCTTATCCCTTGGTCGGCAGTTTGTTTTATTATAAACGATTACAGGACAGGGGCAGGTCTTATTGTTTTATATGCCGTTATTACGGTTTTCAGACAGGTAGTACAGCCAAAGATTATCGGTGCAGGAGCAGGTCTGTCGCCGCTTCTGTCGCTTATAAGCATATTCGCAGGTCTAAAGCTTTTGGGATTTACGGGAATTCTCATTTTTCCGATTATCATGGCAACAGTAATTGAATTGAACAAAAAAGGATTTATACGGCTATACCGCAATTATCCCGAAAAAAATGACGAAACAATCAAGCAGACACGGCTTAAATTTCTACGATTCAAAAGACATGATTCACAGCACTTTAAACAGTCAGGGAGTGATACTAATGACAGAAACAGCAAAGATGATTGACACTGCTGAAAACAAGTATAAACAAAGCATGGATAAGATTGCAGAGCATATTGTAAAGAACAGAGACATCCGTCTTATTCTGATTGCAGGACCCAGCTGCTCGGGAAAAACCACAACCTCCGCAACTCTATCAAAGTACCTTTTTGAGAAAGCACAAATCAAATCTCACACCATTTCCATCGACGATTTTTACAAGGACGTTGAGTTTCTTCCCGGCGAAACCTTTGCCGACAAGGACTTTGAAGCACTTGACAGCATTGACCTTGACCTTTTACACGAATGTCTGCATGACCTTTCGCTCGGCAAAACCGTAGACATTCCGCTTTTTGATTTTGAAAAGACATACCGCAATGGTATAAGAAGCACAATAAAGCTCGGCAAAGACGAGATTGCAATTATTGAAGGACTTCACGCTCTCAACCCCGAAATTTATGAAAACTTTGTAGAAAAGAATAAAATCTGCCGAGTTTTCCTTGACTGTCACGACGATTGCAAGTGCAACAAGTTTGAGCGTTTTATCAGAAGGCTTGTAAGAGACCGTAATTTCAGAAACGCCGACGCCTTTCTCACCTTTACACTTTGGGAAAAAGTTATTGCCGGTGAAGAAAAGCACATCTATCCCTTTTCTTCACAGGCGGATTTTTCCGTCAACACTTTCCACAGATATGAAACATCGGTTTTAAAGCCTTTTGCCGAAAAGCTCCTTGATGAAATCGACCAAGAAAACATATTTTTTGAAAAAGCAGTTGCCGTAAGAAAATATCTTTCGGATTGCACTACCGTTCTTCCTACCGATATTGTACCAAAGGACTCTCTGCTTCGTGAGTTTATTGGATAAAACAAACCCGCCAGACGGCGGGTTTTCTCATGTCATACTCTCCCTTAGCTTCTGAATTGCACTGTTTTCTATTCTGGAAACATACGAGCGGGAAATCCCGAGTTTCTTTGCAATCTCTCTCTGGGTCATGGGCTTTGAAAAACCAAGTGCATAACGCATAAACACTATTTGTTTTTCACGTTTATTCAACACCTTTTCGATAGCAAGCATCAACTGTTCAGCCTTGATTTTAAGATCGATTTTTTCGGCAATATCATCATCTGTGCTGAGTATATCCATATAAGTAAGCGGATTACCGTCCTTATCTGTATCCAGAATATCATGGATGGACGTATCGGAAAGATGCTTTTTCTGTGCTCTGAAGTACATGAGTATTTCATTCGCTATCCTCTCCTAACGGACTTTCGGAATCCTCTGAATTTCCGTTAGGATTTTTGTCGTTATCGGGGGTATTTCCACCATCGGGCGGGTTAGGAAATTCATAGTCCCCATCGTTACCGAACAGATACAGGTGGGCGTTTTCGCCGTCCCATACGATTTTACGGATAAATGTTCTGATGGCAGCACGTTTTTCCTCTACTGTATAATCGTCAATATTTTCACTCATACAAGCGAATGTCTGACTAATAATGTCAAATTCAATGTCCGCAAGTCTGTGTTGCGAGGTAATAGATTCAAGTTCAGACAGCCGCATTTTCAGAGCTTCGCTCTTTTCGTGCAATTCGTCAATCTGTTCCATAATGTATTTTTCAGCGTGTGTGCCGTCTGCTTTGCCCAAAGAAATAACGAGTGCTTTAATGTCTGCTTCATTATCTGCGATAAGCTGCTTGACCTTTGCGACCTCGGCATTGTAGCCCTCAAGATCGCCGCTGATTTCTTTTTTCGTCTGCATTATCTGCTTTGCGATTTCGTTGCTCTTTTTACCCAAGCTCTTTACAGCGGCAATAACCTTTGCGTCAAGCATATTGCCGTTGGCGTTCTTCATATCGCACACATGACCTCTGCTGCGCTCTTTTGTGGTGCAGAGATAGGTGTAAATCGGCTCACCCGTTGCGGTCAGACGGTCAGACAGTTTTGGGCGCATATAATCTCCGCATTTTCCGCAATAGAGGATTCCCGACAGAAGCGCAACATTACTGCGCGGCTTGCGATAGCTCTTGGATTTGTTCAATTCCAAAAGATTTTGTACTTGCACCCACATAGCACCGGGGATAACGCCCTTGTGCTTACCGACAGATACAATCCATTCATTCATCGGCTTTTCCTGTGTTGCCTTGCCAGGACGCTGTAACGTGCGGTTATATGCCATAATGCCGTGTTTGCCGTCAAACGCTTCTTTATCGGAGAAAAGGTCAACATCGTTTTCAACAAGGTAATTATAAGCGTCCTCGTCTGCAATCATATACACGGGATTAGAAAGAATACCCTTGATGGCAAAACGGGTAAAGGTCTTACCGCGCTTTGTCTTATAGCGTCCCTGCATGAGAAATTGATCTGTTTTCGTGAGTGAGCCTGTTTCAATGAATTTATCGAAAATCAGCTTGACCAAATTGATTTCTTCGGGAATGATTTTCAGCTTGCAAGCCTTACGGGTTTTGCCGTCCACAGTTACGTTGGAAATACTCTCCGATTCGTAGCCCGTGGGAGTAGTGCCGCCGAGCCAACGTCCTGTTTTAGATAGTTCGTGCATATTATCTCTGATACGCTCTGCAATGGTTTCGCGCTCCAACTGCGAGAACACGGAGGCAATATACATCATGGCGCGTCCCATCGGGGATGAAGTATCAAACTGTTCGCGGATAGAAATAAATCCAATTTCGCGGTCTGCCAAATCCTCTATCAGCTTTGCGAAATCACCGATATTACGGCTAATACGGTCAAGACGATACACCACGATAGCGGCAAACTTGATTTTCTGCGAATCACTCATCATTTTCTTGAACTTCGG
>JAGAUT010000095.1 GCA_017620655.1 Clostridia bacterium | reverse complement strand
CAAGATTGTCGCACCCGAAAGACTTAAAGGCTTCATGATGACTTCGTGGGCAATGACAAATGAAAAAGGCAGAGAAACAAACCTTGATGCTGTTGATTGTCTTTGCGAGGCGTATGAGTATTACAAAGCACAAAAATAGAATGATTTTGTTGCCCCGATAAGCCTCGGGGCATTTTTTGTTTGTGAAATATGACAAAATTCTTCATTTACTATTGTAACATTGTATGTTTTGTGTTATACTACTTGTAACTGTGGTAAAAGCTCATTGTTGGGCAAAATACAGGAGGGTTTTATGGACATTTTCAGCATTTTAAGCCTTATAGGCGGTCTTGTACTGTTCCTTTACGGTATGGACCTTATGGGCGATTCCTTGAAGAAGCTTGCAGGCGGTAAGCTTGAATCAATTCTCGCAAAGCTCACATCCAACAGATTCAAGGGCTTTCTTCTCGGATTTGTAGTCACAGCCGTAATTCAGTCTTCTTCTGCAACAACCGTAATGCTTGTAGGTTTTGTAAACTCGGGCATTATGACACTCAAGCAGACTATCAGCATCATTATGGGTGCAAATATCGGTACAACAGTGACATCATGGTTGCTTAGTACTGCAGCTATTGACGGAACAGGAAGCCTCATAATGAAACTTCTTAAACCCGAATCCTTCACACCTGTTCTTGCCGTTATAGGTTTCCTTATGATTGCCATGGCAAAGAACGACAAAAAGAAGAACGCGGGCTCAATCCTTATCGGCTTTGCTATTCTTATGTTCGGTATGGAGGCAATGGGTGCATCTGTTGAAGGCTTGAAGGATAATCCGGCATTCACAAACCTTCTCACAATGTTCTCGAATAACCCCATAATGGGTATTCTCGTAGGTACAATATTCACTGCGATTATTCAGTCGTCTTCGGCTTCCGTCGGTGTACTTCAGGCACTTTCGCTTTCGTGTATTGTTCCTTATTCCACAGCAATTCCCGTTGTACTCGGTATGAATATCGGTACTACAATTACACCTATTATTTCATCCATCAGCGGTAATACAGACTCAAAGAGAGTTGCTTTTTCCTGCCTATATATCAAGATGATAGGCGTAGCTGCTGTGGCAGGTATATTCTATGCACTTAATGCTTTTGTCGGATTTGATTTTATTACCGAAAGGGCTACTGCATTCAATATAGCCGTTGTGCACACACTATTTAACATCGTTTCAACAATAATCCTTCTTCCTTTCTGTGCACTTATTGAAAAGCTTGCACTCAAGACCATTAAGGCTAAAAAGGAAGACGAGGAAACCGATACATTCTCTGTACTCGATGAAAGATTCCTCGAGATGCCTTCCTTCGCCGTTGAAAAGTCGAAAGAGCTTGTTTGCGAAATGGCAAAGCTTTCAAATAAAGCGTTTGAACTTTCAACACAGCTTTTTGAAAATTACGATGATGAAGTCTTTGAAAAGGTAAGAAAGCTTGAAACAAAGGTTGATAAGTACGAAGATAAAATCAGCACCTACCTTGTACAGATAGCCGAAAAGCAGATTGCGGCAAGAGAAAGCCGTGTTGTAACCGAGCTTCTCCACTGCATCGGCGATATCGAAAGAATTTCCGACCACGCCCTGAATATTGCAGAGGCTGCGCAGGAAATCCACGAAAAGAAGATTGACTTCTCCGAAAGAGCTAAGGCTGATATCAAGATCATCACAAACGCAGTTGCAGAGGTTCTTAATATTGCCATTGCATCCCTTGTTAATGATGACCTTGATGCTGCAAGACGTGTTGAACCTCTTGAACAGGTTATCGACAGACTAAAGAGAAAAATCAAGAACGGCCATATCACACGACTCCGTCAGGGCGACTGTACAATTGAACTTGGCTTTATTCTTTCCGACCTTCTCACAAACTACGAAAGAATTGCCGACCATTGCTCAAATATCGCAGTATGCTTTATAGAAATGAGCCACGACTCCTTTGAAACACATGAGTACCTCAATAATCTCAAGAGCGGTGAGGAAACAGAATTCAAGGAAATGTACGAACAGTATAAAGCAAAGTACTACATGCAATAATTTTAGTCAGATATCTAAAACAAATCCCAACCGCGAAGAATATGCGGTTGGGATTTTTGCTGTTATTGCGGTATTCAATTTTGGATTGTTTGTTTTTGATAAGCACCGGTGTCGGAAGATTTCATATACTCCTTCGGCGTACATCCGAACTCCTTATAAAAAACTCGGTGAAAGGTTCTCAGGGAATTGAATCCGCTTTCGAGGGCACAGTAAGCAAGCTTGTGCTTTTTTTTATTCATGAGAAGAAGTGCATTTTTCAGCCTGATTGTGGTAAGATATTGATTGAAGCCCATGTTGAAGCAGGACTTGAAATACCGCGACAGATAGCTTTGGTTGTATCCAAGCTCAATCGAAGCGGATTTTAACGATATATTTTTCGTGTAGTTGTTTTCTATGTACATTAAAAGCTTTGATAATAATGTGGTATCCACCGGATTGTGACTTGTTTGAAAGTCCATGTGCTCGGCAATAAGCCCGAGAATTACATATATGTAGCCTTGTATTTTTATTTCGTTGTTATTGCTGTCGTTCAGTTTTTTTATGTAGTCTTTTATTTCCCGTACAACTTCTTTTTTGCATATGAAAGGGTAGATGCTTTGTTTGTCCCTCATGCTGTCAATAAAGTTTGTGCACATATGTGTCGGGATAATAAGTACACTTGAACGGGAATGGTCGGGAGTGGAATATCCGTGGGCGTCAAAGCTCAGGGCGACGCACATTTCACCGCTTTTTAACCTTTTGTGGTGGCTGTTTATGGCAATGTCCATTTCGCCCTCGTCAATAAAGTATAACTCCACCTGTGAGTGAAATCCAAATACGGCAGAATCATTCTCGTATTCTTTGTAGAATAAAAAATCCTGTTTTTCCCTGTCTGTTCTGAAAATAGCTTTCATTTCGTCTCCCCGAGGTAAAAATGTGACATATTATAGTTGATAATTGGCTTGAATGTGCTTATAATCGACACTATAATTATATACAATATTTGATAAATGTCAATATTTGTCATAAAATTATAATGAAGGAGTAATTCTGTTATGAGATTCGGTATTTTAAAGGATATCAAGGAAGGGGAATTCAGAGTAATCTGTACTCCTGCGGAAGTAAAAAGCATAGTTGCATCGGGACATGAGGTCTGGGCACAGCATGACTGCGGAAAACTAGCAGGCTTTCCCGATGAAAAGTATATCGAGGCAGGCGCAAAAATCATTGACACAATGGAAGAAATGTATGCCGGCTGCGATATGGTTGCAAAGGTAAAGGAATTTACACCCCTTGAATACCCCTTGATAAGAGAAAACCAGATTATCTTAGGCTGTATTCATCCTGCAGGACACCCCGAAGAAGTTGATGCAATTCTCGAGAAAAAATGTATTGCATTTACTGCCGAGGATGCTCACCGCTACGGCTCGCCCAACTGCGAAGCGGCAGGTAAGCAGGGTGCACTTTTCGGACTTGAATCCATGCTTACAATCAATGGCGGTAAGGGTAAGTTTGTCGGCGGATTTGCAGGCGCACCCAGAATGAATGTACTCATCCTCGGCGGCGGTGTTGTAGGCAGAGGTGCACTTGAGGTTCTTCATGCCCTCGGTGCAAACTGTACCGTAATGGATATAAACTACGGACTTTTGGGAAGACTTCTTTCGGAATATAAGAGCACAATCAATACAATGTTCTGTAATAAGGAAACAATCGCATCCGTGCTTCCTCATACTGATATGGTTCTTAACTGCGTAAAGTGGCCCAAGGAAAGAACAGACTTCCTTATTGATAAGGAAATGTTAAAGCTCATGGAACCCGGCTCCGTTCTCGTTGATATTTCAAACGACGACCCCGGTGCAATTGAATCCTCCCATGAAACACATCACGATAATCCCAGATATGTTGTCAACGGTGTTGTTCACTACTGCGTATCCAATATTCCCGGTGCCGTTGCAAATTCCACAAGTGTTGCATATGCTGCAGAAATGCTTCCCATGATTATGAGTATTCTTAATGACGGTGTAGCAAAATGCTGCGTGAAGGACGGCTATTACAGAAGAGCACTCACTGCATGTAAGGGCTACCTTACACATGAAGAAACAAGTGCCATTCAGAATAAGCCCTGGATAAGTCCCGAGGACATTCTCGGTATTGTAGACGAAAAGCTTGATTTTGCACCGCCTGCAACAGTTACACGTTCAAATAACTTTTATAAATAAGAAAAATGCTTTTTACGACAGACTATAAACTTGAAAACTTTATATTAGATACAAAATGGTGTAACCTTCCGGAAGCTGTGCAGAACAGAATGAAAGGCTGCTTACTAGACCTTCTCGGAGCACTTATTGCGGGAAGTAAGAGCAGTCAGGCAAAGGTCGGATTTGCTCTTGCAGAGAAAATTTTAAGCCTTGTAACAGACGATGTCAATATTCCAATGCGTACATTGGTAGATACGGTAAACGGGTTAATCAAATGATTTAAATAGCGTTGAAACAACTCGGTAAAACGGGTTGTTTCTTTTTGTTTTTGTCTATTTACTTTTTTGTTCTTGTATGTTAAAATCTATAAGAAAGGGTGTTTTGATATATGTTTTTGGCATATATATTTGCTTTTTTGAAAAATGCAATCTACGGACTGTCGGTATTTTTTACCGGTTCTCTTTCAGACTCTGTAGATGTGCTTGATATATTGGCACTCAGATTTCTTATGAGCTTTGGAGTGCTGTTCATACTCAAACAATTAAAAATCATAAAAGTAAGCGTTAAAATAAAAGAGCTTTTTTTGATAAGTGACAGAAGAAACAGCATAAAAACGCTTCTTTTGACAGCACTTTTTGAGCCTGTTCTTTATATGCTTTTTGAAACTCTCGGCATCTCGATGACAACGGGCGTAACTGCAGGCGTTATACTTTCTCTTATGCCCATAGCAAGCTGTATTTCGGAATCTGTAATACTGAAAGAAGGCACAACACTTCTTCAAAAGTTGTTCCTTGCCCTCGGTATTTTGGGTGTAGTTTATATTGCAATAAATACCGACACCTCAAGCGGCAGCGACAGCCTTATGGGTATAATTTTCATAGTGCTTGCCGTTGCAGTAGGCTCGCTGTTTTTGGTTTTCTCACGAAAATCCTCGGGACATTTCAATGCCTTTGAAGTTACATATGCGTCATGCTTTGTCGGAATGGTTGTTTTCAATGCCGTAAATGTTGTAAGACATCTGGCGGCAGGGGATATTGCCTCATACTTTAATCCCTATTTCAATGTGGATAATATGATTGGATTTATTTTCCTTGCAGTTATCTCAACAATTATTGCAACAAGCATGAACAACTTCGCCCTCGGGAAAATGCAGACCTCAACCATGTCAGCCTTCAGCGGAGTATCCACATTTGTAACGGTGATTGTGGGTGTTGTGTTCAATAATGAAAGTATTTATTATTTCCACTATATCGGCTTTGCACTTATACTTATAAGAATGTTCGGTGTAAGCTATATTTCAATCAAAAGGGAGAAGAACAAAGATGCTTAAGTTTTTCCACGGCTACCACCCTGATGTGTGGGATGCCCTTGTAAAATCAGGAATGATGACGGAATATGACGGTGTTCGTATTCCTCAGGATATAACAATTAAAGAGTATAAACAGTTCAATAATGTCGCAAAACTTGGCGGTCATCTTCATAAATTTATGCTCGAACATAAATGCCCCTTTTATATCGACAGACTTCAGGGCGGTACCTTTATCGACCACTATCCCTATGATATGGCACTTCTGAATGAGTATATCAACCTTGTGGGGGATGAAAACTATTACGGTAAGCAGATGCACGAGTGGTGTTCCAACTATATCAGCGACCTTGGTAAAATCGGCGACTTGCAGGATAATGACTGGAAGGCTGAGAATATAGCAAGAATAGTCAACGAAAAGTATAAAATGCCGCATCTCTTCCTTGAAAGTATGGATGAGCATGAAATGGAATACTTCGGCAGACCAAAAAACTGCTATGAAATCTTTAATGTCCTTGATAGACTTTTCGCGAAAAGAATGTCCGAGCATTACAGAATCCTGCCCGTTGACAGTGCAACTATCGCATTCAGCCTCGAAATAGACTACGGCGCAAAACGCTTTATGGCGGAAATCGGTGCTCAGACACCACATACACGACTTCAGGTTGCCTACGGCAGAGGCATGGCAAAGGCACACGGTTGCAGCTTTGGTACATACTACGAAACATGGGGCGGAAATCCTTTTACCACCTGTAATTATCAGAAATACGGCAAAAATGAGTGGGATACCGAGACGGAAGAGGATTTTCCCTTTAAATCTGCAGGAGCAAACGGCGGCTCGTCACGCTCGCTTCAGGAAAGACTTTATGTGTATTCCTTTATGAATAATGTTGACTTTATGAATGAGGAATGGAGCGTTGCCAATATCTTCAATGACTGGGACGAATTTGAGCTTTCACCCTACGGTAAAATCAATGTGTGGTTTGCAGACTTCAGAAAGAAGTACACAGATGTGGGTAATAAAATCACACCCATCGCAGCAGTGCTTAACAGCAGTCATAAGATTCTCGATAGACTTGAGAGTATAAACGGCTTTGGCGAAATGGCTGTCGGCGGTGAAAAGGAAGAAAAAATGGTACAGATTAAATCTGACCTTAAAGCAATCTTTGCAAATGTCACCGAAATGAAGGGCGAAAACTGGAAAGCACTCGATAACTCAAATGTTCCCGATGCCGTAGACCTTCTTAATTTCACCACAAACGGTGCTCTTAATAATTATAAGTACCTCGTTGATATCACAGCAACAAATGAGCTTCGTGACAGTGCGTGGGCAGGAAAAATCTGTCCCGTGTCCGACGTTGAAACAATACTTCGACGTGAGCTTCCTTGCTATGTTGACGGCGGACTTCTTTGGCAGGTGAACGAAAGAATCGGCGGCGGATATTATCTTACAGTTTTCAATAACAGCGGTGTCAACAGAAGTGTTGCAAATGGCGAAATAATAGACCATACCGAAGATAAGACAGTAACACTATCGTTCAAGGGCGAAAGACATCCCGAACTCTGCGACGGTAAGGGGACTCTTTCTCTTAATGACGGTACTTATAAACTCACCGTTCCGGCAGGCGGCTGGAGTATGATTAAGTTTTAGCTTTTAGATGTGACTTGATGTGAGTTTATAAAGATTGTCGAAATTTGTCGAAAAAGCGAGGAGAGAAATAATGAAAAAAATTGTAGTTGCGATAGATTCTTTCAAAGGAAGTCTTTCGACATTTGAAGCAGGAAAGGTAATAGAGGAAGCTGCGAAAGAAGTGTATGAAAATGCAGAAGTTACCATATCGCCGATTGCAGATGGGGGAGAAGGTACGGTTGAAGCGATCGTATCTGCAACCAATGGAGATCTTGTCAGAACTGTTGTTACCAATCCTCTTGGTGAGAAGATTGAGACTAAATATGGTTTTATACCTCATACAAAAACTGCAATTATCGAAATGTCAGCAGCGGCTGGTATCACTTTGATAGAAGAAAGTGAACGTAATCCAATGAATACGACAACTTTTGGTGTTGGCGAAATGATTTTGGATGCGATATCAAAAGGATGTCGAAAGTTTGTTATAGGGATAGGCGGCAGCGCAACTAATGACGGTGGAGTTGGGATGCTTCAAGCTCTTGGGTTTGAGTTTTTAGATAAAAATGGAAAACAAGTTTTGCTTGGTGCCAAAGGACTTAAAGATATTGCTATAATTAAAACAGAAAACGCAGTCAAGAAATTAAAAGAATGTTCTTTTTGTGTTGCTTGTGATGTAAAAAATGTTTTGTGTGGAGATAATGGTTGCAGTGCAATTTATGGACCGCAAAAAGGTGCAACACCTGAAATGATTAAAGATATGGATTTGTGGCTTGGAAATTATGCTCAACTGACAAAGGAAGTTATTCAAACTTCTGATGCGAATATACCCGGAACAGGTGCTGCGGGGGGAATGGGCTTTGCTTTTTTATCATATCTTAATGCATCGCTTATGTCAGGAATTGAACTTGTAATGAAAGAAACAGACCTTGAAAGTCATATAAAAGATGCGGATTTAGTGGTTACAGGTGAAGGTCGACTTGACGGGCAATCGTATATGGGCAAGGCTCCTGTTGGAGTTGCAAAACTTGCAAAAAAATATAATAAACCAGTTATAGCTTTTTCAGGGTGTGTAACAGAAGAGGCTATTAATTGTAATGATTACGGTATTGATGCGTTTTTTCCGATTGTAAGAAAACCATGTACATTAGAAGAAGCTATGAATATTAATAATGCTTATAAGAATTTAAAAGATACTGCTTATCAGGTATTTAGGCTTATAAAAACATACGAGAATAAATAAAATGGCATTTTGGTTCTAACTTTAGCCTGCCGACAAAAAGGTTGGCATCTAGATTATACAGTCTTTATATAAAGAACATCAAACATTTACGAAACAGGAGTGAAATTAAAAATGGAAAAATTGAAAAACTTAGGATATTATAACGGAACATATGATTTGATAGATAACATAACCGTTCCGATGAGCGACAGAGTTTGTTGGTTTGGTGACGGAGTTTATGATGCAACAGCAACAAGAAACGGCGTAATTTATTGCCTTGACGACCATATTGACCGCTTTTTCAATTCGGCTGCTATGGTTGAAATAGAAATCCCGTACACTAAAGACGAGTTGAAGGAATTGCTGATAGACCTTGTTTCAAAGGTTGATACAAGCGAGACTAACGGTGAAACATTTTTGTATTGGCAGATTACAAGAGGTGCGAATATTCCTCGTAATCACATTTTTCCTGAAAACACAAAAGCAAATCTTTGGGTAACGGTTACACCGAGAAAGCTTGCAGACATATATCGCAGAGATAAACTCATATCCTATGAGGATATACGTTTTTATATGTGCAATATAAAAACACTTTGTCTTTTGCCTAATGTTCTTGCTTCGGAAGCTGCAAAGAGAGCAGGGGCAGAGGAATGTGTCATGTACAGAAAAGAAGCTGACGGCATAAAGAACAGAGTAACAGAGGGTGCGCATACCAATGTGCATTGCATTAAGGATGGAGTTTTGTATACGGCACCCCTTGACAATTTGGTTTTGCCGGGAATTGCCAGAAAAAATTTGATTAAAGTATGTAACAAATTGAGCATTCCCGTTAAGGAAGAAGCATATTCACTTGAATTTTTAATGAATGCCGATGAGGTAATGCTTTCTTCAAGTTCAAACTTCTGTATAGTAGCAACACATGTTGATGATATACCCGTTGGCGGAAAAGCACCCGAGCTTTTAAGAAAAATACAGGACGCCCTTGTTGAAGATTATCTGAAGGCAACAGATGTAAATTGATTGTTTGCAATAACTTGATGCGAACTATCATTAAAAACTAATGGCATCTAAATTATTAAAAAGGAGTGTGTTTTGTGAATACTATAAAAATTAATGCAAAAGTGGCAAAGATGATAGCACATAGAGGGGTAAGCGGTATTGAAAGAGAGAATACTTGTCCTGCATTTGTTGCGGCAGGGAACAGGAGTTATTTTGGTATAGAAACCGATGTGCATGTCACCAAAGATGGTAAATTTGTAATCATTCATGATGAAACAACGGAAAGGGTTTCTTCAGGGGAATACAATATAAATGTAGAAGAATGTGACTATTCAGAAATTGAAAAAATTGTGCTTCCTGATTTAGATGGTACAACAGACAGAAAAGATATAAGAATACCTCTTTTGAGTGAATATATCAAGATTTGCAAAAAATATGAAAAAACTTGTGTGCTCGAAATAAAAAACCATTTTGAAGAGCGTTATATAGAAAAGTTGATAGAAGAAATCAAAGAATTGGAATACATAGACAAGATAATTTTTATTTCATTCGATTTTGAAAACTGTGTTAATGTAAGAAAACTTCTCCCTGAAAACGATGTTCAGTTCCTTACATCAAAGGAAATCACAAATGAATTGATAGAAAAATTATGCGCGAACAATCTTAACCTTGACATATATCATAAACAATTAACTGCAGAAAATATTGAATATTTACATTCAAAAGGAATCAAAGTTAACTGCTGGACTTGTGATGATAAAGAAGATGCAGAAAAATTAGTTTCTTGCGGGGTAGACTTTATAACCAGCAATATACTGGAATAATCTTTTTTGTTTCTAACATTATATAAACTTAACACCAAAAAAGGTTTGCATCTAAACCTTATGCCTCGCAATATGGATATGTCGAATAATGTCGAACGGATAAATAAGAATTTGCTTAGATAGATAAACTTTAATTAAAGGAGTGCTTTAATGAAGAGGTTTATAACTTTAATAATCACTATGGTGTCTTCGATATTAATCGGACTGTGCGGTTGTGCAAATGATTGCAGAAAAACGATTACCTCCATTGAAACGATGACACTTACTTTACAAGGAATGAGATTCTGTAATGTGTATGAAATCACAAACGAAGACGGTAAAACAGAACTCAGACGTTTCAGAAAAGTATATTCAAATGGAGCAGATACGCTTGAGCTTGAGGCAAGTGCTGTTTGTGACATTGCAGATTTTATTGAACTTATGAATACCTGCGGTGTAATCTGCTGGGACGGATTTCACGGCAAGCACCCGAAAAATGTGAAGGACGGGATAATGTTTGACTTCAGGGCTACCGTAAATGACGGACAGGAAATACACGCCGATGGCTCTGAAAACTTCCCAAAAGGTTACCATGATTTTGTGCGTGAGCTCAATAAAATACTTACAGAGCATGAAGATAACTGATCTACAAATTCCAATTTGTTTATATATTTTTAGTTATATCCGGATTATACAGTCTTTATGCTTGGATTCCGTAACGTCGTTGGAAGGAAAAAGGACTATGAAAAAAAGATTTTTAATATTATTAATTTTTATTATTGTCTTATTAATAATATGTGCCTTTAACTTTAAATGGATTTATTACCGTTTATATCCATTTGATAGGATTACAGGAGAATATGAGATTTCTGTTAATGGTAAGGAAATAAATCCCGTTGGTGAATATTACGAATATGGAAACAGCGGTAAAATCAGACTTGAAAATGATACTGAGAGTTTTAAAATTAAAGGTGGAGAGTACGGTAGATATGAGATTGGATTTGTGTTAAGCGGAGATACTCTTTATCAATTAACTAATGATAAACAATTTAAAGATGGTGGAAATGTTGATTTATCAATTATTTATTATAATACAAATTGGTGGCATATATCAGAATTGGATATAGAAATCGATATTGTTAAAGACAACGATGAATGGTATGTATGCTATAATTTGGAATTAGAAGAACCACTTGAGAACTTTAAAACTACAACTTCCAATTTGTCAAAGAAAATTAAGCTGGCTGAAATCAACAACACTGAAATTTTGATTGGGATCTAAAAACATATCCTTCATGTAACATTTTTTCCTAAGCCTCCCTTAAATTAAGAAAGGTGGGTTTGCAAATCAAACACTAAAGGGTTGTAAAAAGAAAGGACCAAACTTATGAACTTCAAAAAACTCCATGATACAAGAGGAATCAACAGCATTTCCGATGCCTTCAGCATACATTCCTCTGCTGAAATCCACGACGGAAATAAGATAACCACTGTCTTTTCCGACAATGGCTTTGCTTGTGTGCGTGAAAAATTCACGGTAGAAGGAAAATACCAATCCTTTGACCAAGTATATACAAGAAAAGATATCCTCACCAATATAAGTAATGAGGATATCCATGTAAATTCCTATAAATACCGCTTCACTTTTCCCGGTGACGAATACGAAGTCTATACCGAGTATAATAACTGGTGTAATGAATCAAAGGGAACCTGGTGCGAACTCAATACATCTGTTGAAGCATCTTCAAAATCCCCGAGAACCAACGATTCCCATACCCCCATGCTTGCACTTTACAATAAGCAGACAAAAAGGGGAGTTGTTTTCCATCTCTATACAAACTGTGCATGGAAAATGTCCGTCAGAAAGCAAAGCCCCAATAATCAGTTTATATTCACGGTCGTTGAAATTTCGCCTTTTGATGAAGCACTTGATTTGTGCGTAAAAAAGGGCGAAAACTTCACATTCCCGACGGCGGTTTTCTATGAATTTGAAGATAAAGATAATCTCGATTCCCATAAACTCCATAAGTACCTGAATAAAGTTCACCCCCGAAAGAAGCTTCCCGTAATCTATAATACCTGGCTTGCTTTTTTCGATCAGATAAACTTTGATAAAATTGCATCTCAAATTCTGCCAGCTGCCGAAATCGGCTGTGATTATTTCACCCTTGATGCAGGCTGGTTCGGTAAGGGCGAGCGGTGGTCGGATTGCGTTGGTGACTGGGAAGAAAATACTACAGGTGCATATTTTGGCAAGATGCGTGAGATTTCCGATAGGGTGCATGAGCATGGCATGAAATCCGGTCTGTGGCTTGAACCCGAGAGGGCAGTGGCAAATTCCGAAATCGTAAAAACACACCCCGAATACTTTTTTGATAATAACGGTTATTCCTGTTTTCTCGACTTTTCAAGGGATGATGCGAGAGAGTATATCACCGATAAAACAATAGAGCTTGTTGAAAAGTATAATATTGACTACTTCAAATTCGACTTCAATGATTCAATAACCTACGATAAAACCCATAGAGCGTTTTTCGATTACCACGCAGGACTTGAAAAGTATATTTCCGATATCAGGGCAAAATATCCCGATATCTATATAGAAGGCTGTGCTTCGGGTGGATTTGTTACCAATATAAATAATATGAGGCTCTACGATTCGGTGTGGCTTTCTGATAATCAGAGTGTTTACGAAACAGTAAGAATCTTCAAGGATTCAATAAAGCATGTTACCCCCGCATTTATGGAAAAGTGGGGAGCATTCCTGTCAGCAGGAGGATTTCCCGAATACGGTAATCCCAATCCCGTAACACGCAACTTTTCAACAAATGATGCAACCTGGGCAAATATTGTAAATTTCAATGAAGGATACCTCGACGGCTTCTTTGCAGGCTCACCCATAGGTATTACAACCGACCTTATGGCTATAACCCCTGAGCTTCGTGAAAAACTGAAACAAGTTATCGCAAAGTTCAAAGAGGATGAGCCTTTTTGGAGAAACGCATCCGCAAGAGTCATTACCGATACAAATAAAGCGCGTGCAATCCAGTATGAAACAGAAAATACAGTTAAGGTTGTTGTGTATACGGGTCATCCCATGACACAGACAGAGATGACGGTTTATCCAATTCTTGACGGTAAATACAAGCTTTGCGGAAAAGAATATGACGGTAATGGTATTACAATAGAAATGCCAATAGCAAGATATACATATATATTTACATTTGAGAGGGTAGAAAAATGAAAGTTGTAATTGACAGAATTGAAGACGGTATAGCAACAGTAGAACTCGAAAACGGCAAAATGATAAATGTTCCTGCTGAACTCTTTGACGGTTGCAGAGAAGGGGATATAGTGTATATCACACCAAACGCACAAGAAACCGAAAATAAAAATCAGGAAGTTTTGATTGATATTTCGGGACTATTTGATAATTAAATAAAATTACCGCACCCGTCAAAAGCCGACAGGTGCGGTTTCATAATTGTTGCTTTGTCTGAGAACGGCTTTTTTCATTCCGCATTCCGAATTCCGAATTCCGCACTCTTTGAAAAAGCTTATGCTTTTTCAAAGTCTGATGCCGGATGCTGACACCAGGGGCAGATAAAGTCAGCAGGTAATTCGTCACCCTCGTAAACATATCCGCAAATCTTGCAGACCCACTTGCCCTGTGCCTTCTGGTCGGGTTTTGGCTTGATGTTCTTGTGATAGTAGTCGTAGGTTGCGGAAGGTGTGCTTTCAAGCTCAAGCGCTTCCGTGATTTCAGCGATAAAGAGGGTGTGAGTGCCGCAGTCGATTTCGTTGATTACATTTGCACTGTAGAAAGCATTTGTGCCCTTTGTAATGTAGTAAAGCTCGTTTTCGGATACAGCCTTGCCGTCAAACTCCGCGAACTTGTCAACATCACGGCTGGACTGGAAGCCGAAGTGCTTGAACAGGTCAAATGTTGCCTTTTCGGAAAGAACGGAAATGTTTAACTTTTTGCACTTCTTTACAGCATCGTGTGTTGCGTTGTTTTTGTTTACGGCAACAGAGATTGTAAGGGGCGTGTCGGTAATCTGCATTGCAGTGTTGATGATGCAGGCAGAGTTCTCGGAAGAGAGTACAAAAAGTCCGTAAGATATTTTGAAAAGTGAGTTCTTGTTAATTTCAGCCATGATAAAACCTCCTACTTGTATATAGTATAATGTAAAGCTATGAAAATATTATACATTAAATCAAAAGTAATTGCAATATGTGAAAATGCAAAAAATCGGTTGACTTTGCCTGCCTGAAGTTGTATAATAATCGATAGTTTAAAATATATATAAGTTATAGAAGGAAAAGAAAATGAAATCACCGATATCCACACGACTTTCCCATTACGGTACAGGTATTTTTGCCGCCCTCGATGAAAAGAAGCAGACGCTTATAAACAGCGGCAGAACAATATATAATCTTTCTATCGGAACCCCTGATTTCAAGCCCCATGAAAGCGTTATGAAAGCTTTCTCGGATGCTTGCCTTGACCCTGAAAATTATAAATATGCCCTCACAGAAATTCCGGAACTCTGCAAGGAATTTACTTCATACTATATGCGCCGCTTCGGCGTTGATATTTCCGACTGTGACTTTACAGCGGTTCACGGCTCGCAGGAGGGTATAGGTCATATCGGCCTTGCACTGTGTAATAAGGGCGATGTCGTTCTTTTGCCCGACCCCGGTTATCCTATTTTTGAGGTCGGTGCCTACTTTGGCGAAGCTGACATATATTATTATCCTCTTCTCGAAAAGAATAATTACCTGCCCGATTTTAAAGCAATCCCCGAAGATATATATAAGAAGACAAAATTTATAATTCTTTCATATCCCTCAAATCCTGTCGGTGCCGTTGCCACACGCGAAATGTACATAGAAGCAATTGCTCTTGCAAAGAAGTATGGTTTTATCATCATCAACGATAACGCATATTCAGATATTATCTATGACGGCAACGAAAGCTTTTCCTTCCTGTCAATTGACGGGGCAAAGGAAGTTGGCATTGAGTTTTATTCACTTTCAAAGTCGTTCAATATCACAGGCTCGCGTATTTCCTTTGCCGTGGGTAATAAGGAAGTAATTGAAGCCTTCAAGCTCCTTCGTTCCCAGTATGATTTCGGCGTGTTCAAGCCTGTTCAGTACGGTGCAATTGCCGCAATGAACTTAGACAGAAGCGTTGTCGAAGAACAGAAAGCCGAGTATCAGAAACGCCGTGATGCACTCTGCTCAGGTCTTCGCTCCATCGGCTGGAATGTACCCGATGCCAAGGGCACAATGTTTGTGTGGTGTCCTCTTCCCGAAGGTTATGCTGACAGCTTTGAATTCTGCAATCTTCTGATGGAAAAGACCGGTGTTATCTGTACACCCGGTGCCGCATTCGGCAAAAACGGGGAAGGGTATGTGCGTTTTGCCCTCGTAAAAGAACCGCAGGAAATTGAAAAAATCGTAAAGATTATCGGAGACAGCGGAATTGTTAAGTAATTGTTAAAGACAAAGGAAACATCAAAACACACCGAACAGTAAATGACGGTGTGTTTTTTTATAATTGAATCAACGAAATAACAACAAAACGATTTTGAAAACGTTGATAAAACACCAAAAAGTCGTGAACAATTTGTTAAAATGCTTGACATGAAAAAATCTTTATGCTAAGATACGTCACCGAAGTTGCGACCAAGTTGAATCTAAAAACAAACCGCGAAAGGAGAACGGCTTATTTTATGAATAAACTAAAAACCATCGCACTCGTAACCGCGTGTCTTTTTTGTGCATTTGTAGTTATCGGCACATTGACACCTACAACAGTACTCGCCGTTGCAGAGGATTCCGCAGAATATGAAGGAATGTCCTTGGAAAATGTATCGGCAGAAGAACAAAAAGAAGAAAAAGTTGAATTTGAAACAGAAACAAGACTCGAAGATATACCCTACGGCACAACAGAGGTGCAGGTGGACACAATTCCCAGAGGCACAAGAGAAGTTGCAAGTGCAGGTGTATACGGAAAAGTCAGCAGAACATATCTTGTAAAATATGTTGACGGTGTAAAGATGGACGAGGCACTTTATACGGAATTTCACGTTTCAGACCCGGTAAATGAAGTTGTGAATGTCGGTGTGGGCGGAACCGTTGCTGCAAAAGACGGAACCGTTTACAGCTATAATTACAGAAAACAGATGGAGGCGACGGCATATACCTACCTTCCTCCTTATACAACAATGACTACTGCCACCGGCGAAACTCTCAGAAAGGGTATTGTAGCAGTTGACCCTAAGGTTATTCCCCTTCATACACGAATGTTTATCACAAGTGATAAAATCGAGTATGGTCTCGGCGTTGCTGAGGACACAGGCGGAAAGATTAAAGGGAATATTGTTGACCTTGCTTACATGAGCTACGACGAATGTATTCAGTTCGGCAGACGTCAGATGCAGGTTTATATTCTTGATTAGTAAAGAAACAGGCTTGATTGTTGGTAATCATGCCTGTTTTTTGTGCAAAAAAAGCAAAATTGTATTGACAATTTGTCAAATTTATTGTATAATATCTTCATTGTAGGGATACAAGATAACAGTTTAATGTTTTTTGTGTGCTTTACGATATTGACATATATTTCATTTATATACATCAGCCGCCGATATGGCTTAAATAAATTTTTGCGGATTTACTCCGGTTTTTGTATAATTTAATACCAAAGCCATAGCTATAGCTATGGACGGATTTATATGTTTTAATATTGTATTGCACCTGTTTTGTTGAATTTTAACGAAGGAGGTGCTTTTATTTTGGATCCTATATCAATAGTAATTGGTGTGGTTGCAGGTCTTGTTGTAGGTGTTCTTATAGGTGTCCTTGTCAGAAAGGCTGTTGCTGAAGGTAAAATCGGTTCTGCCGAGAAGGAAGCTAAGAGAATAGTTGAAGATGCAAAGAAGACTGCAGAAACCAAAAAGAAAGAGGCTTTAATCGAAGCCAAGGAAGAAATTCTCAAGAACAAAAACGAAATTGAAGCAGAACTCAAGGAACGCAGAAATGAAGTTGCGAGACTTGAAAAACACGCACAGCAGAAGGAAGAATCTCTCGACAAGAAGATTGAGTCCTACGAAAAGAAGGAAGAAGCTTTAATCGAGAAGAACAAGAACCTTGAAAAGAGAGAAGCAGAGCTTACTGACATCATCGATCAGGAAATCAAGAAGCTGGAACAGATTTCAGGCTTTACATCCGAACAGGCAAAGGAATATTTGCTGTCCAAGATTGAGTCAGAAGTAAGACATGAAGTAGCTATGAAGATTGCCGAAATCGAAGCTGAATGTAAGGAAGAGGCTGACAACAAGGCGAGAAATATTATCTCCCTTGCGATTCAGAGATGTGCTTCCGACTATGTAAGCGAAGCTACCGTATCCGCCGTAGCTCTTCCCAACGATGAAATGAAGGGTAGAATTATCGGTAGAGAGGGTAGAAATATCAGAACTATCGAAACACTCACAGGTGTTGACCTCATTATCGACGATACACCCGAAGCAATTACAGTTTCAAGCTTTGACCCCGTAAGACGAGAAGTTGCAAGAATGTCCCTTGAAAAGCTTATTTCCGACGGACGTATTCATCCTGCAAGAATCGAAGAAATGGTTGAAAAGAGCAGAAAAGAAATTGATGTTCTTATCAAGCAGTCGGGTGAACAGGCTACCTTTGAAACAGGTGTACACGGTTTGAATCCCGAGCTTATCAAGATTCTCGGCAGACTCAGATACCGTACAAGCTATGGTCAGAACGTACTTATTCACTCTATTGAGGTTTCCCATATCGCAGGTATGATGGCAGGCGAGCTTGGCGTTGACGTTATGACGGCAAAGCGTGCAGGTCTTCTTCACGATATCGGTAAGGCAGTTGACCACGACGTGGAAGGCTCCCATATCCAGATTGGTGTTGACCTTGCCAAGAAGTACCACGAAAATAAGGAAATTATTCACGCAATCGAAGCTCACCACGGTGATGTTGAAGCAAATACAATCATCGCAATGCTCGTTCAGGCAGCCGATGCTGTATCTGCAGCTCGTCCCGGTGCAAGACGTGAAAATCTTGAAAACTATATTAAGCGTCTTCAGAAGCTTGAAGAAATCGCAAATAACTTTGAGGGCGTTGAAAAGACCTTTGCAATTCAGGCAGGTAGAGAAATCCGCGTAATGGTTAAGCCCGACGCTGTTAAGGATGACGAAATGACACTTCTTGCACGCGATATTGCAAAGAAGATTGAAAACGAGCTCGAATATCCCGGACAGATTAAGGTAATGCTTATAAGAGAAAACCGCAAGGTAGACTATGCAAAATAGGCGGCGAGTCGCCGCTGACAACTCACGGGGTATGTTTATTTTAAAACAAACCCTCGTAGTCGCATAACAAACCAATCCCGACCACCAAACAACGGCGGTCGGGATTTGTCGGGGCAGCCCGACGGCAAACTCACGGGGTATGTTTATTTAAAACAAACCTCCGTAGTCGCATAACAAACCAATCCCGACCACCAAACAACGGCGGTCGGGATTTTAACATCAAAATATAACCCCTGTGTAAATCATCATTACACAGGGGCGTTTTTGTTTATTTCTTTTCCTCAGGCATCTTTCTTTCTGGCCTGTACTTGTTTATAACATAAGCACACTGCTCAGTACCGAGACCGTATTCGGGAAGCTGCTTAATAATTTTGACAGTAAGCTGAAGAACAGAGTCTGTCTCATTTGAACGGATAAACGAAGCAAGCTTTCCGCCTTCGTCGAGATAATCCTGATAAAGCATAATGCCTTTTTCCATAATCTCAAGGGGAACGGATGCCGATTCATGGTTTATAAGTACCGCCTTGTAGATTTCCGAGAAGCCTGCTGTCTCGACATTTTCAATCAATGCAGTTTCCTTCATTTCATCCTCAAAGACAACGTGATATGTCACCTTGTCAATGCCTTGTTTTTCGAGAAAAGCAAGAAGAGTGATAAGATTGAGCTGACAGAAAAGGTCTTCGCCGAAGTATACATGCACCTCGTCTCCCGCACGCATCTTTAAAAGGGACTGTGCACACTTTTTTCTGTACTTGTCGGGATGTATTCCGTGTACCTTTGCTCTCTCGCTTATAAAGCTTTGGCTGAATGGGACGGTGTCCTTTATAACTCCGTCAATCATTGATTCTGCAAAAATAGTGTAGTTTTTGAAACCAAGCTGTTCGCCGTATTCAGCCATGGCGTCGCCTGAAACAATGTTAATTCTCATAAATAATTCCTTTTTGTTTTAGTTGTTTGTCATCAATGTGTAATCTTCAATGACCGTGCCGGGGAAGTAGATTGCCAGAATTTCGGGATAAGTGTATCCGGCCTTTGCTGCATACTGTGCTCCGTACTGACTGAGACCGACACCGTGGCCGTGTCCTTTGCCGTCAAGGAAATAACCTCGCTTGATGCCGCCAACCGTTTCTTTTCCCTGTGCCGAAAGAATTGCGGCATAGTTACCTGCAGTGAAATCAGTAACTCCGCCGGCTGTTATAACCTTCGCGGAATCAGAAGCATAAGCCTCAGCTGTGTAAACTTTCCCGATTGTAAAATTAGCACTGAGGGTAGAGAAAAATGAACGCACGTTGCTCGATGTTCTGAGTAAGATGCTTCTTCCTGCACTGTCAGTTATAGTCATGTTGTTGAGATAACCTGGAGTCGAATCGCTGACATATATGTCTGTAATTGGAGCGGATATTTTTCCGCTGTGTGAGGATGATGCAATAAGTGAATCGAAATCCTCGTCGTGAAGTACCTTTGTCCAATGTCCTCGTGCAATTTCACCGTAGCTTTCAAAGGGGGTTTCGGTTACGGTGAGATAGGGATAACTTTCGGGATTGCCGCCCCACGCACCTGCTGCACTTTCTGTAATGCCTCCGCTTATGGCATGATAAACAGCCGTTATAAGAGAGCCGTTGTAGGTAAGAACAAGATTTCTTGTATCCTCGACAGCCTTGTTGGTGCTGGGCTGACACTTTGTAATACCGCTGTATACCTGACAGCAGGTGGTGTCGCACAAATCAAAGCCTAGCTTTGAATGCTTTCCTTTTCTGCTTTGGTATGTGTATGTTCTTGTGGCAATTGCAGCAGCCTTAAGTGCTTCTTCGTGCCATGAAGGGTATACCTCGCTTGGCAGAACGCCTTTGAAATAAAGCTCTGCATCTATAATGTTGATAATTGTGATTTTACCGCTGTTTGCCGAAAACTGAAGAACCTCAGGGTATTTGATGCTTCCGATTTTTGTAAAGGGAATGTGGTCCTCTCCGTCAAGCTCACTTGCAAGTGGACATATGCCGACAGACATTCCGCCGTACCCCTCATAAAGAAGCTCCGAGCCTTCATAGACCATGATTGTGTCCGAACTTGCCTTTACAACAGCACCGGTAGTTTCAAAAAATCCCATCGGCATGAATGTACCGTCGTCGGCAACAAGTCCTGCCTGAAACCCGTTTTCGAAAGAAAGAGTAACCTCGCCGTCAATGGCTGAGTCTCCGTAGTTGAGACCGACCTTGATTGTGGGGCTTTCATCGGCAAATGAGGAAAGTGAAAGAAGCAGACAAACGGAAAAAATCATAAGTATGCTTTTTAATTTCATTTCATCACCTAAAATAATAGTGCATAATCTTTTGTGAAAGTAAGACCATGCACCTTTTTTCTGAAATTATGCCTTACATGAAAATGGGGAATGCCACTGCAAGACCTGTTATTACGAAAAGAGCCGCAAGGATAATAGCCATGATTCTTACAGCGTTCTTTTTGATTTCGCTTTTCTTCATTTTGTTAGCCAATTGTATAGTCACCTCGAATCATAATATATGCTTTTTCGCTGAGTACCGTAAGACCTCTGCCGTCAGCACCTCTCGGGATAAGGCAGTAGGCGTTTATAGAGACATTCTCGCCGCCGAGAACCTCTATGCCGTTTGTGATGTCCGCAACACCCTGAGAAGGGAATGGGGAAATAACGGCAACTCTGCTTCCTGGACGGACAATGAATTCGCAGATGGAATCTGCCATAACTGTCTGTCCGAGACTGAGTTCCAGAAGTGTGTAGCTGTTCGCACCCTGCGGTACAGCCTCGTCAACGCTCGAAGGTGCCTGTGTAACATCAGAACCTGCCGGAACCGTCACGGCTTCTGCGAGAATTTCCTGTTTAAGGGAGGGGGCAAAAATTTCCTGAAGATAGCTGAGAGTAATCAGCGGGTCGCTGTCGGTATAAGCCGATGCCGTGAATACTGCAAAAACAGCAAGAAGCACCCCGACAATGATACTGAAAATAACTGTCAGTTTCCTTTTGTTCATTTTGACACATCCTTTAATTTCTGTATACATAATGCATTATATCATACTAAAGCTGTTATTTCAAGGATAATTTTAAAACATTCAACAATTTTTACAACTGGGAAAAAATATTGAAAAAAGACACCTGAAAAGGTGTCTTTTGGTGTTATAGATTATGCGTAAGCAGGGATGATGCCGAAATGTCTTGCGAAGGTGAGAAGATTTCCCCTGAAGGTAAGCTTCAATTTGTCTAGCTTTCTTAAGTCCTTCGGAAGATACAGACAACTTTTTTTCTTTATGCCTGCTGCACCGGATTTCTTTAAAACGTCTGCTACGAAATGTGAGCAGAAGTAAGATAAATGCTCCTTGTAAGGAATTCCGAAAATACAGGAAGCAACGCCGAGACGTGTGTATCTGAATTTCTTTTTTGCCTCTTCAAATGAATGGAGCATTTTTTTAATTCGTTTGTATACCTTTTCGCAAACGTCAATTTTGTAAAGTTCGCAGGGCATGGGGGGCTTTTCCGGCTTTAAGTAACGGGGGATTTCTTCAACAATAAAGCCTTTGTACACAAAGCTGTAGAATCTGCTCATGTCTTCTTCAAGACCGATGGATGCATGGGTGTAGTAACAGCGGGTTACAAGACTTATAAACTTTGATGTGTTGTCGCCAAAACGTGTCAACAGTATGTATACGCTTTTTGTTGCTCTGTTTTCTTTTGAAGAGTCTCTGTTTAAAAGCTTCATGTCAGATACCTTTCTTTTCTTGTTTTGGGTTTTCCGAAAGGTATATACCGACTTTGATACAAAAAGTTACTGTAAAAATGATAATTTATGTTGATTTAATACTTGAAATTGATATTAAAATGTGGTATTATATTATGAAAACCTTTGTAAAAGGGAAAAATATGTAATCCCTGAAATGTGAAAGTGAGAAGAAATGAGTATTAAATGTGCATTTGTGTCCCTCGGCTGTCCCAAAAACCTTATGGACTCAGAGGTGATGCTCTCAACTCTTTTAAAGCACGATATAGAAATCGTTGAGGAGGACATCCACGCAGACGTTGTGGTTGTCAATACCTGTGCCTTTATCGAAAGTGCAAAGCAGGAAGCAATTGATACTATCCTTGACGTAAATTGGCTTCGTGAAAACAGACATCTGAAAGGCATAGTTGTTACAGGATGTCTTTCCCAAAGATATAAGGAAGAAATCTTCGAGCTTATGCCCGAGGTTGATGCAATCGTGGGCGTCGGCGATATTGAAAAAATCGCTGAAGCGGTAGAGTATGCATATAAAAACGGCGGTAAGAAGGATGTACCCAAGTATTCCTGCGTAACTCTGCCCGAAAACGCACCTCTTGGCGGCGACAGGGTAGTAACAACTCCCGAATATTCGGTGTATATTAAAATATCAGAGGGCGGTGATAACAGATGTACATACTGTATAATTCCTTATCTTCGCGGTAAGTACAGAAGCCGTACAATTGAAGATATTGTTGCAGAGGCAAAAGAGATGGTTTCCCTCGGTGCAAAGGAAATAATCCTTGTTTCTCAGGATACTACAAGATACGGTCTTGACCTTTACGGCAAGGAAAGCCTTTCGACACTGCTTGATGAGCTTTGTAAGATAGAGGAACTCAAGTGGATAAGAATTCTGTACTGCTACCCCGAAGCAATCACAGACGAGCTTGTTGAAACAATTGCAAATCAGCCTAAGGTTGTAAAGTATATCGACCTTCCCATTCAGCATATTAATGATAAAGTGCTAAAGATGATGAACAGACGCGGAAACGGTCAGCTTATCAGAGAAAGAATCGCCCTTTTGCGTTCAAAGGTTCCCGGAATTGCAATCCGTTCAACGGTAATTGTCGGATTTCCCGGTGAAGGAAGCAAGGAATTTGCAGAGCTTGCGGAATTCCTTAAAGAAGTGAAGTTTGAACGCCTTGGCGTTTTCACATTCTCCTGTGAAGAGGGGACACCTGCGGCAAAGATAAAGGAAGGCATCGTTTCTGAAAAAACAAAGCAGAGAAGATATGATACTCTCATGCAGAACCAGTATACCATCCATGAAAACTTCAATAAGTCCATGGTCGGAAAGACACTTGAGGTTGTATGCGAAGGCTACGATAAGGCATCAGGTGTATATTTTGGCAGAAGCGTGTATGACTGTCCTGATATCGACGGCAAGGTTTACTTCTCGTCAAAGCAGAGACGTCTCAAAGACGGCGAATTTGTAAACGTAAAGATAGATGAAGTGCTTGACTATGACCTTCTCGGTGAAGTTGTGCTTTAATTTCCGAAAGGACGGTAAAATAAAATGAATGCTTGGAAAAATATGAATACGCCCAATAAACTCACAATTATCCGAATAGTAATGGTACCGCTTTTTATGGTGTCGCTTATGATAACAAAAGTTATTGCAAACGATACGGCAAGGGTAATACTCTATATCGTTTCTGCACTCCTTTTCGGCGGTGCGGCAATAACAGACTTTATCGACGGTAAAATGGCGAGAAAGCATAA
Organism: Clostridia bacterium; assembly: GCA_017620655.1. Classification (GTDB taxonomy): domain Bacteria; phylum Bacillota; class Clostridia; order Oscillospirales; family CAG-382; genus UMGS1387. The sequence continues at coordinate 18,487 of JAGAUT010000095.1, read as the reverse complement.
CCTTGTCACAAACTTCGGCAAGTTCATGGACCCTCTTGCAGATAAGTTCATGGTAATCGGCGCACTTATTGCGGCGGCTTACGTTTATGATAACCTCAGATTCTGGCTCCTTATTACAATTGCAGTAACCGTTTTCAGAGAGCTTGCAGTATCGGGTGTCAGACTTGTTGCGGTAAATTCTGATAACGTAGTAATTGCAGCGGCAATGCCGGGTAAAATCAAGACATTTTCCCAGTGTATCTTTATGGAACTTGTGATTCTTGAACCGCTCCTTCTCGGAAGAATTGAATTTTTCGCAAAGTATACACCCCTTACATACATCTGTATGGCAGTAATGGTATTCTTTACCATCTATTCGGGAATGCAGTATCTTAAGGCATACAGTAAGTATATAACCATGTAATTTATGAGGTGAAGTCGGTGTTCAAAAACATCAGATACGATATAAAAGCCATAAAGGAACGAGACCCTGCGGCACGAAGCGGTTTTGAGGTGTTCTTCCTTTACTCAGGCTTTCATGCAGTTCTTTACTACAGAGTTGCAAATTTCTTTTACAGACATCACATGAAGTTCATTGCCCGCTGGGTTTCCCAGACAGGAAGATTCTTCACGGGCGTTGAAATACATCCCGGTGCGACCATAGGCAGAGGTCTTATGATTGACCACGGTATGGGGGTTGTCATCGGTGAAACGGCAATTGTCGGCGATAACTGTACTATCTATCAGGGCGTGACCTTGGGCGGTACAGGTAAAGATACGGGTAAACGTCATCCCACAATTGGCAATAACGTAATGATAGGCTCTGGTGCAAAGGTGCTCGGTCCCTTCACGGTAGGGGATAACGCAAAGATTGCGGCGGGCGCGGTTGTGCTTGATGCAGTACCCGAGGGTGCAACGGCAGTCGGTGTTCCTGCAAGAATGATTTACACAGGCAAGCCCAAGACTGATGCACCTAAAAACGACCTTGACCAGATTCATATTCCCGACCCTGTATCTCAGGAGCTTTGCAAAATGTATATGCGTATTGAAGCTCTTGAAAAACAGCTTGCGGAGAAAAATAACAAAGATAATAATTCTACCGCGGAGAGTGATAATAAATGAAGCTTTATAACACAATGACAAAGCAGTATGAAGAACTTGTGCCCCTTGACGGTGATACAATCAGAATGTATACCTGCGGACCTACGGTATATGACTTTTTCCACGTGGGTAACGCAAGATGCTTTGTTATCTTTGACTTTTTAAGACGCTACCTCGAATACAGAGGCTATAAGGTAAACTTCACACAGAATTTTACCGATATTGATGATAAGCTCATTAAGAGAGCAAACGAAGAAGGCACAACCGTAAAGGAAGTTGCCGAAAAGTATATCGAAGAATACTTCACAGACGCAAAGGGTCTCGGCATTGTTCCCGCAACAAACCACCCCAAAGCTACAGAAAACATCCCCGAAATAATCGACATCGTTAAAACTCTTGTTGATAACGGCATGGCATATGCTGTTGCACCCGAAGGAGGCGACGGTGAAGATAAGGACGTTTACTTCAGAACAAGAAAGTTCAAGGGCTACGGTAAGCTTTCGCATAAGGATATTGATGACCTTATCAGCGGTGCAAGAATTGACGTTGCCGATATCAAGGAAGATCCCCTTGACTTTGCCGTATGGAAGGCGGCAAAGCCCGGCGAACCTTATTGGGATTCTCCTTGGGGTAAGGGCAGACCCGGCTGGCATATCGAATGCTCTGCCATGAGTAAGAAGTACCTCGGTAATAACATTGATATCCATGCAGGCGGTGAAGACCTTGCATTCCCTCACCATGAAAATGAAATCGCACAGTCCGAAAGCTATAACGCTTGCTGCGGCTGTAATGATACAACCTTCACAAGAATGTGGATTCATAATGCATATATCCTTACCGACGGACAGAAGATGTCAAAGTCGGGTATATCCTTTAAGGTAAGAGACGTTGCAAAGCAGTATAGCTATGAGGCAATCAGATTCTTTATTGTTTCTGCCCACTACAGAAGTCCCGTAAACTTCAGTAAGGAAGCTATGGAGCAGGCAACTGCATCGGTTGAACGCTTTAATAACTGCGAGGAAAATCTTGCATTCAGAATTAAGAATGCAAAGGATAACGGTCTTGTGCTTTCGGATGAAGAAAAGGCAATGTTAGATACCTTTGCAGGCAGACGTACTCAGATGATTGAAGCTCTTGACTATGACTTCAATACAGCCGACGGTATTGCGGCAATCTTTGAACTTACACGTGATATCAATAAGGCACTCACTAATGAAAACCTCAGCCTTGAATTTTTGGAAAAAGCAAATGAAATCTTCATGGAACTCATTACACTCTTCGGCTTCCAGAAGAAGAATACAGGCTCATCCGATGAGGATGCCGAAATCGACGCACTTGTAGCACAGCGTGCCGAAGCCAAGAAGGCAAAGGACTGGGCAACAGCCGATAAAATCCGTGATGATTTGAAGGCAAGAGGAATAGTAATTGAGGATACTCCTCAAGGTGCAAAGTGGAAGCGCGTGTAGCGGGGAGCCCCCGCTGGCGATTCACGGGCAGTCTTTGAAATTGACAAGCTCTCGGTGTCGCTCAAATAACACCGTTTGGTCGGCATAAACGCAACCGACCAAACTCATCAAAAATTCAAATGTAAGGAAGAAAAATTGCATGAATAATTCAATAGAAACCGACATCCTTGCATTTGGCAAGGAACGAAACCCCGACGAATTTCCCATACTTGCGCTTGCTTATATGGGCGATGCCGTCATGGAGCTTTTCGCAAGAGACTATGTTCTCAATTTCTCGGGTGAAGTAAAACCCGCCTCCCTCGTTCATGCTTCCAAGGCAATTATCACCTGCGAAGCTCAGAGTGACGGTGTTGAACGAATACTTGAACATCTCACCGAAAAGGAAATGTCGGTCTTCAAACGCGGACGTAACGCCAAAACCCACCATACACCCAAACACGGCGAGCTTATCCAGTATAAACGCGCCACCGGCTTTGAGGCGCTTATGGGATATCTCTATGTTACGGGAAATGTACTTCGTGCAAAAGAACTCTTTTGTTTGGCGTTCGCTAAATAAAATCAGGAATCAGGAATTAACGTGGACATATTCGAACTCTTTAAAAAAATCGAAAAAAAAGAAGATACCAAAACCCCCATCACCCATATGATAGTGGGACTCGGTAACCCCGGGGATAAATATACAACTACACGCCATAACGCAGGCTTTTTGACACTTGCTTATGCGGCAAAAAAATGGGGATGTAGTATCACAACATCAAAATTCGATGCTCTTGTGGGTGAGGTAAACGTCGGCGGAAACAGAACCCTCTTGCTTCTTCCTCAGACTTTTATGAATAACTCGGGGGTTGCTGTGTCAAAGGCGGCAAAGTTCTATAAAATACCCGTTGAAAATATTACTGTTGTGTATGACGATACATCCTTTGAACCCGGCACCTTCAAGATTAAGAAAAAAGGAAGTGCGGGCGGTCATAACGGCGTGAAATCTTTGATTGAATATCTCGGGACAGAGGAATTCAAGAGGATTAAAATGGGAGTTGGAAAAAAACCTCACCCAGAAATGATTCTTGCCGATTGGGTGCTGACGCATTTTACACAGGAAGAACTTAAAAAAGTCGAAAGCAGATTTGACGATGCTTGCGATGCTCTTGTTCTCATGAATAAAGGCGAAACCGATAAAGCAATGAATAACTTTAACTCTTAATGGTAAAAATTGTATAAGATTACGGCGGAGGTGACAGAAAGAACTTGGACGGTATTGTAGAAATGAAAATTATGTCACGACGCAGATTCTTCAAACGTGCGGCAAGGAAAATGCTTTATTCGGATTGGATAAATCAGATTCTTGTGTTTGTCATAGTCGGTGCATTTTTTGTCGGCATCAATTATTTTGGCACGTCGGTTGCAATAATCGTCTCGGAACTCAGTGATAAATTGATTGTTGCTGACTGTGTATCGCTTGCTTTCAACGTTATTTCAATGGCGTTTACGGTTCCCATGCTTTATGGAATTGTCAGATTTGAAATAAATACGGTTTCTGAGGAAGAAGCAGTTCTTTCCGATGTGTTTGCTGTGTTTTCTGACTCTCAGACGGTGCTGCGTTCTTATAATCTCTTTTTCAATGTGATTTTCAGAGGTATTGTGTGCTTTTTGCCCGCAATTGCTTTGTATTTTTTCAAGCACCTTGCATATGACTATGGGTTTGTCCGCACATATTCCTATTACGGTGTTGACGTTGTGTCGTTTTTGCTGAATACCGTGTTTGTTTTGCTTATTTATCTCGGTATTGCGTTTTCGTCAAATCTTTTTACAGGAATATATATAAGCGTAAAGAATGAAAATGCACCCGTTGAAGACTGCTTCTATATGGCAAAAAAATGCATGAGAGGAAGTAAGTCGGAATTTGCTTTGCTGGCACTCAGTTTTTTGCCGTTGTTTGTTGTTTCACTCTTCTCAATCGGTTTTCTGTTTGTGCTGTATACAGTTCCTTATATGTTTATCACTTTTATCATGTTTTCGAAATACCTGTATGAGAAGAAAGAATTTCCGACAGCCTCATACAGCAATCAGGAAATATCTGATTAACCATGTAAATAATCCGAAAGGAAGTAATAAAATGAAAGAAAAGTATTATATTACCACTGCCATTCCCTATACATCGGGAAAACCCCATATCGGTAATACTTATGAAATGATTCTCACAGACTGTATCGCACGCTATAAGAGACTTCGCGGCTATGATGTTCTCTTCCTTACAGGTGCAGATGAACACGGTCAGAAGATTGAGCTTGCTGCTGCCGAAAAGGGCGTTACTCCTCAGGAGTACGTTGATAATATCACAGGCGAAATGAAGAAAATCTGGGAAAAGATGAATATCAGCTATGATAGATTCATCCGTACAACCGACGATTATCATGTTAAGGCTGTGCAGAAGATTTTCAAAAAGCTCTATGATAAGGGTGATATCTATAAGGGTGAATACGAAGGCTGGTACTGTACTCCCTGCGAAAGCTTCTGGACAGATACACAGGCTAAGGACTGTAAGTGTCCCGACTGCGGCAGAGACGTAACACGTGCCAAGGAATCTGCGTATTTCCTCAAGCTCTCAAAATATCAGAAACAGCTCGAAGATTACCTTGAAGCGAATCCTGACTTTGTTGTTCCCGAAGCAAGAAAGAAGGAAATGATAAATAACTTCATAAAGCCCGGTGTTCAGGACCTTTGTGTGTCCCGTTCAACATTCAAATGGGGCGTGCCCATTGAATTTGACCCCGGTCATGTTATTTATGTTTGGATGGATGCACTTATCAACTACATAACGGCTATCGGCTATGATGTAGATGAACCGTCTGACCTTTATAAGAAGAACTGGCCTGCCGACCTTCAGATTATCGGTAAGGATATTTTAAGATTCCATACTATTTACTGGCCTGTTATCCTCATGGCACTCGGTGAACCAATGCCTAAGAAGATTCTCGGACACCCATGGCTTCTTTCGGGCATGGACAAGATGTCAAAGTCAAGAGGAAACGTAATGTATGCCGACTATCTTTCCGACCTTATCGGCACAGACGGCGTAAGATACTATACACTTGCCGAAATGCCTTTCCTCAATGACGGCTCAATCACATACGAAATGCTCGTAAATAAGTTTAATGCTGACCTTGTTAATACCCTCGGTAACCTTGTCAACAGAACAGTTGCCATGGTTAATAAGTATTTCGGCGGCACAATTCCTGCTCCTGCTGAAATTGATGCAGAACTTGATAACGACCTTATCTCCACAGTTGAAAACGGATATAAGAAGGTAACAGAAGCAATCGAAACACTTCATATTGCAGACGCTACCGATGAAATAATGGCAGTTCTTCGCAGACTTAATAAGTATGTTGACGAAACAGCACCCTGGGTACTCGGTAAGGACGAAACAAAGAAGGATAGACTCTCTACCGTTCTTTATAATCTTGTTGAAGGTATCAGAATCTGTGCAATCATGCTTTCGCCCTTTATACCAACTGCTGCTGATACAATCATGACACAGATTTGCTCTGCTGATAATAAGACTCAGCTCAAGATTGAAAACTGGACCGATGCTGAAAAGTTCGGCTATAAATATGAAGACGGTGCAAAGGTAACAGCTACTCCCACACCTCTCTTTATGAGAATAGACGAAAAGGAATTTAATGCACGCCTTGAAGCCGATAGAATTGCGGCAGAAAAGGCAGCAGCCAAGGAAGAAAAGTCCAAGGCAAAGGCTGAGGAAAAGAAGGAAGAAGCAGAGGCCAGTGAAATCACAATCGACGACTTTATGAAGGTAAAGCTCATTTGTGCCAAGGTTCTTGAATGTGAGCCTGTACCCAAGTCCGATAAGCTTCTCTGCCTCCAGCTTGATGACGGAAGCGGAACTCCTCGCCAGGTTGTTTCGGGTATTGCACTTAGCTATAAACCCGAAGACCTTATTGGTAAGAAGGTAACACTTGTATCTAACCTTAAGCCCGTAAAGCTTCGCGGTGTTGAAAGCTTCGGTATGATTCTTGCGGCATCCGCAGGTGATAAGGTTATAGTAACCTTCCTTGATGACGAAGTTGCACCCGGTGCTGAAATCCGATGAGAATTTTCGATTCCCACGCACATTACGATGATGACAGGTTTGATGAAAACAGGGATGAGATACTTTGTGAAGTTTTCTCAAACGGCGTTGAAAGAATCTGCAATATCGGTGCAAGCCTTAAGACAAGCCGACAATCACTTGAATTGTCGCAAAAATATGATAATATCTACGCATCCGTCGGAGTACATCCGTCGGATGCTGTCCGTGATATGCTAAATCCCGATTGGCTTAAAGTTCTTGAAGAAATGTATACTTCAAACAATAAAGTTGTTGCCATCGGTGAAATCGGTCTTGACTATTACTGGACACCCGAGGAAAAAGAGGAGCAGAAAAAGTGCTTTCGTGCACAGATGGCTCTTGCCCAAAAGCTCGGTGCACCTGTTATCATCCATGATAGGGAAGCCCACGGAGATGTGCTTGAAATAATGAAGGAGTACCCCGATGTAATCGGTGTTGTCCATAGTTTTTCAGGTTCTATGGAAATGGCAAAGGAAGTAATGAAGATGGGGTATTATATCTCTGTCAACGGTGTTACTACCTTTAAAAATGCAAGGAAAATCGTTGAGATTGTTGAAAACCTTCGTGACCTTCATGCCGACGCCATGAATAGAATCCTTGTCGAAACCGATTGCCCGTACCTTACACCAATACCCCATAGGGGTGAAACAAACAGGTCGGATTATATTAAATTCACGGCAGAAAAGTGTTCGGAGCTTCTTGGCATCACAGCCGAAGAATTTTGCGAAATGACATATAAAAATGCCTGCCGTTTGTACGGGATTGATTTCAATTAAAAAGGCTTCCCCCCCTTTTTTTTGGGGGGAAGCTGTCAGCTTTGCTGACTGATGAGGTAAAAATAAAGGAGCGCATATATGAAAAGAATCTTCAACTGTAAGAGCATATATATCATATCTGCTCTTTTTGTTTTTTCGCTTGCAGTAACATTTATTGATGCCTTTGTGCATCCTCCGTATTTTTCAAAGATACCCATAAAAATCCTGTTTTTTCTTGTGCTTCCGCTTTTGTACTTTGTAAGGAATAAAGAAGCATTTTCTGATTTCAAGGCTCTTTTCCGCTTCAGAAAAAAGGGACTTGGACTGTCAATACTTTTGGGTGTTGGCATTTATGCCGTAATTGTCGGCGGATTTTTCCTGACAAGAAATGTCTTTGACTATTCGGGCGTCACAAAAAATCTCACGTCGGGAATGGGAATAACCAAAGATAACTACCTTTATGTTGCCGTATATATTTCCTTTATGAACTCATTCCTTGAGGAATTTTTCTTCAGAGGCTTTGGTTTCATTACAATGAAGAAATATACAAACAGGGTTTTTGCGTATATTTTCAGCCCCATACTTTTTGCATTTTATCATGTGGGAATGACTGCAAATATGTTTGAACCCGTGCTCCTTGCCCTTGTAATGACAGGACTTGTTGCAGGCGGACTTATTTTTAATTTTCTCAACGAAAAAAACGAAAATATCTATTCCTCGTGGTTTACCCATATGTTTGCAAATTTTGCCATGCACACAGTAGGTTTTGTACTGTTCAGTATGGTATAAAAAGGAGTGTTTTAAGTGAAAAATGTACTTGTAACAGGCGCAACAGGCGGTATAGGCTCTGCAATTGCTCTTGCCTTTGCCAAAAACGGATACAATGTCGCACTCCATACAAATTCAAAAGAATATGAGGCACAAAAAAATGCCGATAGCTTGTCAAATGAATACGGTGTAAAAACATTTTCAGTCAAGGCTGATGTTTCAAACGAAAACGACGTCAGGGAAATGTTTGAAACACTTGAAAAAGACTTTGGCAAAATTGATATCCTTGTAAATAACGCTGGTGTTTCTCTTGTTTCAATGCTGTGCGATACAACGACCGAGGATTGGGACAGGGTGATGGATGTAAACCTTAAAGGCGCATTTCTCTGCTCAAAGTGTGCAATAGACAATATGGTGCATAATAAGTGGGGAAGAATTATAAACGTGTCTTCCGTATGGGGAAACGCAGGAGCCTCCTGCGAGGTGGCATATTCAGCATCCAAGGCAGGACTTGTCGGATTTACAAAGGCACTTGCCAGAGAACTTGCACCCAGCGGTATTACGGTAAATGCCGTGTCGCCGGGACTTATTGATACAAAGATGAACGCACATCTTTCGGGAGATGATATAAAAGAACTCTGCGACGAAATCCCTGTAGGCAGAATGGGAACACCCGAAGAGGTTGCAAACGCAGTTTTGTTCCTTGCAAGTGAGGGTGCTTCCTATGTTACGGCACAGAATATCACCGTCGATGGCGGATGGCAATAGAAAAACCACGCAAATGCGTGGTTTTTCCTTTTATACCGTTCTTAACCCCTTAGGGTAATGATTCTTCACCATACCGTCAACAGCCTTGCCTCCGCCAAGCACCAAGCCTTCATAGCACACAGCACACCAGCCGTTTTCAGTGTCCGCCTCAATTACTTCTCCGTGAAGATACTTTGCAATCCTCTCGTCACCGTCATGTAAATCAATGACATTTTTGAAATCTCTGCCGAAGCACTTGAAAAACTGATGGTGCGGCTCAAATCTTGATTTTATTACTTCGCCAAGCTTCACTCCGCAGGCAAATACTTTCCTTGACGGAATCTTTGCATCAAAATCAATGTAAATAAGATTGTCGTTGTACTTGTAAACCTTGGACATATCAAAGGTGTCAAGCGTTTTCTTGATGAAATCAGAGAATATCTTTTTCTCAAGGTCTGAGGGTTTTAAAAGGGGACTCTTGTAATTGTCCTTTTTTGTTTCAAATTGACTGCTTGTCTTTCGGAATAACGCAATAAACTGTCCTTCACCCCTTGAAATGTGGGGATAAAAACGCCTTGTAAGAGTTATACTTTCGTGTTTGCAGCCATCAAATAAATAACCGCCGACAGTTGCATCTTCAACGTCCTTGCTTACGGGTATAAGCTCAAATTCGGGATGACGTGAAAGAAATTCATCAGCCTGCATTTCGTTTTCGTCTAAAGAAAATGTACAGGTAGAGTAGAGCAGAAGACCGCCTTCTTTCAATAAAGAAACTGCATTGTCAAGAATTTCCTTCTGCCTTTTTGCACAGACTCTCACATTCTCCACCGACCACTCGGATATAGCTTCTTCGGGGTATTTTCTGAACATACCTTCGCCGCTGCATGGAGCATCACATATTATAAGGTCAAAAAAGCCTTCGTATATTTCGGAAAACTCATTTTTTTGTGTCATGTCAAGGTTTGTGACTATGGCATTTTTTATGCCAAATCTTTCGATGTTACCGACAAGCGTCTTGCATCGGTTCGGCACATATTCATTGGATACCAATACCCCGCCGTCATTCATTCTTATTGCGGCACCGAGACTCTTTCCGCCGGGGGATGCACACATATCAAGAACATTCGCAAACTCATGTCCTTCAAGTGCTGCAACCGCAGCCATTGCAGACGGGTCCTGAATATAGATTCCTCCTGCATGATGAAGGGGTGTATTTCCAACAGAGCTTGTGTCAAAATAGTATCCGCCGCTGTAAAACGTGACGGGTTCTGAGTTGTATACTGAAGTGTCAAATTTGACGTTCCTGTTCACAAAAAAAGCCTTTGACGGCGTACCGTCGGATATTTCTTTTATGAATGTATCATGTTCTGAACCTAACAGTTTTTCCATTCGTGTTCTGAAGGATTCCGGAAGTGAAAGCATAATATCTCTCCTGTGTTTTTACTGCCACTATTTTACCATATAATTCTTTGTCCGTCAACAAATTAATAATATCAAAATCCCTTGACAAACCCGACAAAAAATGCGATAATATATCTGTTATACCATTGCTCAAATTTGCAAAATCGAGGTATTTAAAATGCAAAAGGATTTGTTTGAAATAATTGAAGAGCGAAATCCCAAAATGTCAAAAAGCCATAAAAAAATTGCCGCCTTTATTAAGGATTACGGCGAAGTTGCGGCGTATCTTACTGCAACAAAACTCGGAAGTGAAGTCGGCGTTTCTGAATCAACAGTTGTAAGATTTGCAATTGAACTCGGCTTTTCGGGATACCCCGAATTCCAGAGAGTGCTTCAGCAGAGCCTTCGCTCAAAGCTCACCAGCGTTCAGCGTATGGGCGTTGCCGATAGCCGCTTTGCGGGAGGAAGTGTGCTTGCAAATGTTCTTACGGCTGATATGAATAATATCAAGGCTTCTCTTTCAAATATTGATGAAAAGTCCTTCGACGAAGCGGTTGAGACAATCTGTAATGCAAAAAATATATTTCTTCTCGGTATACGTTCTTCAAGTATGCTGGCTGACTTTATGAATCATTATCTCGGCTATATGTTCGGAAATGTAAAAATGCTCTTTTCCAACAGTACAAATGAACTGTTTGAGCAGATTTTCAGAATAAGCGAAGGAGACGTGCTTATTGCCATCTCGTTCCCGAGATATTCAAGCCGAACAAAGCTTGCGGCGGAGTTTGCAAAGAAGAAGGGTGCAAAGGTAATTGCCATTACAGACGGTGACACATCACCCATTGCCGCATATGCCGACTCAAAGCTCTTTGCCAAGAGTGATATGGCATCTTTTATTGACTCGCTTGCAGCTCCTCTCAGTATTATAAACGCACTTCTTGTTGCCATCGGCAGAAAGAAGCAGGATACAATCAAGGAAACCTTCCGTGACCTTGAAACAATCTGGGAAGAATACGACGTATATGAAAAATCAAGAAAGTAAAATAAAGGTTTGCGTAATTGGCGGCGGAGCAGCAGGACTCATGGCAGCAATAACGGCTGCCGAAAACGGAGCATCCGTTACACTTTTTGAAAAGAATAAATCGCAAAAGACCATGGAGTCTGAACGTTTTTATGATAATGCTTACCTCGGTAAAAAACTACTCATTACAGGTAAGGGAAGGTGTAATGTAACAAATGACTGTACCCTCGATGAGTTTCTGAAGAATACACCTGTCGGCGGAAAGTTCATGTATGCCTCATTCAATAGCTTTACTCCGCAGGATGTCATGGACTTCTTTATAAAGGGCGGAACACCCTTGAAGGTGGAGAGGGGAAACAGGGTTTTCCCGACGTCTGATAAAGCTATAGATATTCTTAAGGTGCTAAAAAAGAAACTTTTTGAGCATAATGTAAGAGTAGTCAATAAAAAGGTTTCGGGTATTACCTCGGAGGACGGTGTGTTTACATCGGTTGTTCTTGAAGATAAAACTGAAATGTACTTTGACAGATGTATCGTCGCAACCGGCGGTGCTTCCTATCCCCAGACAGGCTCTGACGGAGACGGATATAAGTTTGCCGAAAGCCTCGGTCATACGGTGAAAGAAATAAAACCCTCACTTGTACCGCTTGTGTCGCATGATAAGGCTTGCCGTGATATGATGGGACTTTCTCTTAAGAATGTCACGCTTTCTGTCATCGATAATAAAAAGAATAAGGTTATTTTCAAGGAAATGGGAGAGATGCTCTTTACCCATTTCGGAATGTCGGGTCCGCTTGTGCTGTCGGCGTCAAGCCATATGCGTGATATGCAAGAGAACAGATATACCGTCAGTATCGACCTTAAACCGTCTCTTGATGAAAAGACCCTTGATAACAGACTTCTGTCAGATTTTTCAAAGTATATAAATAAGAATATGGATAATGCCATGAGTGATTTGCTTCCCTCAAAGATGATTGTACCGTTTCTTAATAAATGCGGTATAAGAAAAGAACTCAAGCCAAATTCACTCACAAAGGAAGAAAGACGAACAATACTTGAAACCCTTAAGGGCTTTAAGGTTGATGTCCATTCCTTCCGACCCGTTGATGAGGCAATCATCACCTCGGGCGGCGTTGCCACAAAAGAAATAAACCCCTCTACGATGGAATCGAAAATCGTGTCGGGACTTTACTTTGCAGGTGAGGTTGTTGACGTCGATGCCTATACCGGCGGATTTAACCTGCAAATTGCATTCTCAACCGCACATCTTGCGGGACAGAGTGCCGCACAAGAATAAATTACCCCCCGGTTGAAAGGATTTTTAAATGTACAGTATTGCAATAGACGGCCCCTCAGGCTCAGGAAAAAGCACAGTTGCAAAGGCGGTAGCCGCAAAGCTCGGCTTCCTCTATGTTGATACAGGTGCAATCTACCGCACCGTCGGTGTGTTTGCTAAAAGAAATAATATAGACCCCCATGATGAAGAAACACTTGGGGCAAACCTTGATAAAGTGGATATTAAAATCAAGTGGATTGACGGAACTCAGCATGTTTTCCTCTCTGATGAAGATGTGTCAGAGGAAATCAGACTTCCGGAAATGTCCATGTACGCATCGGCTGTGTCTGCACTCGGTAGGGTGAGAGCCTTTCTTCTTCAGATGCAGAGAGATTTTGCAAAGACAAATAACGTTATTATGGATGGCAGAGATATCGGAACGGTGGTACTTCCCGATGCAGATGTCAAGATTTTCATGTACGCAACATCCGAGGCAAGAGCAAAGAGGCGTTATAAGGAGCTTGTGGAAAAGGGCAAGGAAGTAACCTATGAAGATGTTCTTTCTGATATGATTGAAAGAGATAAAAACGATTCCTCCCGTGCACTTGCACCCTGTAAACCCGCAGAGGATGCAATCATGATGGATAACTCGGAAATGTCGCTTGAGGTTAATATTGAAAAGGTGTTGGAGATAATCAATGAAAAGATCAATGTGGTTTTATAACTGTATAACATGGATTGCAAAATGGGTTCTGAGACTTCTTTTCAGAACAAAGACATACGGACTTGAAAATGAAAATGTCGACGGTCCTGTTGTTTATGCTATAAATCATATGTCAAACTGGGATCCTGTTATTGCGGCTTGTGAAACCAAGAAACCGATAAACTTTATGGCAAAGAAGGAGCTTTTCAGCATTCCCGTGCTTAAATGGCTTCTTAAAATCCTCGGTGCATTTCCTATTGACAGAACGGGAAATGACCTTGCTACCCTTAAAATGACGGTTGCCGCCCTTAAGGACGGCGGAAGAATCTGTCTTTTCCCTCAGGGAACAAGATGCCCCGATGTCGAACCGTCCACAACCGAGGTAAAGGGTGGAACGGCTCTTCTTGTAAGGCACTCCAAAGCAACGGTGGTGCCCATCGGTATTTATACAAAGAATTACAGAGTCAAGATTTTCAGAAAGGTCTACGTTACTGTAGGTAAACCCATGACTTATGATGAACTTGGTTTTTCAGGCGCACGCGAAGATTACGAAAGAATCACACAGAAGATTTTCGATGAAATCTGTAAGCTCTGTGATGAAATGAAGGAAAAAGCAAATGCAAGATAACACAAGAGTAAAGGTTGTTACGGCGAAAAACGCAGGCTTTTGCTTTGGTGTCAGACGTGCTGTCGATACGGTACTTGAGCTTCGCAGTAAAACCGATAAAAAGATTTATACAGTCGGAGAACTGATACATAACAGCATTTTTGTTGAGAGATTAAAAGAAAAGAACATCTTTGTCGTTGAGGAAGAGGATATTCCCACACTCGAAAAGGATAAGGATAATATTGTTCTTGTGGTGCGTGCCCACGGTATAAAGAAAGAGCTTGTGAAGTACCTTGAGGAAAAGGGCTTTGAGTATGTAAATGCAACCTGCCCGTATGTAGAGCGAATCCACGAGATAGTTGATAAAAATACCCGTGATGCTTCGCTTTGCGTTGTCATGGGGGATAAGAAACACCCCGAAGCGGTAGGAACAATAAGTTATGCCCATTGCGATGCGGTGGTGTGCAGTGATGAGTCGGAACTTGAGCAAAACTTAAAGGAGAAATTAACAAGTTTTGAAGATTGTTTCGTATTAACGTCACAAACTACATATAATAATGAAAAATATGTAAATTGTCAAAAACTTGCAAAAAAACTATATACAAATTCAAAAATATTTGATACAATATGTAGTGTTACGGAAAAAAGACAAAATGAAGTTGTACAGCTTTCCAAAGAATGCGACGTAATGCTGATAGTCGGAGGAAAAAAGAGTTCAAACACAAAGAAACTGTTTGAGATTGCATCCGAGTATTGCAGAGAAGCATATCTTGTAGAAAAAGCGGACGAGCTTGATGAAGATAAGATCTCGGCTCTCTGTAAAGAAACGCTGTTACAGCCAAATGCAGTTTTCACCGTAGGGATTACAGCAGGTGCATCGACACCTGATGATATATTAGAGGAGGTAAAAGTCAGAGCGAGTGAAATCATCATAACCGCTTCTGGCGAAACAACAACATGATGACAGAAATCAACGAAAACATGAGCTTTGAGGAGATGCTTGACGCGTCCTTCAAGAGACTCCGTGCAGGAGAAACAACAAAGGGTATTGTAACTTCAGTAACACCTACCGAGGTACATCTTGACCTTGGTGTTAAATACACAGGTATTATCCCTCATTCCGAAATGACAATGGATGCTTCTCAGAAGCTCGAAGACATTGTTAAGGTAGGCGACGAAATCGAAGCAATCGTTATTAAGCCTAACGATGCAGAAGGCACAATCACACTCAGTAAGGTAAAGATTGACGCTGTTAAGTGCTTTGATGAAATTGAAGCAGCAGAAGCAAATGATGAAATCCTTACAGGTAAGGTTGTTGAAATCACAAGAGGCGGCATCGCTGTTCTTGCAAAGGGTGTGAGAGTATTTATCCCGATTTCCCAGACAACACTTCCCAGACGTGAAGAAGCTTACGAAGAAAAGGATCTTCAGGTATTCGCAGGTAAGGAAGTTTCCTTCAAGATTATCAGCGTAGAAAAGGCAAGAAAGAGAGTTGTAGGCTCCATGAGAGCAGCAGCTCGCGTTGAAAGAGAAGCTGCAGAAGCAAAGTTCTGGGAAACAGTTGAAGAAGGCCAGAAGTTCACAGGTAAGGTTAAGTCTATTACAAACTACGGTGCATTTGTAGATCTCGGCGGCGTTGACGGTATGGTTCACGTATCAGAACTCAGCTGGAAGAGAATCAAGAATCCTTCCGAAGTTGTTAAGGTTGGCGAAGAGATCGACGTATTCGTTAAGGCTCTTGATAAGGAAAACAAGAGAATTTCTCTCGGCCATAAGGTTGATGCAGAAAATCCTTGGACAATCCTTTCCGAAAAGTACAATGAAGGCGATGTAGTTGAAGCAAAGGTTGCAGGTCTTACACCTTTCGGCGCATTTGCTGAAATCATCCCCGGCATTGACGGTCTTATCCATATTTCTCAGATCTCCAATAAGAAGATTGCAAAGCCCGCTGATGAACTTTCCGTTGGCGATGTAGTTACAGCTAAGATTACAGCAATCGACTATGACGCAAAGAGAGTAAGCCTCTCTATGCGTGCTCTTCTCGAACCCGAAGAAGAAGTAGTTGAAGAAGCTGCTGAAGAAGCTGTTGAAGCAGTTGAAGAAGTAGCAGAAGTTGCTGCAGAAGAAGCTGCTGAATAATTAAATTCTGAACATACATGGGCCGAAGAGCGAAAGCTTTTCGGCTTTTTGTAAAATAAAGGTGATAATATGTCATATCCAAAATTCGGCCCCGGCGGAAATTCCGATTCTTTCCATCTCACAAAGCTTGCCACCTCCAAGGCACCCTTCTGGGTAAAGGAATTCGGACTTGATGCCTATGAATACGAAGCAGGCAGGGGAGTGCCCAAAAACATTGACGGCTTTAAGGCGCTCGGAGAAAACGCAAAACAGGCGGGTATCAGCCTGTCCATCCATGCACCCTACTTTATTTCTCTGTCTTCGGTTGAAGAGGAAAAGAGAAAGAATAGCTCAAGATATATCTTGGAAAGTGCCATTGCCCTCGAAGCGATGGGCGGTAAAACCATTGTCATACACGCAGGATCGTGTGCCAAAATTTCACGTGAACAGGCAAGTATCTATGCAAAAGATGCCCTTCGCTTTGCAATTGAGGTTCTTCATGAGGCAGGACTTTACGGCTTTGACCTCGGCATTGAAACCATGGGTAAGGTAAATCAGTTCGGTACACTTGATGAGGTTATTGATATGTGTTCTGTCGATAAGACGGTAGTTCCTGTCATAGACTTTGGTCATATGAATGCAAGGGAAATGGGCGGCGTGTTTGTGACTGTCGATGACTATAAGAGAGTGTTTGATAAAATAGCTAAAGGAGTAACACCTGAAGCTGCTCAGAATCTTCATTGCCACTTTTCAAAGATTGAGTACACAAACGGCGGCGAAAAGAGACATCTTACCTTCGAGGACAGTCAGTACGGACCCAACTTTGAGCCTCTTATGCAGGCAATATATGAGCTTGGTGTAACGCCGACAATCATATGTGAATCAGACGGCACACAGGCTGAGGATGCACTTAGCATGAAAGAATGCTACTATACTCTTTCGGAGGCAAAATGATGAGACCAAATAATGTAAAAATCTGTGAAAAAGTTTCTGAAAAAGCTGATGCTTTAATACTGCTTTCTCCCGTAAACAGAAGATATGTCACATCCTTTCAGTCTTCGGCAGGAACGG
This sequence comes from Clostridia bacterium, assembly GCA_017620655.1. GTDB lineage: Bacteria > Bacillota > Clostridia > Oscillospirales > CAG-382 > UMGS1387. The sequence goes on along the minus strand of JAGAUT010000095.1, from coordinate 1,348 downwards.
TTGTTGTAAGAGACGGTAAGATTACATTTTTTACCGACTTTCGCTATTATGAATCCGCTTGTATCAAAAAACAGCAGGGGATTATGGATGAAGATATAGATGTAAGACTACAGGACGGAAAGTTTATGGAAAACCTTAAAGAGCTTCTTTCGGGTTGCGAAAAAATCCTTTTTGAAGACGGCTTTCTTTCCTACGGTACATATAACTGGTATAATAATTCCATTGACTTTGCAGAACTTGTACCCGGCGGTTCGGGCATCATGGCTGAAATACGGGGAATCAAGACACAAGAGGAGCTTTCAAATATCATAAAGGCTCAGGAAATCACCGATAAAACCTTTAACTTTGCGGTAAAATATATTTCAGATAACATTTCGAGAGCTGATTTTACCGAACGTGAGCTTCAGCTTGAAATGGATTACTTCATGCTCCGCAACGGTGCTGACGGGCTGGCTTTCGACACTATTGCCATAAGCGGTAAAAAGAGCGCACTTCCTCACGGTGCGCCCGAAAATATACCTGTATCCAAAGGCTTTCTTACCATGGATTTCGGTGCAAGATACGGCGGTTACTGCTCGGATATGACAAGAACCGTCTGTATAGGTAAACCCGACGACGAAATGTTAAAGGTCTATAACACCGTACTTGACGCACAGAAGGCGGCTTTTGAAGTAATAAGAGCAGGCGTTATCGGTAAAGAACCCGACCTTGCAGCCCGTGCCGTTATTGACGGTGCAGGCTACGCAGGTACATTCGGTCACAGTCTCGGTCACTCACTCGGACTAGAAATACATGAAGGTCCGAATTTTGCTTCGGGTGTAGAAGCAACAATTCCCGAAAATGTTGTGATTTCGGTAGAACCCGGTATCTACCTCGAAGGGAAATACGGCGTAAGAATAGAGGATATAGTGCGAGTAAGAAATGGTGGATTTGATAATCTTACCCATAGCAGTAAAGAGCTTGTTGTAATTTAGAGCGATTTTTTTGCCAAAGGCGGCATTTTTTTCTTAAAAACCACTTGAAATATAGCATATTGTATGATATAATTACAAAGTAAATCTATGTAAAAACCAAAATAATGGAGGAATAAACAAATGGTAACAGCAGGCGATTTCAGAAATGGCGTAACATTCGACATGGATGGCAGCGTTATGCAGATTATTGAATTTCAGCACGTAAAGCCCGGTAAGGGTGCGGCTTTCGTAAGAACAAAGCTCAGAAACGTAGTGACAGGTGCTGTAATTGAAAAGACATTCTCACCTACAGATAAGTATCCCACAGCTATCGTTGAAAAGTAGGATATGCAGTATCTTTACTCCGACGGTGAGCTTTACTACTTCATGGATAT
>JAGAUT010000094.1 GCA_017620655.1 Clostridia bacterium | reverse complement strand
GAGGCGGCAAAGCTGTCTCTTGTCAACACTTACAAGACACTTGACGACAGCCCTGCGGCACTTTCGGCGTGGTATATTTCAAGAATCTTCTGCGAAAGCTTTGTTTCGCCCAACGAGATTGTCGGAAAAATACTTGCCGCAACCGTTGAGGACGTAATCGAGGTGTCAAAAAAGGTAAAGCTTGACACGGTATATTTCCTTAAGGGAAGCGACATGGAGGAGGCGGCAGAGTAAAATGGAATTTACACTTAAAGAGAATAAAGCAATCGGCGAAAAGTATTACTGCCTGAAGCACAAAAGCGGTCTTTCGGTATATGTGTTTCCAAAAGAAATGGGAACAAGCTATGCTGCCTTTGCAACAAAGTTCGGCTCGGTGGACTGCAGATTCAAAACCGACGGCAGAGAGGTTGTTCTCCCCGACGGCGTTGCACACTTCCTTGAACACAAAATGTTTGAAAACAGCGACGGCAGAGATACCTTTGAGCTTTATGCAAAGACGGGTGCTTCGGCAAACGCATACACATCCAATAACCGCACCGTGTATCTTTTCTCGGCGGCGGATAACATCTACGAATCACTTGAGATTCTTCTCGGTTTTGTAACCGACCCCTATTTTACAAAAGAAACAATCGCCAAGGAGCAGGGAATTATCGGTCAGGAAATCAAGATGTATGACGACAATCCCGACTGGCAGCTCTACTTCGGTATGCTGGAGGGGCTTTACGTAAACAACCCCGTAAAGATTGATATAGCCGGAACGGTGGAGACTATTGCACAAATCACCCCCGACACACTCTTTGATGCATATAATACCTTCTATGACCTTGACAATATGACACTTGTTGTCTGCGGCAGGGTTACACCCGAGGAGGTTGAAAGGGTCTGCGACAAGGTTCTGCAGTATAAAAAGGCACCCGAAATCGAGAGAATATACCCCAATGAGCCTAAGGGCGTAAATAAGGAAATCGTGACAAGGAAAATGCCTGTTTCCATGCCCATGTTCTCAGTCGGCATCAAGGATAACACCTGTCCCATGACAGGAAAAGAGCTTGGCAAAAAGAGGGCGGCATACGGAATTCTCATGGATTTGATGTTTTCCAAGTCCGCACCGTTTTACACAAGACTTATGGACGAGGGACTTATCGACTCAGGCTTTTCCTTTGCATACGAAGGACATGAAACCTTTGGCTACGCAGAGCTTTCAGGTAACTCCGACCGGCCGGAAAAAGTATTTGAGGAAATCAAAAAAGAAGTTGCTTACTACAAAGAAAACGGACTTGACAGAGATGCGTTTGAGAGAATAAAGAGGGCAAACTTTGCTCATCTTCTCCGCATGTTCAATTCAACCGACGACATTGCAAACGAAATGGTCTCTGCACTCTTTGACGGACTTGATATACTCGACTACCCCGAAATTTGTGCCGGTGTTACCTTTGAAGATGTGACAAAGCTGCTTCATGAAAACTTCTGTGAGTTTACTCTCTCGGAAATCCATCCTCTGCAGTAAGGGGTGTAGTATTTGACAACATCGACAGTATCCTTTCCGGGTCTCGGAATCCTGCCCTTTGAACTTAACAGGGTGGCACTGAGCTTAGGAAGTGTAAAAATATATTGGTATGGCGTAATCATATGCCTTGGAATTGTCCTTGGCTTTGCCGTGGCATATCTCAGAATGAGAAAAATCGGCGTGACGGGGGATGACCTTGCGGATATTGCCCTCATATGCGTTCCGAGTGCAATAGTGGGTGCAAGACTTTACTATGTGCTTGCCGAGCTTGAAAGCTACAGCTCACTTTATGAAATGATAGCAATCTGGAACGGCGGTCTTGCAATCTACGGCGGTGTTATAGGCGGCGTAATTGCCTTTACGCTTGTGTGCAGATACAAGAAAAAGCCGCTTCTTAAGATGTATGACTGCGCCGCCCCCGGACTTATTCTCGGGCAGATAATCGGCAGATGGGGAAACTTCTTCAATGCCGAGGCATACGGAATTTCCGAAAGCTACGATTTCTTCGGAAAAACAACCGACATCACAGCTTTCAGTGAAAGTAACCCCCTAAGAATGACAATAGACGGCATGACGGTGCATCCTACATTTTTGTACGAATCACTCTGGAATCTTGTCGGCTTTGTTATGATGAACATCTTTTTCGGAAAGAAGGCATTTGACGGCGAGGTGCTTTTGTGGTATCTGACATGGTATGGGCTCGGAAGATGTCTTATCGAAGGACTTCGCGGCGACAGCCTGTATATCGGAAGCATAAGGGTATCACAGCTAATTGCGTTTATTTGCTTTTCGGCGGGACTCTTGGCGATAATTGTTTTGAGAATAAAAACATATAATGAAAGGAAAAAAGAAAATGGCAACAATAATTGACGGAAAGCTGGTAACGGCTAAAATTAGAGAAGAAATCAAAAACGAAAGTGCAGCATTTGAAAAGGAAACAGGCGTAAAGCCCGGTCTTGCGGTAATTATCGTAGGCGACGACCCTGCAAGTCAGGTTTATGTAAGAAACAAGGGCAAGGCGTGCGAAGAAGTTGGTTTCTACTCCGAAATCCACAGACTTCCCGAAGAAACCACCGAAGAAGAACTGCTCAGTCTTGTACACAGCCTTAACGAAAACGAAAAGATTCACGGTATTCTTGTGCAGTCTCCGCTGCCAAAGCATCTTGACGAAGCACTTATTGTCAACAACATCCGTTATGAAAAGGATGTTGATGCCTTCCATCCCGTAAACGTTGGCAAAATCATGATTGGCGACTACAACTTCTTACCCTGCACACCTGCCGGTGTTATGGAGCTTTTAAAGGCATATGACATTAACGTATGCGGCAAGGAGGTAGCCGTTGTCGGCAGAAGCAACATTGTCGGCAAGCCTCAGGCAATGCTTATGCTTCACGCAAATGCAACCGTTACAATCTGCCACTCAAGAACAAAGAACCTTTCTGAAGTTTTGAACAGAGCTGATGTTGTTGTTATGGCAATCGGCAAGGCAAAGTTCTTAAAGGCTGATATGATAAAAGAAGGTGCGGTTGTCATTGACGTCGGCATGAACCGAGACGAAAACGGCAAGCTCTGCGGTGATATTGACTTTGAAGAATGCGAAAAGAAGGCGTCCTACATAACACCTGTACCCGGCGGTGTAGGTCCCATGACAATTACAATGCTTATGAAGAATACCCTTACTGCGGCAAAGACTTCTTTGGAGAAATAAATGAAAAGCATAATTTTAATCGGCATGCCCGGTTGCGGGTGGCAAAGCGCCACTGCAGGCTCACGGGGCATCTCTGATTAAACCAAAGCATTGGTGTCGCTTAACAAACCTCGTTTGACCGCCATAAACGCAAGCGGTCAAACTCCATAAAAAAGGAAACATGATGAAAAGCATTATTTTAATTGGTATGCCCGGTTGCGGAAAGAGTACCCTTGGCGTAATACTTGCGAAAGAACTCGGACTTGACTTTGTGGATACGGACATCGTAATTCAGCAGAGAACGGGCGAGCTTTTGCAGGAAACTCTTGAAAAAAAGGGAGTCAACGCCCTTCTTGATGAGGAAGAAAATGCAATAATTTCTCTTGACATGTCAAAGCCCCATGTTGTTTCAACAGGCGGAAGTGCACCGCTTCGCGAAAACAGCATGAAGCATTTGAGGGAAAACGGAATATGTGTTTACATAAAGCTTCCCTGCGAAGAAATCGAGAGCCGAATCAACAACAGGGATACAAGAGGAATTGCCGCAGGCAAGGACGAAACTCTGCGTGATATTTATAACTACAGAACGCCGTTTTATGAAAGATATGCCGACATCACCGCAGATTGCTCCGACAAGAGCGTTTCCGAAAATGTTTCGGCAATAAAACAGCTTCTTGAAGCTGCCGGATATTTTGGTTGAGTTTTGAAACAAATGCTCGAAAAAAACACAAAAAAGGGTATTGCAATTGACTTTTGCGTGTGATATACTGTATAGGTAATGATATTTATAGGTTTAAGCAAGATAATTTTTAAGTGAGAGGTAAGAAATGGACAAGAAAGAAATAACAATACTTGACCTTGTGAAGATTGCCCTTAACTGGATATGGGTGCTTCTTCTCGGAGCTGTAGTTTGTGCGGCAGTTGCCTTCTTCTACAGCACAAAGATGGTGACCCCCATGTACTCGGCATCGTCAAAGTATGTAATTCAGACAAAGGGTCAGGAAGCAACGGATGACGTACTTCAGAGCCAGAGAACGGTAGCATATGCCCAGCTGGTTGTAGGTACATATATCGATATCGTTGATACACGCAATTTCGCAAGCGAAGTTGCAGAATACATGAACGGTGAGGTCGGAACAATCACCTATACAAAGGATGCCATTGATACACTTTTCAAGTACGGCATTCTTGTTGACAGAGGTATTGTTGAAGACGGTATGCTCAGAAACGTAATCAATGAACTTGCAGAGGCAGGTATTCTTGATGCTTCGGCGGTAAACTCAAGCGTTGCCGATGTTGCCAAGGAAAGATTCACAAGAAACCGTGAAACACTCTCCGGCAAGACTACGGAAGAACTTGAAGCATACTTAGCACAGGCACTCAACTACGATAACCTCTTCAGTGAAATAATGAACGATAAGGGTCTTCTCGATGATGTTGTGTACAGCGGCATGTCCTCTGAAAAGATTGAGGAACTCAGGAAAATCGGTCTCGGCAACACAAGCTACAGCGATAAGGAATACGAGGCAAACCAGATTGCCGGTATGATAAGCTTCAGCTCGGCAGAGGAAAGTACAACCTTCACTCTCAGAGTAACAAGCCCCGATGCAAAGGAAGCGTATACAATCGCACGCCTCTGTGAAATCATTATGGCTGATTACATCGAAAATATATATCCCGGTACAGGTATTGTTTCGGTAATCGACAGCGCACAGCTCAATGAAAATCCCATAAACAACAACACAGCACTTCTTACCCTCGTAGGCTTTATGGCAGGCTTTATTCTTGCATTTGTTGTAGTTTACATTATCGAACTTGCTGACAACAGAGTAAAGAATCAGGAAGAGCTTGCTGAAAAGACAGGTCTTTCGGTTATGGGTATCATTCCCGATACACAGCTTGAAAAGAATAACAGCGGTGCATATACTTACGGCTACGGTCATAATCACAAACTATAAATTTTTCAGAAAGGATAAATGGTCATGTTCAAATTTAAAAAGAAGAAAAAATCAACAAGAACATTTAATACAATTCTGAAAAATCCCGTTTTCCGAGTTGTAGAAGCGTATAAGACACTCAGAACAAACATACTTTTCTCGGTTCCCGCAGTCGAAGGCCGTTCCAAGAGATTTATGTTCACAAGTGCTAACCCAAGCGAAGGAAAATCCACAACAAGTGCAAATATTGCAATTACATTTGCACAGCAGACAGACGTAAAGGTACTTCTCATTGACGCGGACCTCAGAAAGGCAACGCTTCATAAGTACTTCGGTCTTTCGGCAAAGAAGGGACTTTCCAACTTCCTCGCAGGTCAGGATGCACTTGAAAACTGTATTCAGAAGGTTCCCGATATCGACAATCTTTACATTATGGCATCGGGCGTGCTTCCTCCCAACCCGGCAGAGCTTCTTGCAGGCAAGCAGATGGAAGTACTCTTCTCCGAGCTTGATAAGATTTTCGACGTTGTAATTGTTGATACTCCTCCCGTAAACGTTGTTGCCGATGCACTTTCCATCGTTCCCTTCGTTGACGGTGTTACAATGGTTGCTACAGATAATAAGACAACCTATACCGAGCTTCAGGACGCCGTAAAGGCACTCAAGGTTGCAGATGCAAGAATTCTCGGTGTTGTTCTCAACAGAGCAAGAACAAGCAACTACAGAAGCAGACAGAAGTACAGCAATTACTACAGAAGCAACGAAGAAACATCGAATTCATAACAGTAAACCTCTCCTTGCGGAGAGGTTTTTTGATGCACTTTAGTTGTTGTTACAGCCCGAAATACGTCTTATGAGCATAGAAGCATTGACACCTGAAAGTGTAGTTGCGGTTGTGGCATCTTCGGGTTCGGTTGTTGTGACATTGAGACTGAGTGTCGTGTCTGTGGGAAGATTTACTACAAAGGAGCCTGCAAAGTCGAATGTCTGGTCTGCGGCTGTTGTTGTGAATGAACGGGAGTATTCAGGATGGAGTGCACCGAGATATTCGGGAGTTATTGTTATTGTCGAGCCTGCGATATCGGATGTTGCATTGAGAGAATATTCAACGGAATAGACACCGGCATCAAGACTTACTGTTCCGCCGGTAGTACCTCTGCCAAGCTCGCCCGAACCGATTACATAACGAAGGGGAATTATTGAGCCTGTGGTGAGTGTACTGCCGGTCGAATTAAAAAAAGCGTAGGTGCCTGCATTTCCCGAATCATTTCCGCAACCGCCGTTATTGGCGCAGTTGTTGCATCCGCAATTATTGTTGCAGCCGCACATGTTGTTGCAGCCGCACACGTTGTTGCAACCGCACATGTTGTAATGGCAGGGACGTGTGCCGGGAGGACATGTGCCGTATACAGAGCTCATGGGAGGGAAGGGATAATAGTGCTTGTGACCGCATCCGCAATTGCCTGTCTGCTGACCTGCAATGTTACCGCAGGAACGGTCTGAATACGTGCAGGAATTAGTGCCTAAAACGCCGGAGCAGGAGTTGCATCCGCAAGAATTTCTGTTATTGTTACAAGAGTAATAGCTCATAGAAAATGTCCTTTCTCTAAGCGAATTTGACAAATTGCTTTGTCACTATATACTATGAATTGTATCGTCTTTTGGCACGGGTGAAGAATAAGCAAAGTAGAGAAAATGTACCGGAAACTTGATAAAACCCCTTGCAAACACAGTTGAAAAGTACTATACTTTATGTGTAATTATTTTTATGAGGTACGAAATTATGTTTAAAAACTTAGGCTTTCAGCTTTATACAATGAGAGAATATATCAAAGACCTTGATGTTGCAGATGCGGCACTCAAAAAGCTGAGAAATCTCGGCTATACAGAATGTCACGGTGCCTGCGTCGAGGACAATGCGGCTCTCGGCGACCTTGTGGTAAAGAACGGCATTGATATGGTCGGTACAAACTACAGCTGGTGGCATATCAAGAATAAGCCCGAAGAAACCATGGAAATGCACGAAAGATGGAACTGTAAGCTTCTCGGTCCCGGTGCTATAAGCGGCGAAGAAATGAAGAGCATAGATGCACTCAATGAATTTATCTATGACTTCAATAAGACAGCGGAACTCTACGCAAAACGCGGATTCAAACTTACATACCATAACCATTCCTTTGAATTTATGAGAATTGACGGCTATAAGACAATTATGGACGTGTTCATGGAAAAGATGGATAAAGATACCTCAAGCTTTGTTCTTGATACAGGCTGGGCAGCTGTTGCAGGTGTGGATGTTGCAGAGCTTATCGAAAAGCTCGAGGGCAGAATCGACATCCTTCACCTCAAGGACTTCACAATCAAAAATAAGGGCAACTGGGATTTCCGCCCCGATACGGTTGAAGTCGGCTATGGTAACGTAAGCTGGGATAGAATAATTGCCGCCGCAGAAAAAATCGGCGTAAAGCACTACTGCGTTGAACAGGATTACTGCTCATATGACTCAATCAAGAGCCTGTCAATGAGTGCTGAGTTTTTAAAGAAATATATGGCGTAATTTTTTTAGATGCCGAAAATTCTGCTTCTTTTAATGCAACATCTTGACAAACAAGAATAATATGTGTTATACTGTCAGCGTGATATGAATGCAGAGATTTTGAGATGCAGGAGGACCATGTGTTTTTCTGCACTCTTTTTTTGTGTGTTTGAAAGGTAGATAAAAATGAAGAATATACTTTCTTTGCTTGAAACAAATCCGATAATAGCCGCTGTTCACAGGGATAAATTTCCCTTGGCAATGCAGTCTCCCTGCGATGTTGTTTTTTGTCTTGGAGAAAGCATTATGACGGTAAGGGAAAATATAAGACTTGCCCACGCAAAAGGCAAAAAGGTGCTTGTCCACATTGATTTGGCGGACGGCATCGGAAAGGATGCACAGGGTGTTAAATATCTTTCCGAAATCGGCTGTGACGGTATAATCAGTACAAAGCCCCAGATAATAAAATTTGCAAAGAAAGAGGGACTTTTTACGGTTCAGCGTTTCTTTACTCTTGATACGCAAGGGCTTGAAAGCATTTCCGAGCTTTTGTCATCTTCAAATCCTTCAATGATTGAAATGATGCCGGGAGTTATCACAAAAACCGTCAGCAGATTTGCAAACTGCGGAATTCCCGTAATTGCAGGCGGACTTATTGAAACAAAAGAAGAAATCACGGCGGCATTAGGTGCCGGTGCGGTTGCAGTTTCTACCGGCAAGGAACCTTTGTGGTATATATAGTATAGTTTTAATTATATTAAAATGCGGAGGCAAAAAATGAACAGAACAAGCATTGTAGACTGGAAAACAATCACAGATTTTGTAACCGATGCTTTTGTGGGTTACGGGATTCCAAAGGAGGATGCAAAAATTTGTGCCGATGTCCTGTTGGAATCGGATAAAAGGGGTATTGAATCCCATGGAGTTAACCGTTTCAAGCCTGTTTATCTTGATAGAATAAAAGCGGGAATCCAAAATGCCGTTACTAATTTTGAGATTATAAAGGAAACACCCACAACAGCCGTTATTGATGGACATCACGGCATGGGGCAGGTTATCGGCTACAAGGCAATGAGTATGGCAATAGAGAAAGCCAAAGCATACGGTATGGGTATGGTTGTTGTGCGTAATTCATGTCACTACGGAATTGCAGGCTATTATTCATCGATGGCAACAAAAGAAGGGTGTATAGGCATGACAGGAACAAATGCCCGCCCGTCTGTTGCACCGACACACGGTGTTGAGGGAATGTTCGGAACAAATCCTTTTACTATAGGTGTTCCTACCGATGAAGAATTTGATTTTAATTTTGACTGCGCGACATCAATTACACAGAATGGAAAAATTGAATACTATGAAAGAATAGGCGAAGATATTCATCCCGGCACTGTCATTGGTCAGAACGGAGAACCGGTTGAAGGCGATGCCGGTGATGCACTCAAAAAGATAAGAGGAGGCACTGCCGCTCTTACAACCCTTGGCGGCATAGGCGAAGCTCTTGGCGGATATAAGGGATATGGATTTGCACTTGCAGTTGAATTTTTCTCGTCTATCCTTCAGGACGGTGCATACGGTAAAGAACTTGACGGCAAGGATGAATACGGTAATATCCGCCCTTATCAGCTGGGACACTGGTTTATTGCAATTGACACAGAGCATTTTATGGGCGAAGAGGTTGCTCGCAGAAAGGCGGGAGAAATCTGCCGCAGTATGCGTGCTTCAAAAAAAGCACCCGGAAGCGAGCGTATATATACAGCCGGTGAGAAAGAATATGAAATCAGACTTGCACGAAAAGACGGTGTGCCGATAAACGAATCGGTTCAGAAAGAAATTATTCAGATACGCGACGAACTTGGTCTTGCTCAATATAAATTTCCTTGGGAGGAAAAATAATGGACATCAGAGAAGAATCACTCAAAAAACACTATGAATGGAAAGGTAAAATCTCCATCAAAGCAAACGTAAAGGCAGATACCGCCGAGGCTCTTGCACTTGCGTACACTCCCGGTGTTGCCGAACCCTGCCTTGCGATTAAAGAAGATGTAAATAAATCTTTTGACTTAACTCGCCGTTGGAACACTGTTGCAGTTATCACCGACGGCACAGCCGTTCTGGGACTTGGTGATATCGGTCCTGAAGCGGGTATGCCGGTAATGGAGGGCAAATGCCTTCTCTTTAAGGAATACGGTGATATTGATGCAATTCCCCTTTGTATCAGAAGCAAGGATGTTGACGAAATTGTAAGAACGGTAGAGCTTCTTTGCGGCTCCTTTGGCGGAATAAACCTTGAAGACATCGGCGCACCCAGATGTTTTGAAATCGAAAGAAAGCTCAAAGAGAGATGCGATATTCCCATATTCCATGATGACCAGCACGGAACGGCGGTAATCGCAGTTGCGGCGCTTATAAATTCCCTTCGCCTTACAGGCAAGAAGATGGAGAAAATAAAGGTTGTCATCAACGGTGCAGGTGCGGCAGGCTGTGCGATAGGCAGACTTATGCTCAAGGTTGGCGTCAAGAACCTTATCATGTGCGATAAGAACGGTGCAATCTGTGAGGGCGACGAGCAGATGAACTTCGAGCATGAGGCACTTTCGCATATCACAAACCCCAATCACGAAAGAGGAAACCTCGCAGAGATTATGAAGGGTGCGGATGTGTTCTTCGGTCTTTCAAAGCCAAATCTCGTTACTCCTGAAATGGTCAAGAGCATGAACAAAGATTCCGTTGTCTTTGCCATGGCAAACCCTACACCTGAAATTATGCCCGATGAAGCCAAAAAGGCAGGGGCAAGAATTGTCGGTACAGGCAGAAGCGATTTTCCTAATCAGATAAATAACGTGCTTGCATTTCCCGGTATTTTCAGAGGAGCACTTGATGTAAGAGCAAAGGCAATTACCGAGGAAATGAAGATTGCCGCATCCTATGCTCTGGCAAATCTTATTTCGGATGAAGAACTTAATGAAGACTATATCCTTCCCAAAGCTTTTGACCCCAGAGTTTGTAAGACGGTGGCAAAGGCGGTTGCAGAGGCGGCAAATAAATAAAAAAATAACCCGTGTGACGTGAAAATCACACGGGAATTTTATTGCCTTATTTATGCTTCTTCAGCAAGTCTCTTCTTTATGTCGTCAAACGCCTTGTCTGTAATTGCCTTGTCAGGCTTCTTTGTAATAAGGCTGACAATGGGAACAAGAATGAGACCGGAAATCATTGCGAATGCACCGCAGTTAATGGGAGACTGGAGAAGTACAGGGAAGGAACTTCTGAAAAGAAGATTTGCAATCATGATACCTGCGCCGAAAATCATGGAAACCCAGCAAGCCGCCTTTGTAACCCACTTTGCGTAGAGACCGTAGAGGAATGGAGCAAGGAAAGCACCTGCAAGAGCACCCCAGGATACGCCCATGAGCTGTGCGATGAATGCAACTGCACCGCCTTGTGCCTTGTGCTGGAAGATTGCGATAACAGCAGAGATTACGATAAATACAACGATAAATACTCTCGTTACCGAAACCTGCTTCTTTTCGGTCATGTTCTTTGCAATGTTGCCCTTTACAAAGTCAAGGGTGAGGGTTGAGCTTGAAGCAAGAACAAGTGATGAAAGTGTAGACATGGAAGCCGAAAGAACAAGGACAATAACGACTGCCATAAGTATGTTGGGAAGACCTTCAAGCATCTTGGGGATAACTGTGTCAAAACCGCCCACAGGAACACCGTCAACAGCTTCAACACCCGAAATTCTTGCAAAACCGCCGAGGAAGTAACAGCCGCCTGCAACGATAACTGCAAAGATTGTAGAGATGATAGTACCGCGGCTTATTGCCTTTTCGCTCTTAATTGCGTAGAACTTCTGAACCATCTGAGGAAGACCCCATGTGCCGAGAGAAGTAAGAATAACAACGCCGAGAAGGTTAAGAGGATCAGGACCGAACATTGAAGCAAATGCACCGGGTGATGCCGCAGGACCTGCTGTTTCCGGAACAGGAACGGCAGCGAGTTCGTTGAGAGAACCGATAAAGCCGCCGTGGCTTGAAAGAACGGCACCGATAACAGCCACAATACCAACAAGCATGATAATGCCCTGAATAAAGTCGCTTATTGCTGTTGCCATGTAACCCCCGGCAATAACGTAGATGCCCGTGAGAACAGACATGCCGATTACGCACCACATGTAGTCAATGCCGAATGCCATTTCAAAAAGTCTGGAAAGACCGTTGTAGAGGGATGCTGTGTAGGGAATAAGGAAAATAAAAGTAATTGCGGAAGCAACAACCTTGAGCGCCTTTGAACCGTATCTCTTTTCAAAGAACTCGGGCATTGTTGAAGTTCCGAGAGTCTGTGTCATAATTCTTGTTCGTCTGCCGAGAACAACCCATGCAAGAAGCGAACCGAGTATTGCATTGCCGATACCGATCCACGTTGATGCAATACCGTATTTCCAGCCGAACTGACCTGCATAGCCGATAAAGATAACAGCTGAAAAATAGGATGTGCCGTATGCAAAAGCAGTAAGCCAGGGACCAACACTTCTGCCTCCGAGAACGAAGCCGTTAACGTCTGTGGCGTTTTTTCTACAGTAGATACCAATACCCACCATGAGAACGAAGAAAACTACCAATAATAAAACTTTGATTACCATTTTTACCACCCTTTCGTTTTTTTGTTTACAGAGGACAAATGGTAATAAAAAAGCCCTCTGCAAGTTTTGCAGAGGACGATTTGAATCGTGGTACCACCTCAGTTTGCATTTATCTCACGGTAAATGCCTTTGAAGGTTACGTTTATAGGTGATGCATTAAGTTGTTATCAGCTACAAATCTATAACCTCACCGCTGTAACGTGCGGACACGGTACTGCCTACAAGCACTTCTGCCTTCGGAGCACGGCTCTCGAAATGTATTCGGTTCTGCACTGCAGCTACTGCCTTTCACCAACCGGCAGCTCTCTGTAGTCTGCTTTCTTTGCATACCTACTTGTTTTCGGTCAACGCCTTTATTTGTTGTAACGATTTTAGCACACTAAATTGCTAAATTCTACAGTATTTTGTGAATAAAACAAAGAAATTATATTAACTTGTTTGTTTCAAAATAAGCATAAGTTGTAGTAATTGCCTTTTCGAAATCATTGTTGTCAACGCCTACGATGATGTTAAGCTCACTTGAACCCTGGTCGATCATCTTGATGTTGATGTCAGCTTTTGCAAGACTGTCAAAGAGGGCAGCAGCAGTACCCTTTGCATTCTTCATGCCTCTACCTACAACGGCAATAAGAGCAATGTTCTTTTCAACACCGATAGTGTCGGGCTCGCAGTTTTCGATAAGGTCTGCAATAATGTCGTCTTCTTTTCCTGCAAGGTCATGGTCATTGATAACAACGCTCATTGTGTCAATGCCGGAGGGAAGGTGCTCAAAGGAAAGGTCGTGACGTTCAAGAACCTGAAGAAGTCTTCTTCCAAAGCCTTTTTCTTCGTTCATCATATCCTTTTCGAGTGTGAGAACAGTAAAGTCCTTCTTGCCGGCAATACCTGTGATTACGGTTTTGTCAGCCGCAGGGTCTGCATGGGTAACAATCATTGTACCGGGGTCGTCGGGAGCGTTTGTGTTCTTGATGTGAATGGGAATACCTGCCGCCTTTACGGGGAAGATGGAGTCGGCGTGAAGAACGCCTGCACCCATGTAGGAAAGTTCTCTGAGTTCCTTGTATGTGATTACGGAAATATACTTGGGGTTGTCTACAATTCTGGGGTCGGCAATCATAAAGCCGGAAACGTCTGTCCAGTTTTCGTACTCATCTGCATGAGCAGCACGGGCGACAATTGCGCCGGTAATGTCAGAGCCGCCTCTTGAGAATGTCTTAATTGTATCGTTTGGCATTTTGCCGAAGAAACCGGGAATTACGGCATAGTCGCACTTTGCGAGTCTTTCACTCATCACGTCGTTTGTTTTTTCGGAATCGAATGTGCCGTCGTTCTTGAAGAAGATAACGTCTGCGGCGTCAATGAATTCAAAGCCGAGGAACTTAGCAAGGATAATACCGTTCAAGTATTCACCGCGGCTTGCGGCATAGTCACGGCCTGCTCTGCCGATAAAGCTGAGCTTAAGAAGCTCGAATTCATGCTCAAGCGAAAGGTCAAGTCCGAGACCTTCGATAATGAGATTGTATCTTTCCTTGATTTCTTCAAAGGCGGAAGATTCCTGTCCCTTTGAGAATTCGTCGTAACACTTGT
>JAGAUT010000093.1 GCA_017620655.1 Clostridia bacterium | reverse complement strand
TCTGTATATCTTTTGGAAAAATTAGCATTCCAGGAACCGTATCAATGGATTAAATTCCCATCCGAAGAAGAGATTATTGAATATTTTGAATCTAAATATAATTTAGATTCAACTGGCAGAGTGGCGGAGCCTATATATATTATCAATGATAAGCTGTTTTAACACGGTTTGGGATGGCCTCTATAGTTAGTTTTAGATATGCCGTTTTGGCAGTTCTTAATCTCGGAAAAAGCTTGTTTTGACGTAAGATTTGAACGAATACCCATGTTTTTACTCTTAAAACTGCAATTTAAGACATGCCGAAATGGAAGTTCTTAAACACATTTCTCCATTGATATTGGTAATAAAAGTTATTTTCTCTTATTATCTGAATGTCTAATTCAACGCCGCGCACTTGGTTTCCTCTAACGCTCAATTGCTACTTTCTTGATATTACAACACACAGTCTCAACACAACTGTATAAATTCTTTCGCAATTTCTCCAAGAGATTATTCCTGCAAAGAGAAAGTGGGAAAATCCATCGCCGATTTAAGTACATTTTCACATCACCTCGTCACCCTCCACACTAGTACGCACTTTTGGCAAATTCGCGATTTTACAAGGTTCGGAAAGTGCCGTATTTACAGGGGCTTTCGGCGGTTTTAGGGTGACGAAGTAAGTGCAAATTTCATTCTCTGAAAAAATGTGTCTTTTGCAAAAACTTCGTCAGCCTTAAAATGGGATTTTTCCATAAAAACACTCTCGGAACTTCTTCGCTCCGAGAGTAATTTTTTTGTTTAATAAAGTGTTAGCAGATTATATTTCAAAATCTCATTCCGTACTCCCAGGAACAAGCAACTCTTTTGCAAAGTTTGTTTTCTGTAGGTCTATATCTGTTCTAATATATGTTTCTTGAAACAGTATAGCATCGTTTCTTGACATATCGTAATAGCTTATATCTGCTATGTACCACTTTCCGTCAACATATACCTCATTCCACGCATGAACATCATCCTTGACGATTATGCAGGGGATATCAGCTCTTTGGCAGAGATAAACAAAAGCATTGGCATAAGTACCGCAAAGACCGTTTACGGGCGGTGTTTCGGTGAACACTGCGTTAATTCCTGCGACATTCTCATCCTTATACACAACTCTGTCGCAAATGTAATCGGCAATCCGTTTTGCCTTTTCTCTGTTAGACAAGTTTTTAATCTCTGCAATTAAACTATCCGTTGCGTTGTTGGCAGACTCAAAGTGTTTATGTATTTGTACCTTACAAATTCTGTAGCCGGGATATTCGTATAAGTTCTTTATGGTAGGTTCATATCCCAAACTGAAATTGTAATATCCGAATATTGTCGCCGTCACAGATTTCATTGCTTCTATCGTATCAGATGTTTCATCTACGAAGTGAGCATACTCGTAATTTGGATTATAACCATTCTCATCTGTGTTTTCAGTTATTTCTGCAATATCAACTATAGATTGCCTGATTGCATTATAAGCATCTCTTGTGTAAATTTCGTTGAATATCTCGGGATTGGCTTTTGAAGAATAATCTTCCTTTGCACACGAGTTTCCGTCAATTATTGCTTTCGGTGTACTTTCTTTTCTTGGTTCTCCTAAATACACGGTGTTTGTGTCTTGATAGTATTCAACTTTGACGTCAAACAATTCCGCTGCATCACGAAGCTTTATATAGTTCGCTCCGTTGATGTTATATGCCTCAATCTCAATCTGTTTGTTATTCCAAAAGAAAATCTGTGACGTGATTTTTGCAACTATCTCTGCATTTGCAAACACAGTAAGTCCGCCGAACAATAAGCTACCACAAAGTAATCCGATTATAAACGATGTTTTCCTCATATACATACCTCCGTAAGTTCTTCACTCAATTTCTTTATCTTAAAAGCCCGTTCGAAAGCCTTTTCATTATCTCTGTCGCATTTCTTTTTGAAAGCATACAGAAGAACCATATCATCTTCCAAGAGGGTGAAAATAACCCTTGACATTTCGCCTGACGCTTTTATCCGCAATTCGTATAATTCCTTATACTTTGACATTGCAATATGCTTCACATACGGTTCACGCAGAGGATTTTTGTCGTCAGTTAAATACAACAGCACCGAATCTATTTTCGCTCTTGTTTTATCGTCTGCCTGTTCCATAAATTTCTTTACATTTGGTGTTACAAATATTTTTCTCATAATCTTTGACCTACTTCGTCAACAATTCCAAGTTTTATAAAATCCGAAAGATGTTCCTGCGACTTTCTTGTTATCCCCACATAAGAGGGACTTGTAACAAAATCCAAAAAGTCGTTTTTTGTAATGACATATTTACTTTTGTAAACTATTGCAACAAGTTTTCTGCTTTGAATCCATCTGCGGACAGTCTCCTTTACATATCCTGTTATTGCCTGAACATCCTCCGAAGTAATAACATCGGGATACTTTTGAAGCTTTTCGCAGTAGTATTCTTTTACCTTGCTGATTTCCTCTTCACGCAATTTGTTTTGATAATACCTTATGAATGTATGGGTGAGCAGGTCTGGGAAAAGTTCCTTGACGGAATAATGAAGGAAGCAGGCATCGAAAAGTACAAATTTGCCGATGCAAAGAACGGCATTTATGAAAAGAGAACAATAAACGGCGACAAGGAAATGGTCTTTATATTCAACATCTCCGACGAAGATAAGACCTTTGACCTTGGAAAGGAAGTTATTGCTTTCGGTGCGGATGCTGAAGTTGTCGGAAACAGGATGACTGTAAAAACGGGCGAAATCGGATATGCCGTTGTTAAGGCGGAAGTAAAAAACTGAGCAATATTGTTTTATTAGATGGCATAATTATATCTTGATTTAAGCACAAATATATTATATAATAAAAGCGGAACAAAAGAAAGTGAATGCTAATAAAGAAAGGAAGAAATTAAAATGTATAAGTTTCCAATCGGCGTAATCGTTCACTCATTCAGACTACCAACATATGATGCAATCAAAGAGGCGGCAGCAATCGGTGCACAGGGTATACAGCTGCTCTGCACAAGGGGTGAAAACACCCCTGAAAACTTGATAGGCGAAAAGAGAAAAGATCTTCTCAAGTACGTTAAGGACAACAGTCTTGTGTTCTCGGCAATATGCGGCGACTTCGGTCAGGGCTTCGGTCACAAGGAAAAGAACCCCGAGCTTATCGAAAAGTCAAAGAGAATTCTCGATCTTGCAAAGGAACTCGAAACAGATATAGTAACAACACACATCGGTGTTGTTCCTTCCGATGAAAATCATGACAGATATAAGGTAATGCAGGAAGCCTGCTTCGAACTTTCAAGATATGCAGATTCCATCGGCTCTCACTTTGCTATCGAAACAGGTCCCGAAACAAGTGCTACTCTCCAAAAGTTCCTTGATAAGCTTGATTCCAAGGGCGTTGCAGTAAACCTTGACCCTGCAAACCTCGTTATGGTTACAGGCGATGCTCCCGTTGTTGCCGTACATAACCTCAAGGACTACATTGTACATACACACGCAAAAGACGGCGTAAAGCTCTTTGATGCAGATCC
Organism: Clostridia bacterium; assembly: GCA_017620655.1. Taxonomy (GTDB): domain Bacteria; phylum Bacillota; class Clostridia; order Oscillospirales; family CAG-382; genus UMGS1387. Next base: position 1,339 of record JAGAUT010000093.1, on the reverse strand, counting down.
CGAATACGTTTACCACGTAGTTCATCCCATTCCCGAAGAAATCCGGAACAAGCGCTTCTATCTCGAAGTACCCCTCGGTGACGGTAGTGTTCCTTACATCCACTATCTCAAGGCACTCGAAGAAGTCGGCTACAGGGGATTCCTTACAATCGAAAGAGAAGTGGGTGACAATCCTGCAAAGGATATCAAGAAGGCTATAGATTATCTTAAAGTAATAATGGAGGAAAACTAAAATGTCAAAGGTAAAAATCGGTCTTGTAGGTGCAGGCAACATTGCCAATACCCATATGACAAATTATCAGAACGTAACAGATGCAGAAGTTGTTGCTATCTGCGATATCGACAAGGGCAAGGCTGAAAGACTTGCAAAGAAATACGGTGTAGAAAAATTCTACGGCAGCATAGAAGAAATGATTGCATCTGAAACTTTGGATGCAGTTGATGTCTGCGTATGGAACGTAAACCATGCAAAATGTGCAATCTATGCTATGGAACAGGGTCTCCACGTTATCTGTGAGAAGCCAATGGCATATAATGCAGAGGAAGCGGCAGAAATGAAGGCTGTTTCCGAAAAGACAGGTAAGCTTCTTATGATTGCTTTTGTTACACGATATGCTGACGAAACAAGAGTAGTAAAAGACTACATCGACAACGGCTATCTCGGAGATATCTACTATGCAAAGGCACAGTATGTGAGACGTCACGGTAACCCCGGCGGCTGGTTTGCCGACTCATCAAAGAGCGGCGGTGGTCCGGTTATCGACCTTGGCGTTCACGTAATCGACAGAGCAAGATTCCTCATGGGTCTTCCCAAGCCCGTTTCTGTATATGCTGCGGCTTATAACTACCTCGGAAACCGCAAGAACTTAAAGACAAATGTAGGTTGGATTCCCGAGGGTGCAACAAAGGACGATATTTGCGACGTTGAAGATTTCGCAACTGCTCTTATCCGTTTTGACAACGGTGCGGTTATCCAGCTTGAAACTGGCTACAGCATCAATGACCTTCCCAAATCCGGTCTTACCCTCTGCGGAACAAAGGGCGGTATGAAGACAGGCGACGGTCCTCTTACACTTTATACAGAACTTAACGACTTTATGGTTGACACAAAGATTGACATAAACAATTTAGCAGACGCAAGAGGCGGCTTTGAAGCAGAACTTGCGGAATTTGTCGACTGTGTTCTCGGTAAGAAGACGGTTACAGCAACTGCCGAAGACGGTCTTGTGTGCATGAAGATTCTTGATGCTATCTATGAATCGGCAAGAACAGGACATGAAGTTGTTATTGAATGAGGATAATTGATACATAGTTTTCAGTAAGATTATAAAAACAGCCT
>JAGAUT010000010.1 GCA_017620655.1 Clostridia bacterium | reverse complement strand
TTGATTCTCTTACGCTTAGTAGCCTTCTGTGTAAGTCTGTGACGGCGGTTTGTACGCTGGTACTTAACTTTACCTGTAGCTGTAAACTTAAAGCGCTTCTTAGCTCCGCTGTGAGTTTTGATCTTGTTCTTAGGCATTTTAGTGTCCTCCTTACATATTGTACTGATTATTCATCAGCATTGTTCTTTGCTTTTTTACCTGTCGCTGCTGTCTTGGGCGCAAGAACTGCCATATAGTTCTTACCTTCAAGCTTTGCAGGCTTTTCAGAAGCACCGTACTCAGCACATGCTTCCATAAACTTACTCATAAGTTCTTCACTGAGATTCATGTGCGAAAGCTCACGAGCACGTCTGAAACGAATCTTTACTCTTACCTTGTCACCATTCTTCAGGAACTTTGTTGCCTGATTAACCTTGGTGTTGAAATCGTTGGTGTCAATATTGAGAGACATCTGGATTTCCTTGAGTTCTGCCTGTTTCTGGTTCTTTCTTGCTTCCTTTTCACGTTTTGACTGTTCAAAGCGATACTTTCCGTAGTCCATAATACGACATACGGGAGGATTTCCCTGAGGTGCAATAAGAACTAAATCAAGCTCGTCCTGTTCTGCCTTGGCAAGAGCCTCGTCAGAGGACATAACTCCAAGCTGTTCTCCGTCTGCACCGATTACACGGACTTCCTTTTCGTGAATCTCTTCATTGATGAGCAGTTCTTTTGTGCTGATAATGTACACTCCCTTTCATAAAAGCGAAAACAAAAAGCACAGGACGACTCCTGTGCTTATTAATTCATATACGTAATGCAATGAATTATAAACAACCGTAACAGCACCTTTAAGCCATACGGTGAGAGAGTCCTACTTTCTGTTTATAAATTACTTGATTATTATACAGCATTAATTATGATTTGTCAATACCTTTTTGAAAAATTTTCAACTTTATTTTTTCGGAAAATTATGATACAATAAATATAACACAATGAAAGGTCGTAAAATATATGCTTAAAAAGATTCTTTCCCCCGAAACATGCGGAAAATGCAGAGTATGCTGCGTTTTTGACAAGGATGATGTATGGGAAATCCCTCTGATTTCCGGGGAAATATACAATAATATAAAGACTGAGCGTCCGGAGCTTAAACTGATACCCAGAGGAGAAAACAGTCACGTTTTTGATATGACCTTCAAGGATGACGGACTCACTTACTGTCCTGCCCTTTCCGAAACAGGCTGTACGCTCGGCAGCAATAAACCTTTCGACTGCAGAATCTGGCCGATGAGAGCAATGAAAAAAGGCGATGACCTCGTTATCACCATTTCACCGGTCTGCGAATCGGTAAACCCTGAAAATCCTGACGTAAAGGCTCTCGCAGAAGAACTTGCACCTCTGATTTTTGCGGAAGCAGAAAGAAATCCCGATATTATAAAGGAATATATAGACGGTTATCCTATTGCTGCCGTTAAAGCTCGCCGATAAAGGTACGTCTTCCCTCAACCTCGCCGCTCTGTATTTTTTCAATATACTCATCGTACTGTTCATCAAGCCAGTAAATCATTGCCTTGTAACCATCGAATGTATGCTCAAAGGAATTTTCGCCGAGAAAATCAGCTAAATCAGAGCACACCATTCCGTACCAGAATTTCACAACCAGCTTATCCTCGGAGTTTTCCTCGTTCTTGATTGTAACAGGGTCAATACGATAATTAAAAGTGTTACGTCCGCCGACTGTTGAATTTTTCGCCTCGAAATAGAAATATCTGGGAATTTCAAAGTGGCGTGAACGGTCATATATGTATTCCATAATACCTCCACAATAAAAAAGTGGTTAAGGCGTGCCGTCTTTGGCAATTTCCGCCTTTCTAAATAAACAATTAACCCCGCAGTTGCGAAACGGCGGGGTTATAAACTTCTTTATGGCAGACATGTAAAACCTGGCCGACCATATCTGGTTTAAAATTATTCAGCAGCTGTTGTATCAGCAACAGTTGTTTCGGGCGCTGTTGTTTCAGCAGCAGTAGTTGTAACGACTTCTTCCACAATGCCTGTATCGATTGTTTCAGTTGTTGTGTCGTTACCGCCGAAATATACGGAAATTACATTAACAGCAAGCGCAATAACGAAAATAGCAATAGCTGCAAGCTTTGTAGCCTTTGCAAGCTTAGCTTCTCTTGTTCTGCCGCTGTTCTTCTGGTAATAGTTATCGGAGCTGCCGCCTGTAAGTACGTTGGACATACCCTGCTTGGATTCCTGCATAAGTACAACTGCAACAACGAAAACACAAGCAATAATCAGCAGAAACGCTGCAATAATCTCAATAACACTCATTTATAAATCCTCCTGAAAAGTACATTTTGTCATTAGCATACGCTATATTATAACATACATTTTTTTAAAATGCAAGGGTTTTTTGAAAAATTATTGTTTTTATTTTTATTAAAAATACCTTGCTGATTCTGATAACAAAAAGCGGAGGTCAAAACCTCCGCTTTTACCATACAATTCAATTATTTACCGAAATAACGGTTGAGTAAGCCTTCGAAAGCCTTTCCGTGTCTTGCTTCGTCCTTAGCCATTTCATGGACTGTGTCGTGAATAGCGTCAAGATTGAGCTCCTTGGCTCTCTTTGCAAGGTCAAGCTTGCCCTGTGTTGCACCATGCTCAGCTTCAACTCTCATACGGAGATTTTCCTCAGTAGAAGCAGAAACAACCTCACCTAAAAGCTCAGCAAACTTTGCTGCGTGCTCAGCTTCTTCGTAAGCAGCCTTTTCCCAATAAAGGCCGATTTCAGGATAGCCTTCACGGTGTGCAACTCTTGCCATAGCAAGATACATACCAACTTCTGTACATTCACCTGCGAAGTTAGCTCTTAAACCTTCGATGATCTCCTTGTCAGTTACAGCCTTAGCAGAACCGAGTTCGTGTTCACAAGCAAAAGTAAGCTTTTCGCCGCTTTCCTTTACTGTAAACTTTGCGCCGGGAACGCCGCACTGAGGACATTTTTCAGGAGCGGAATCACCTGTGTGAACATAACCGCATACGGGACATACATACATTTTCATGATTAAGTACCTACCTTTATAATATTGACTGCTGAGCAGTCTTGATTTCAGATAATCGTTTGATTGATCTGTATTAATTATACAATAACTCTCTCATTTTGTCAATAGGTTTTTAAAATATTTTTAGACTAATTCTAAATTTTATAATTTAACTTATACATAGAACCGGCAACAGCAGGAAAATCTATTGATGAAAAAGTCAAAAAAAGAAATATTTTTAAAAAAGCCCAAAAAAAGCTTGACAAATTACAGAATTTGTTATATAATATTAAAGCAATCGGGAAACCGATAAGCACTTGGCTGGGTGTGGCGCAGCTGGTAGCGCGCTACCTTGGGGTGGTAGAGGCCGTGGGTTCAAGTCCCGTCACTCAGACCATTTTAAAATCCCTGAAAACCGCTTAACCGAAAGGTTAAGCGGTTTTCTTTTTTTCTTAAACCAAGATAAATAAATTTATTTAGCATAAAAAAAGCACCCGTTTCCGAGTGCTTAAAGGCAAAAGCACATAAAATGTTACTTAAGCCGAGTAGCTGTATTTAATTTAAGTGTTTACTTGACTGGTAGTTGATTATTTTACTACGTCACAAATTTCAAGACCTTTTTCAAGGCATTCTTCGATATAACCTACAAATTCATCATAAGACATAGCGTGATAAGCTATTTCTTCATAAGTATCAGGGTCACAACCGAATTTTTCGTCATACTCGATAAAAAGATTTCTCATTTTATCATCAAATAAGCCTTCCCACATACTAAATCACATCCTTTAATGCAATTATAGCACTTTCATTGAAACTTGTAAAGAGATTTTCAAACATTTTCAGGACATCAGGATTATTGCTGTACATAATACGTCCGAACTGTGCCCAAACCTCGGTGCCAACAGAATGCTTTTGAGCCTCAGCAAGAATTTTCTTCTGAGCTTGGAGAAATTGTGTGTTATTTTTTTCTGAAAAACCTTCAACAGAAATAAGCGGTATATTTTCAATAGATTTGTCTGTAATTTCAACATCATAATTTGGCATTTCAAAATTGCCTTTATTTGTTTTTATTATACCACTACTGGAAGAAAAGTCAACAGTTTCAACGAAATCAACCGCCTTTTTCTTCCTTGAAGTATCGGAATATCCGTATATCTGTGTTCTGTCCTGTCGGTATGTAAGCCCCTCTTTGTCACAGTACGTATGCAGAGCCTTATTTTCCGCCGCTATACGTTTCTTTACAGCTTTAGCACCGTCTGTATCGCCTGCGGCTTCTAAAGCCTCCTGTGTGCGTTTATCCGCACGGATTTTGCGCTCCATTTGCCGCTGCTTGCAAACTTTTCGTAATAAGATTCAACACAAGAAAACAGCCATTCCCGTTTCGGGAATGGCTAAGGGGTGAAAAAAATATGAAGTGAGTATTAGTCACGACGTTTGCGTGTAAGTGCTGCTATAACCATAGCTGTGCCGGCATTTACAAATGCAAGCATAGGTGCAGCAACTCCTGTTGTAGGATTGTCTGTTGCGTTTGCGTCAACCGCACCCATAGGTACATCGGCATCTTCAAATGCTACAATATCGTTTTCGGAAGATTCTTCTTCATCACTATCTGTTGTTTCTTCAGCAGATTCTTCTTCCTCTTCTTCATCAGTAATATCAGCTAAAGGTACTTCATTATCTTCAATTTCAACTAAATCGTCCGCATCATCATCTGATTCGTCAGGTGTATTATCAGGAACGTATACAGGGGGTTCAGCAGGAACGTCTACAACAGGTGCAGGTGTTGTTACAACAGGAGAAGGTGCTGTCACAATAGGTGCAGGTGTTGTCACAACAGGCTCTGTTGTTGTTTCTCCAGGGGTTGTCACAACGGGTTCTGTTGTTGTTTCTTCAGGGGTTGTCACAACGGGTTCTGTTGTTGTTTCTTCAGGGGTTGTTACAACGGGTTCTGTTGTTGTTTCTTCAGGAGTTGTTACAACAGGTTCTGTTGTTGTTTCTTCAGGGGTTGTTACAACGGGTTCTGTTGTCGTTTCTTCAGGAGTTGTCACAACGGGTTCTGTTGTTGTTTCTTCAGGGGTTGTTACAACGGGTTCTGTTGTTGTTTCTTCAGGAGTTGTTACAACGAGTTCTGTTGTTGTTTCTTCAGGTGTTGTTACAACGGGTTCTGTTGTTGTTTCTTCAGGTGTTGTTACAACGGGTTCTGTTGTTGTTTCTTCAGGAGTTG
>JAGAUT010000092.1 GCA_017620655.1 Clostridia bacterium | reverse complement strand
GGGTAAAATAGTTCTTCGTTTAGATAGAATGATGGTGGAGCGTAAAATCTCCTTAAATGAACTTGCCGAGAGAGTTGGCATTTCCAATGTCAATCTTTCTAAAATTAAAAATAACAAAGTGACAGCTATTCGTTTTTCTACCCTCGCAGCAATATGCGAAGTCCTTGAATGTAATGCAGGGGATATTCTTGAATATCAAAGGAAATAACAAATTCCAATTTGTTGAACTAAACAGCACATATATTCTAAAAGGAGCAAGGTTGAAATACACCTTGCTCCCTCTCATTTTCTATTATGTATTCATAAAAAGGTCATTTATGCATACCAATACTTATCTAATACAGAGGCTTTTTCAAAAGAAAAAGTAACACTTCTTACTCATAAAGAGGATACTTGTCGCAGAGCTTTGCAACTTCTTCTCTTATGTAATCTGCCTTTTCTTCGTATTCTGTAGCTGTGAGCTTGAAGAGCTTTGCGATAACTCTGAAGTCGTCTTCAACAAAGCCACGGGATGTAGCTGCCGCAGTACCTACTCTTACACCGCTTGTAACAAAAGGCTTTTCAGGGTCGTTGGGGATTGCGTTCTTGTTGACTGTGATGTATACAGAGTCAAGTCTCTTTTCAAATTCCTTACCTGTGATGCCGAAAGGTCTGAGGTCAACAAGACCGAGGTGGTTGTCTGTACCGCCCGAAACGAGCTTGAAGCCTTCTTCAAGAAGACACTCTGCAAACACCTTCATGTTGGAAACAAGCTGCTTCTGATATGCCTTGAATTCAGGCTTTAATGCTTCGCCGAAGCAAACAGCCTTGGATGCGATAACGTGCATGAGAGGACCGCCCTGTGTACCGGGGAATATTGCCTTGTCTATTGCCTTTGCGTGTTCTTCCTTGCAGAGAATAAGACCGCCTCTGGGACCGCGGAGGGTCTTGTGTGTGGTTGTTGTTACAACATCAGCAAAGGGAACGGGATTGGGATGAAGACCTGCCGCTACAAGACCTGCAATGTGAGCCATGTCTACCATGAAGATGGCGCCGACCTTCTTTGCAATTTCCGAGCATCTTTCAAAGTCGATAACTCTGGGGTATGCGGAAGCACCTGCGATAATCATCTTAGGCTGACATTCAAGTGCAATTCTTTCCATTTCATCGTAGTCGATAAAGCCGTCGTCGTTAACGCCGTAGGGAACAACATTAAAGTACATACCCGAAACATTTACAGGGCTGCCGTGAGAAAGGTGACCGCCGTGAGCAAGGTTCATGCCCATTACTGTGTCGCCGGGCTTTAAGAATGCGGTGAATACTGCAAAGTTAGCGCTCGCACCGGAGTGGGGCTGTACATTTGCATGGTCTGCGCCGAAAAGCTCGCAGGCTCTCTTTCTTGCGATTTCTTCTGCAACGTCTACACATTCGCATCCGCCGTAGTAACGCTTTCCGGGATAGCCTTCAGCATATTTGTTTGTAAGTACGCTTCCCATAGCACTCATAACTGCTTCGGAAACGATGTTTTCACTTGCGATAAGCTCGATGTTTCTTCTCTGACGTGAGAGTTCAAGACCGATAGCGTCTGCAATTTCAGGGTCAAACTGTCTTAAAAATTCAAGATTTTCCTTTACCATTTTCTTTTTCCTTTCGTTACTTTCTTGAGGAGAAAGTAACCAAAGACCTTTTTAATCTGTCACCTTCTCAAGAAAGTTGTATATTATTTTTTTATTATCTCGATTGAGGGCTTCTTTTACAGAAACCTGTACTTCACCTTGATAGCCTTGCCGTCGGGGTAATCCTTTACAAAGGCATTCCCTATGAACTTGTTATCAAAGGTATAAACTCTGCATTCGCCGCCCGATTCTTTAAAGAAGTCTTCGTCAATTCTCAACTTTTTTAAGTAAATCTCACAGCCCGACAAACACAGCTTTGTATAAAATTCGGGAAGCTTTACCTTGGGCAAATGCCCGAATAACGGCTCAACAGGCTGTAAGAGCTTTTCTATCTCGTCCCGCTCGCCTTGCTGAAACAACGCTTCAAGCTCGCCGATTTTTATGCTTGTTTCTTTTAAGTAATCACCGCACTGCACCCTTTCGAGTGAATACATTGTACCTACAGTGCCGAGTGCCTTTGCAATGTCCTCGCAAAGAGTTCGTATATACGTGCCTTTTGAGCAGGATACTTTTATTACAAAATCCGTTTCGCTTACCCTCTCAATCAGGGTATTTTCATAGATTTCAATTTCTCTTGCCTGTCTTTCGACCTCAATGCCGCGTCTGGCAAGGTCATACAATCTCTGACCATCGACCTGAATAGCACTGTACATGGGAGGCACCTGCATTATTTTGCCCGTAAACTGTTTCAGCACATCGCAAAACTGCTCGTCTGTTACCGAGAACTCTCTTGTTTCAAGGACATTTCCTGTAACGTCGCCCGTATCGGTGCATATACCAAGTCTTAAGCCTGCAATGTAAGTTTTGTCGTGGTCGGAAAGCTTTTCCTGCATGACCGCCGCTTTTCCCACAAGTATGGGTAAAACGCCCGTTGCCATGGGGTCAAGGGTCCCTGCATGACCTACTCTTTTTTCGCCGCAGAATTTTCTCACCCTCGATACTACAGCGAAGGATGTCATTCCGCTTTCCTTGTATATATTAAGAATACCGTTCATAAGCATTAAGAATCCTGAAGCTGTTTCAATTCTTCGGAGTCAATATCGTCGTCGCTCTTTGACTTATTAAAGCCGACAACCATAACCTCTTCTCTGGGGAATGCCTTTGCAGGGGCTTCGGGAGAAAGCTCAAGCTGAACGTTCACTATGCCTTTAAGTGCATTTCTTTCCACAACAACCCCCTTGCCCTCAGCCGTTTCAACAATGCTTCCGACCTTAGGTGTTCTTGCGTTTTCTTCCTCATATACCTTGTCCTCGTATCTGAGACAGCACATAAGCTTTCCGCATGCGCCCGATATCTTTGCTGCATTAAGCGAAAGGCTCTGGTCCTTTGCCATTTTGATGGAAACCTGTGCAAAGTCGCCCAGGAATGTGTTACAGCAGGTTGCCCTTCCGCATACACCCAAGCCTCCGAGCATCTTTGCCTCATCTCTGACACCGATTTGTCTGAGTTCTATTCTTGTTCTGAATACGCCCGCAAGCTCCTTTACAAGCTCTCTGAAGTCGATTCTCGTCTCTGCCGTAAAATAGAAAAGAAGACGGGAGTTATCAAATGTGTATTCAACATAGATAAGGTTCATGGGAAGACCCAGTTTTTCAACCTTTTCAAGGAATACCTTTTCGGCATCCTTCTCAAGGTTTTTGTTTGCCTCGTGCTTCTGGGTATCCATTGCCGTTGCAAGTCTTTCAATCTTCTTTAAGGGCGCTGTCAGGCTTTCTACGGGAATCATACGGTTTGAGATTGCCGTAAAGCCGTATTCGCTTCCCCTTGCTGTTTCAACTATAACGGGAGCTCCGAAGGGAACCTTCATTCCTGCGGGGTCAAAATAGTAAATCTTTCCTGCTTCTCTGAAGCGGATGCCTACGATTTCCTGCTTTTCGGATTCTTCGTTTTTCTTTTCGTTATCGTAGGGTATCTTTATGCCCTTCTGACGCATTTCCTGTTCGGCAATCTGTTCCGCCAGAGGCTTTGCGTTCTTATACTTTTCCTCAAGCGAAAGCTCACGCACCATAGGCTCTGCAGCCTTCACTTCGCTGTGCTTTTTGATTTCGTTGGCTATATCGCCCGAAAGAGCCGACAGAGGAGTATGCTTCTGCTTATTGTCACCCCTGTTTTTGCCCTCGTTCTGTCTGTCCTGATTCTGCTGGTTCTGTGAATTTTTCTGACCGTGGTTGTTGTGACCGCCGTGTCTGTTCTTTCTGTTGTTTCTGTCTCTGTTTTTGTCGCGTCTTTCTTCGCGGTTCAATCCCTGAGCAGAATTGTTTTTATCGGAAGGATTGTTTGAAACGAAAGCGTTTCGGTTATCCTTCTGTGTCTTATTCTGATTTCTGTTTTCGTTTTTCTGATTGTTCTTTGAGTTATCGTTGTAATTTTTGTTATTGTTTTCGGCATCCGGACGGCGGTTATTGTTTGCGGTGCGGTTGTTCTTGTCGCGTCTGCCGTTCCTTTTGCCGAAATTCTTCTTTTCGCCGCTGTCCGAGGAGGGTTTATTTGCCGATGTCTCGTTCTGAGGCTTTGCAAGGTTAATCGAGCTTTGTCCGTCGGAAGCGTTTTTCTTTCCCGGAAGGGATATCAGAAACCCCTTTTTGGTTATGATATCGCTTTCCTTTGACTTATTACCGTTATTGTTATTCATAAAATAAAATATATCCTTTCACTTTTGGCCGCAAAAGCGGCGTGGCTCACAAAACTATCTTGATTTTTCAAAAAGATAGGTGAGAACTGCATTTGAATTAGCATACCCTTCAATACTCAGGTAGCATTCTTCAAACAAATCATAAAGAGCGTGTGCTTTTTTCATGGAAACTTTTGAATTACATTCCGAAACAAGCTTTTCACTAAGTATGCCTGCCGTAAGCTTTCCTGTCATTTTCACAAGTGCTATCTGTCTTATACAAAGCATAAACACCTGAAGACACAGCATAAGCTCATCGCGCTTTGAGGGAAGCGACAGAATTATATCCGTCTCTTTTCCCGAAAGAAACAGGTATGCCTTATCAAGATAATTCTCGATTGCTTTTTCATCAAGGGCTGAAACATCTGCCTTGTCATATCCTTCCGCAAAGTACGAAAGCATCATTATTTGAGACTCGGAAAGCTCCTGTCTTGCTTTTCTGAGCTCGTCTGCAGTATTTTCAATTTTCTTGACATTTCCCGAAATACTGCACACTCTTGAACGTACCGTCGGCAGAATGGCCCCTGCTGATGATGCAGTAAGTATAAACCTTACAAAAGAGGGCGGCTCTTCAATTACCTTGAGAAGAGCATTCTGGCTGGGTCCGTTGTATTCATCGGCGTCTTCAAGTATAAAGACCTTGAAGTCCGCCTCATTTGTGGCAAGATACGCCTCGCTCACAATATCCCTTATGTCATCAACGGTTGTCTTTACTGCTGCCGGCACAACTATACAGTCAGGATGTGTACCTGCATCCATTTTTATGCAGCAATCGCATTTTCCGCAGGGCTCTGCACCCTCTGTGCGGTTTCTGCAAAGTATGGACTTTGCCATTGCCCTTGATACACCGTGTCTTGAATTCATATCCCCCGACACATACAGGTATGCATGGAGGTTGGGATTTGCGGTAAATACCGCAGGAAGAGATGTACTCATACTCTGGTGAAGCTTTCAACGTTGAGAACAAATATTGTTCCGCCGCCTACAAGCACTTCTGCAGGAGCTACTGCGCCGCCTGCAATCTGTCCTACAGGGACATCAAGGTTGGGAACAGGCTGTGTTCTCTTTCTGCTGTACGCTTTGATGATTTCGATGACCTCATCCACCTTTTCATCTTCGACACCCGAAATAAATGTCATGTTGCCGGCCGAGAGAAATCCGCCGGTGGATGCAATTTTTGTGGTATACACGCCCTTTTTGTTGAGCTGAGCTGTAATCATGGGGCCGTCATCATTGTTGACAATTGCCATTATAAGCTTCATGTTTATCCTCCTTTCGGTGAAAAATTAATTTAATCCAAACAGCATCGATGAAGAGCTGTAGATATGACATATTGCTGCGGCAAGCGCGTCTGCCGTATCGTCCGGCTTTGGTTCACTTTCAAGCTTGAGAAGCGTTTTTACCACATACATGATCTGCTTCTTTTCCGCTCTGCCGTAACCTGTCAGCGCCTGCTTTATCTGAAGCGGCGTATATTCGTAAACAGGAACGTTGTTCTTGGTCAGAGCAAGAAGGATTACCCCTCTTGCCTGTGCAACGTTGATTGCCGTCTTTTCGTTGGTGTTGAAATACAGTCTTTCTACCGCCGCGGCGTCGGGACGGAAAGTTTTGCACAGCTCATCCACGTTGTCGTAGATTTCAAGAAGTCTGTCCTCTACCTTTTTGCCTGCCTCGGTCAGCACCGCACCGTATTCAATTGCCCGAAAGTCATTGCCGATTCTGCTTTCAACAACGCCGAAGCCGACTGTTGCAAGCCCCGGGTCAATTCCCAGTGTTATCATCGACAATTCCTCCCCATTTTCATATTCACAGTCAGTATATCACACTTTTTTGTAAAAGTCAATCGAAAGTAGTCTCCGAAGCCCCGTTTTTAAAGCAAAAAACATGCAAAATATTATCCTGAATACCCATGTGTTGTTTTATTTTAAAAAATTCAACCCAAACTATTGACAAATCTCGGATATTATATTATTATTTATCTATATAATTTAATTTTATGTATTTTTTGGCAAAAATATGTGTTTTTATACATTCTTGACGGTAGAAGCAATGTATAGGAGGAAATATTAAAAATGAGAGCTGTTGTACAAAAGTATATCGAAAATCTCTACCCGCAGTATGCACAGGAATCTCTTGGTACGCCCATCCACAAGGATGAAGCATACCCGATAGTTGACCAGTTTTTCTTTGGCTATTTCAACAAGGGAGAAATTTCTACCTGGACAAGGGAAGACAGACACGCAAAGGAAGTTTCGACAAAGCAGACCTTTGACCCCAAGCTCGACAACTCCAAAACAAACGGATATATTGCCGTAAGCAGAAAATTCGAGCCGCAGAATGACGGTAAGATTTGTCTTCAGACTGTAATCGACCTGAAAAACGCACAAAACGGCATGAGATTTTATCTTTCCAACACCGATGAAGAAAATGTTTTTGAGGTTTTCTCAAAAGACGGCTTTTTCCATGTTTCGGCAGACGGTGTAACAAAGACAAACATTGCCGTTCACGACGGATATACCCATTTCCGTGCCGACTTTGACCTTGATACACTCTGTGCAAAGCTCTATGTCGAGGGTGCTTATGCCTGCGATTTCAGGCTGTGCGAAAACTACAAGAATTTCGGCAGAATAACAGTATCCACATCCGAAAACTGCCCCGATCTTCAGATGCAGATGAGAAGAATGTACATCAGAAGAAACTATGCAGTTGATGAAAACTTCTATGCACCCGTATATCCTGCAGACTGGGAAGCGTGCGATGCCGCAGAAATGATAAGAGAGTACAACGACGCCTATGAATCGGGTACGTTAAAGCTTGTGAGAAACGGCGTTGCAAAGAAGTGCCATAAAGAACTTTCAGGCAAAATCGTGTTTGAAAGCTTTTTCTTCCTGCCCGAAAACGGCGATGAATATAAAATCCATTTCGGAAATGCTTTCACGGTCACTGCAAAAGACGGTAAAATTACCGCAAGTGATATAAATCACGACTTTATCCGCCATGTATGGCAGAGTGTAAGACTTGTTGCCGATATGGATAAAGGTGAAGCAGAAGTTTATATCTGCGGCAAGACAAAGGGATTTGTAAAACTTAATGCAAAGAGCGTTGACAATATTGCCTTTGAATTTAACAAGAACAGCCAAAACGGTTATGTTCTTATAGACGACGTAAGAGTTTACAACATATTTGACTATCCCGACTACTGTCCCGAGCCTATTGTTCCCAAAAAGACAAAGGACAATATGAATGTTATTATGTCTGTCTGTTCCCTCTGGCACGAAGGCACTCATCACGGCTACGACTATGTTGCACCCTTTGACGAAACAACCCCCATGCTCGGCTACTATGACGAAGGCAACACAGAGGTTTGCGACTGGGAAACAAAATATATGCTTGAACAGGGCATCTCCGCATTCCAGTATTGCTGGTATCCTCCGCAGTATAACCCCAATATCAAAATAAAGACTCCCCGTGCTTTCTGGCATCAGTACGAAGGCTACTTCTACGCAAAATACTCCCATATGCTTCCTTTCTGCATCATGTGGGAAAACGCAGGAGCAGGAAATGCAAACTGGACTCTTGAGGACTTCAAGGGCTTTATATGGGACTACTGGGTAGAATGGTGCTTCAGAGACCCGAGATACTACCGCATTGACAACAAGGCAGTTTTTCACATTTACAGAGACGATTTGTTTATCAAGACCTTCGGCGGTGTTGACAACGCAAAAGAAGTTCTCACCTTTATGAGAGAGGAAATCAAAAAGCTCGGATATGATGACCTCATTATCCTTGTAAACTGCAGCAGGGCTTACCACGATGACGCGGCAAAGCATCTTGAGGATATGGGCTTTGACGGTCTTTGCAACTACACTCTCGGCAAATCTTCTTTTGATCCTCAGTTTATCAACAATGCTGTACAAAAGTATGTTGACACATTTAAACGTGTCAACTCAGATATGTTTGTTGTTCCCACGGTCGGTACAGGCTGGAACATCATCGGCTGGGAGGACACAAGAAGCCCGCTGTCCACACCTGAACAGTATGCACAAAGTGTAAAGTATGGTGTTGAAATAAGCAAGAATCAGGAAAAGTGTCCGAACCTTATGTATTTCAGTACATGGAACGAATACGGAGAGGGACATTGGCTTGCGCCGGCAGGTGTAACAGGTTTTGGTTATTCAGATGCCATGAGAAGTGTGCTCTGCGAAGATATGGAGCTTGAGCATACACTTCCTTCTGCCTGCCAGTCGGCAAGATTCTGTCACTTACATAACGACTACCGCACCCCCATCCGTTCATGGCATTTAGAGGAGCCGGACCCCTCAAAGCTCGACACAGAAGTTGTGTTCAGTGCGGATATGAGCCTTGATTCATGGGATTTTGAGGACGTAAATGTTTCTGAA
This sequence comes from Clostridia bacterium, assembly GCA_017620655.1. GTDB lineage: Bacteria > Bacillota > Clostridia > Oscillospirales > CAG-382 > UMGS1387. The sequence continues at coordinate 23,331 of JAGAUT010000092.1, read as the reverse complement.
GGTGAAAACGGCGGTGTTGTTATGGACGGCTACGGAATTGACCCTAAATGTATTTACAAGGCAGATATAAATGTTAAAGCCGAAGACGTTGACTATGTTCATCTTCGTATGAGCACTGATAATTACGACGTTATTCAGTTCTTTTTCTCAACAGATACAAAGCCCGAATTTTTCGCAACAGGCTACATGATTGAAGTCCCCAAAATAAGAGACGAATACTATGACATTTACATTCCTACAAAGCATATTGACTGGAACGGTGTAATCAAAAACATAAGAATCGACCCTGCCTCAACTCCCATGCTTGCAAAACTTGAGAAGGTTGAATTCTTGAAGGTAAAGCCTGTATCCTATGACTTTGGACTTGTTGTTGACAATGTACCTCTCACTATTCCTTTCTATTACAAGTCGGTGGAAAACGGCGAGTACTACACGGCTGCAAATCCCAGAACAGGCATTTTTGCGGCAACCAACATTTTCCACGAATGGGACAGATTCGAGGGTAAGCTTTATTTGAAGACCCCCGACAGTACCGAGTTTTTATTCACTGTCGGAAGCAATACCGCCCTTGTCAACGGCAAGGAAGAAAAGCTTCTGCAGCCTGTTTCCTTGCACGACCACATGCCTGTTATCCCTCTCAGGTTTATCTTTGACAAAGCAGGTATCAGATATGACATTAAGGACAACACCTTATTTGTCACCGTAAGATAGCTTTCCATCCTTAAAAGAGTGATGGCAGTTACTACCGGACTGCCACAGAACTCTCCTTTTCTTTTGAAGGGGCCCCGTAAGGGGCTTCTTACTTTTTCTTTGATAAAAAGAAAAAGTAAGCAAAAAGAAAATGACTCGAGATCACATTTCAAATTTTATCTCCATCGTTATTGCCCGAATGAAACCCCGTTTGACCGCCATAAAGCCAGGCGGTCAAACTCAAACAATGCATTCCGTTGTTCGCTTGAATGAACTTTGACTGTCTGCAAATATCTTCCGTTTTTCCAATAAAAAATCCTCTGTACAGTCTTCAAGACCGCACAGGGGATTTGTTTTATTTACTTTTTAGGCTTGAACACAAGACTTTTGCTTTCAAGGTCATAGGTATATTCAAGTCCCATTCCTTCCATACCCTGACGCCAGAGTACGGGAATATATACAATATCTCTGTATGTGAGAAGCGGGTAATACACATCATCTGCAGTATAGGTTTCGCCTGCAATTGTAATGCTTCCCTTGTAAAGCTGCGCCTTGAACATTTTACCCGGCACCATATCGTTTTCGCCGAGAATATTTGCAAACTTATGGTTTTCCCCGCCGATCATCGGCACACTGCCGGGAGGGGTTATGCCGAGACCGTCAACGGGATTCCATGTCGTTGCAAAGCCAAGGTGAAAGCATGTGTAAAAAGACATGGGAATATATGTATATCCGAGATAATTTATAAAAGGATATTCCAGCTCATCATTTTCATAAACCGAACCGTTGATGTTTATATTATTTGCCGACATCTGAACATCGTATTCAAGGCCGTAATTCTTTTCCCAGTTGTAACTTACAGGCTCAATCTGACGTCCTTCTCTGTCAAATTTTCCGGTTCTGATAAAAATGTTGTGATTATACCCTTCATCAACCTTTCCGATTACAGCAAGACCGTCTTGAAATGATTCCGCATAATCAAAGGTATGAGGAAGAATTGTATTTCCGTTTACATCTATAAAACCGTACGACCAGTTATCGTCGCAAACACAGGCAAGTCCTTCCGAAAAATCGGCGGCTCCCTTATACTTCGGCTCAATTACAACATTCCAGTTTTCATCAAAGAATCCGTATTTCCCGCCTATCTTAAAGAGACTTCTGCCGTCCTTGAAATCCGAGATTCCCTCATATATCGGCTCGACAACAACATTGCCGTCCATGTCCATGATGCCGAAATTATAGTACATATCAATGACGGGGCCTCTTGGCGGAGGGATTCTTTCGTAACACGTTGCGAACTTCCGGTAATCGCCGATTTTTTCAAGGGGAAATATGCCCGTCTCTGCAAAAGCAGAAAGCGACAGTAAAACCGCTATCAGCGCCAATACAATTAAAAGCTTCTTTTTCATTCAAAGCACCTCCATATTTATAAGACGTTAATTGTGATTAAAATGTTCCTTTATTTTCTGTACGCTTTTGTTGCTTATATAGTGTTCAATCTTGCATGCATCCTCGTATGCCGTTTCTTCATCGACACCCAGAGCCATGAGAGCCCTGGCAAGAACTTCATGTCTTTCATAAACGCGTTCTGCAACCTCAAGACCCTTTTCCGTAAGGCTGATATATCCGTCCTCATCGACGGTAATATATCCTTCTTCGCGGAAATTCTTCATTGCAATTGAAACGCTTGCCTTTGAAAACGAAAGCTCATTTGCAACGTCTATACTTCTGACATTTCCGTTCTTCTTTTTTAACACATGTATGGTTTCGAGATAATTCTCGGCAGATTCCTGTATTTTCATGAAAGACACCTCTTTCCGAATTTATGGTTATAATTCAGTATATCATAAAGGGTTTTGGTTGTCAAATGGCAGGGGGTGGCAAATTACAAAAAATCAACATGTGGCGGTTTTGCAACAAATCAAATATAATAACAACAGAGGACGTCAAAACAGACGTCCTCTAATATTTTATTGGAGCAAAACAAAATGTCCCTTAAAATCATTTTCGGCATTCTGCTGCCGTTTATCGGTACGACACTCGGTGCATTCTTTGTGTTTTTTGCAAAACGTAAAAGCTCTGACAGCAAGGCTCTGTCGGGCTTTGCCGCAGGTGTAATGCTGGCGGCATCCGTGTGGAGTCTTATTATCCCCGCCGTTGAAATGTCGGCGTCTCTCGGTATATTCGCCTTCATTCCCATGCTTTTGGGATTATGGTCGGGAATCGCCTTTATTATCGCGGCAGAAAAGCTTATTGCGTTATCCTATGACGGCGAAAGTGCAAGCTGTGCCTCCTTTTTTCTTGCCGTTGTGCTTCACAACATCCCCGAGGGCATGGCAGTCGGGGTGGCCTTTGCCCTTGCCCTCAAGTCACCTGCCGCTTTTTTACCTGCAGTTATGATGTCCTTCGGCATGGCAATGCAAAACATCCCCGAGGGTGCAATAATATCTCTGCCCTTGAAAAATGGCGGCTCATCAAAGAAAAAAGCCTTTATCCTCGGCTCTCTGTCGGGAATTGTCGAGCCGATTGCGGCAATCTTTACGCTTGTCTTTGCGTCCTTTGCCGCAGGCATACTCCCGTATCTTCTGGGATTTGCCGCAGGAGCAATGATTTTTGTCACGGCAGATGAGCTTTTACCCAAAGCCAAAAGCACGGGAGGCGTGTTGTGGTTCTGCATCGGTTTCTCCGTCATGATGGTGCTTGACATTGCCCTCGGATAGCAAAAAGACGTGCCTTTCGGCACGTCTTTTCTATTACTTCTGATTATACGAAATAAGGTTGAAGTTCTTGATTTCAAATGTGCAATCGTAGTTGCCGTGAATTTCAAAGCCTACGTTACAGCCCTTGAAATAGAAGTCATCTATTGTTACTTCCTTACCAAAAGTCATATCCTTGTTTGCAATGGAAAGACATCTTTCAATGTGAGGAGTAATATCAATGCGGATATGCTTCCATTCTTCGGAGGGTTCTACAACACTGCCGTCTACAAAGAATGAGTTATCTGCACCGCCGTAGACATCAGCTGTGGAAATAGAATAAATCATTGAGTTACTTGCTGTATCAAGATGCCAGCTTGTCTTTTCAAGACCTGCTCCTCTGCTGTCAAAGAGGTTTGCACCGAACCAGATCATCTTGCCGGGAACATCCTTGAGCGCAAGGTAGTAGTAAGAAAGGAACTGAACTGCATTTACACCCTCAGGGTTTGTGGTATCCTTAAAGTCTGTCATGCGGATATCCATTTCAAGGTAAATCTTGTCTGCATCAGCAGAGTATCTCACCTTGTCTTCTTCACTGAGTTCCTTGTAAATGTCGCCGATTTTCTGTTCAATAAGAAGGTGAGGCCAGAGTTCTTCGTTTGTGCCTTTTGCGGCTCTGCCGCCGTACACCTTGGAAGCATCGAGCTTAAAGGAAAGGGACTTTTCTTCGGGGTTGTACTTAAGTTTCTTGATGCCGTCTTTATCTGCAAGCTTAAATTCGTCACCGTCAACAAGTCTGTTTTCGATAAGGCAGTTGCCTGTCCACCAGGGACCAATCTGCCAAAGGGGTTTTAATCTCTTGTAGTATCTCCATTCACCCGCAACACCCGACTGGTCTTCTTTATTTACGACAAAGCCGTATTCCCAGGCTTCATCCTTGAAGAGTCTTTCGGATTTAAAGTTTGCTTCCAGTTCTTCATCGGAAATCTTTCTGGATGCCATTGTCTTGACTAATCTCATGTAATCAATTGTAAATGTTCCGCCGTAGTTTGTGGGGTCAAATCTGAAGCCTGTTACCGTGCCTGTCCAGCCGTTTGCAAGAGCCATGTCAAGTTCGATAACTGTCCAGCCTGCCGCATCGACATAAGAGTGGCCAAGAAGGTCGAAGTGATAGGACTGCTTTTCGGAAAGAGCGGGGTTTTCTACCGTTGTGAAATAGATGGAAGAACGGTAGTCAATATTCTGTCCTTCGAAGAAGTCGTATTTCATTCTGATTTTAATCTTTGAATACTCGGTAGCATCTGCTTCAATACCCTTGAGCATAACACCGGGGTCATAGCCTGTCTTTGTGGCAGTTGAAGGTTTTGCCTTGAAAATAAGGTGACCGTTTTCAATATGCTGGTCTTCGCCGTCAAAGGCAAGGCGAGCCATTTCGTCTTGGCTTACAAATTCAGCATCATACTGATAGTCTTCGTTATCATAAGCAAAGTCAACAGAACCCTTGACTCTGTTTTCGGGAAGTGCAACTCTGTTTATAATAGCTGCTGTTTCATTTCTCTTGATATCGTCACCCGGTTTGAACTTGCCGCCGTCGGAGCCGAGAACGATACCTGCGTTGTAAAGCATGAGAAGTGTATCTGCGTAATAGTCATTCTTTTCAACGTCGGGGATTGCCGAAACGCTGTTTATCGCAGTAAATTCAGCTTCGGGAACAGCTGCCGCAAAGAGATATGCAAGCTCTGCTCTAGTAATATTTCTTGTGAAAGAATCAAAGTCCGAAAGCGAGCAGATACCGTTATCCGAAGCATAGTCGAGGTACATATCGTACCACTTTTCAGCTTCGGGTTCTTCGTTCTTCATAAAGCTGATAGATGCAATTTCGTAAAGACCGTTGTTGTTTGTGGGGTCGAAACGCATCTGGATGATGTTGTCCTTCCATTCATCCTTGCCTGTAAGGTCAAGCTCAACATAGTACCAGCCGTCCTCATTGTTGTAAAAAGGATTGATGTCAAAGCTGAACTTCTTTGATTCGGAAAGGTTCTGGTCTCTGTCTGTAGCAAAGAAAAGCTCAGCATAGGAGCTTCTGTTTGCAGACGGGTCTCTGTTGTCGCGGTCTTCTTTTCTGAACTTGATTACAGCCTTTGTGTAATCACGTGCGGGAAGGTTTAAGTTTTCGAGCACAAGACCGGGGTCGTAGCCGTTGCCGTAGGGTACTTCAAAGGGAGTAAGAACATATACACCGTCAACCACTTCGCCTGTTGCCTGATTGGGCTTATAGGAATGGGTTACTTCTGTGCCGAAGTCAAGAACGTATGCTTGAACATCCTTTTCCTTCTTTGTGATTTCTACGCCGTTGTAGATTGCATGAACACGGCTTGCCATTGTGATACCTTCTGCAACGGTAACGTTGCCGCTAGGGTCAAACAAACCCTCAGCTTTACTGTTCATAAAGCCGAGTTCATATGCCGTCTTTACATTTTCAGCATACCAGCTGGTTTCGGGTACGTCATTAAAGTTGTTTTCGTAGGTGTTTGTCTTTTCAAATGCAGCAAAAGCACTAAGGCTTAAAACAACCGCAAGAAAGAGACAAATAAGCGTCTTTTTCATGTTTTTTCTCCTTGTATTTGAATTTTGATAACTACATTAAGATTTTACCATACGATTTTCAGTTTGTAAAGTGCAAAAAAACTGTTATAATTAAGAAAATCCAATGTCTACTTTTTGTTGTATGCCACAAGATTATAGTTTCTTATATCAAATGTACAGTCGAAATTGCCGTGGATTTCAAAGCCGAGATTGTTGCCATGCATGAAGAAATCGCCTCTTTCAGCCTTAAAGCCGAAGGTGTTGTCCCTGTTGGCAAGTGCTATTGCCTTGTCAATATGGGGTGTCAGGTCAAGCTCAATGTGACGCCATTCGTCTGACGGAGTTACCTTGTTATTGTTATTTGTATCATAGTAAGAATTTTCAAGACCGGAATATGTATCTTCGCAGGAAAGACAGTATATCATTTCCGTACCCACAGTATCAATGTTCCAATAGGTTGCCGCAGGATATCTTGAGTCAAGGAAGTTTACACCGAACCATATCTTTCTGTTTCTCATATTGATGGGAGTCAGATAAAAGTATGCCATAAACTGGCAGGCATTGATGCCTTCGGGGTTTGTGGTATCCTCAAACTTTGGCATTCTTATGTCAAGCTCAAGGAAAAGTCTGTCGCAGTCGGTGCGGTAAAAGCTCTTGTCCTCTTCCGAAAGATTATCGTAGTCGCAAATGGGCACCTGCTCAATAAGAAGATGGGGCCAGAGCATATTGGGGTCGGTATGAGCCTCGCCCTCATAAACCTTTTTTGCATTGAGATTCATGGAAAGAGATCCGTCCTCGGGGTTGTAGATAACCGTCTTTGAACCGTGGTTGTCTGCAATTATATATGGACTGCCCGTGTCTTTTCTGTCATTAAGGAAACAGTATTTTGAATACCACTGAACGAGAATCCATGAGGGTTTATCAGTACCTCCGGGATATGTCCATTCGCCTATCGGAATATATCCTTCGGGACCGTTGAGAAGCCTGTTTACTTTAAAGCCGTTCTTGAATTTTTCGTCATGGAAAAGTCTTTTACACTTATATTGAGATTTGTCAAACATTGTCATTCTCCTTAATTTTTCTTAAAGCAGGAAACGATATTATAGTTCTTGATTTCAATGGCACAGTCAATGTTGCCGTGGGTTTCAAAGCCCATATTTGTACCGCTGAAGTAGAAGTCACTCTTTGTTACTTTGCGTCCGAAAATCATATCCTTGTTTGCCATTTCGATGATGTTGTCAATATGGGGAGTAAGGTCGACCTCAACGTGCTTCCATTCTTCCGACACCTTTACATCATGTGGAGTGGGAACAAAGGAGTTTTCGATGCTGCCAAAGGTAACCTCTGTAGGAAGTCCGTAAATCCAGTTGGAACCGCCTGTCTCCTTTTTCCAGAGGAATTTGATGGGGCCTCTGTTATCAAAGGGATTAAAACCGAAATAAATGTGTCCTGCATCGACAAGCTGGAGATATACATAGGCAACAAACTGAACGGCATTTAAGTCCTCTGGATTTGTTGTGGGCTTGAAGTCAAGCACTCTCATATCAAATTCTGCATAAACCTTGTCGCCTGCCGTGCTGTAGAACTTCTTTTCCTCGGGGTCTGTCATATTTTTGTAGTCGCAGATGTTTTTCTGTTCGATAAGAAGATGAGGCCAGTAGGGCATATCCTCCATCTTTGATTTGCCCTTAAAGGCGTTCTTTGCGTTTAGAGTCATAAGAAGGCTCTTTTCTTCGGGGTTGTATTTAACAAATTTTATATTGTCAACGTCAGTAATTTCATAGGGATTTCCCGTGTCCTTTCTGTCGCCGACAAGACACTTTCTCGAATACCACTGAATGAGAAGCCAAGAGGGCTCTGCTGTGGATGTGGGATACTGAAATTTGCCAACGGGATTGTCATACGCACCCGCACCGTTCATCACACGAAGAACGTCAAAGCCGTTTTCAAAGCCTTCATCCTTAAAAAGTCTTTTTACGTCATAATTTGTAAGGTCAATCATTCTTACTTCTCCTTTTTGACATAAGATACAAGGTTATAGTTTTTGATTTCAACAGTACAGCTTATATTGCCGTGTACCTCAAAACCTATATTTGTTCCGTTAAAGTAAAACTCGTCTCTTTTTACGGGGCGACCAAAAATAAGGTCCCTGTTAGCTTCCTCAATGATTCTGTCAAGATGAGGCGTAAGGTCAACCTCAATATGCTTCCACTGCTCCGACACCTGTACGTTATACGGCTCGGGACAGAAGGAATTTTTCATGTCGCCGTAAACCATTTCATTTGACAGAGCATAGATCCAGTTTGCGCCGCCCGTTTCCTTATGCCAGAAATGGCTGATTGCACCGTGGTCCCAAAAAGGACTGTAGCCAAGGTAGATGTGATTTCCGCCAAGAAGCTGTAGGTATGCGTAGGCTACAAATTCACAGCTGTTGTGTCCTTCGGGATTGGTTGTTGGGACATAGTCGGTTATCCTCATATCAAACTCTGCCACGATTTTGTCGCTTTGAAGACTGTAAAACACCTTGTCCTCATCCGACAGGCTTCTGTAGTCAAACAAATCTCTCTGCTCGATAAGAAGATGAGGCCAGTAGTGCTCTATCTCGGTTTTGCCCTTGTATATATTCTGGGCATTTACCTGAAATGTGATGGACTTGTCCTCGGGGTGGTATGTAAATACCTCTGTGTCTTCGACATCTGTCATGACATAAGGCGAGCCGACATCCTTGTTCTGTTTTACAAAACAACAACCGGAATAGTGCTGAATAAGACGCCATTTAGGGTCGCCCTTGCTTTCGGGAAATGACCATTTTTTGCCGGGATAGGTCGGGTCAAAATCAAATTCAAGGGGCATTACCTCAAATCCGTTTTCATAATGCTCGTCAGCAAACAGCCGTTTTGCCATGTACTTTGATTTGTCGAAAACCACCATAAGTTATTCCTCTTCTTTCTTAATGTATGAAACAAGATTATAATTCTTTATTTCCATTGTACAGCTGAAATTGCCGTAAATTTCAAAGCCCATGTTTGTGCCTGAGAAATAGAATTCATCTCTTGTTACGGGACGGCCGAAAATATTGTCGCGGTTTGCCGCTTCCATAATTCTGTCAATGTGAGGTGTAAGGTCTACTTCTACGTGTTTCCACTCTTCCGAAGGCTTTACATCAAACGGCACGGGACACATGGAATTTTCAACACTTCCGAAAACCTGCTCTGTTGTCAGGGTGTAAATGTGATTGTTACCGCCCGTTTCTTTTCTGAACATAAAAGGAATTTTACCTCTGTTGTCAAAGGGGCTGTATCCGAAGTAAATCCAGTTTGCGTCTACAAGATTAAGGTACGCATATGCCACAAATGAACAGGCATTGACGTCTTCGGGATTGTTTGTGGGAACAAAGTCGAGAAGTCTTATATCGTATTCAACACAAATTTTGTCAGAATTTGCGCTGTAAAATCTCTTTTCGTCTCCCTCAGGCATATTTTTGTAGTCGCAGATATCTCTCTGGTCAATGAGAAGATGAGGCCAGTATTTGTAGTTCTTGGACTTGCCCTGATAAACCTTTCTTGCATCAAGCGTCATGCGAAGGCTCTTTTCTTCGGGGTTGTAGACAACCTCCTTCGATCCTCCGTTATCGGCGATAATATAGTCGCTTCCGCAATCCTTTCTGTCTTCCCAAAGACAGTATCTTGAATAGTGCTGAATAATCTTCCAGGAAGGTTCTTCCTTTGAGTCGTTATACTTCCAGGTTTCAAAAGGAATGGTCTTGTCATCGTCTCTTGCAAGGGGGACGATGTAAAGGCCGTTTTCAAAACCTTCATCCTTAAAAAGTCTTTTTACTTTGTACTGTGATTTATCAAAATTCGCCATTGTTTTGCCCTCTCTTTACTTTTTTATGTAAGAAACAAGATTATAGTTCTTTATTTCAAATGTACAGCTTATGTTGCCATGTGTCTCAAAACCGAGATTTGTACCCGAGAAGTAAAATTCATCTCTTGTTACGGGTCTTCCGAAAATAAGGTCTTCATTGGCTTTCTGAAGAATCTTTTCAATGTGAGGAGTCAGATCTACCTCAATATGCTTCCACTCATCCGAAACCTTTACGTCGTAAGGTACCGGGCAGAATGAGTTTTCAAGGTTTCCAAAAACCTGCTCTGTTGTCATGATGTAAATGTGGTTGCTTCCTCCGGCTTCTATATGCCAGAAAAGTTCCTGAGGGCCTCTGTTATCAAAGGGATTAAATCCGAAATAGATGTGATTTGCATCTACAAGGTTGAGGTACACATAGCCTACAAACTGACAGACATTTTTATCTGCAGGAACGGTCGTGGGGATATATTCTGTAAGTCTGATATCAAATTCCACCGCTATTCTGTCGCTTGATGCGCTGTAAAAGGTCTTTTCGTCACCTTCGGGAATATTTTTATAGTCGCAGATGTGTTTCTGCTCGATAAGCAGATGAGGCCAGAATTTTTCAACCGTTGTCTTCCCCTTATACACCTTGCTTGCATCAAGCTTCAAGGAAAGACTTTTTTCCTCGGGGTTATATGTAACCACCTTGGAATCGCCCTTGTCAGTCAGCACATATGGGTTTGAAACATCCTTGTTTTCCTCAATAAGACAATATTCGGAATAAAGAGGAAGTATAGTCCATGAGGGCTCATTTTTGCTCTCGGGAAACGACCAGTTGGTGTATCCGAAATTCCCTTCGCTGTCGGGATGTACATGACGAACTCTGAAACCGTTTTCAAAGCCCTCGTCAGCGAACAGTCTTTTTGCTTTATACAGAGATTTATCAAACATATCCAAGACCTCCTTTGTCAAAAGTATAGCATATAAGATAAGTGTTTTCAAGGTTTTTTATCCTTTTTTTAGCTCAATACATATAGAAAAAATCCCTCACCGATAACGGCAAGGGATTAAATCGTGATGATGGATTACAGTTTATTTACGTCAGCATCCTCGATAAGATGGAAGCCTGCATCTTCAAGTGCCTTTTCAGCATGTGCGTTGTCGGCAACTCTGAGAACAACGTATGCGTGCTTTTCTGTTCTTGACATAAACGCATAAAGGTATTCCATGTTTATTTCAGCCTTATCAAGTACATCAAGTGCCATGGAAAGCTTGCCGGGTGCATCGCCGATTTTTACGCCTACAACCTCAGTACACTTTACAAGGAAGCCTGCATCGTGAAGTGTTTTTTCAGCCTTGTCGTAATCTGTAACAATAAGTCTGAGAATACCGAAATCCTGTGTGTCGGCAATGGAAAGTGCTCTGATGTTTATATCGTTCTTTGCAAGGGCATCTGTGATTTTCACAAGAGTACCCTGCTTATTTTCAACAAAAATGGTTAACTGTTTAAGAGACATTCTTCATTTCCTCCTTATACAAGCTTTCTCTTGTCAACAACTCTGACAGCCTTGCCTTCGCTTCTTGCAATGCTCTTAGGCGGAACAAGGTGAACTGCGGGGTTGATACCGAGCATTGTCTTGAGGGCAGCGGCAAGACTCTTTTCGAGAGCTGTTACGCCGCCGACAGTATCTGTGAACTGGTCGGGATTCATTTCAACATTAACGTCGAATGTATCTGTGTTGTTCTTTCTGTCAACGATAATCTGGTAGTTAGGCTGATAGCCTTCCTGAAGAAGAACTGTTTCAATCTGGCTGGGGAATACATTGACGCCTCTGATTATCATCATATCGTCGCTTCTGCCCATGGGCTTTGACATCTTAATGTGTGTTCTGCCGCAGGAGCACGGCTTTCTTGAAAGCACGCAGATGTCACGTGTTCTGTATCTGAGAAGCGGGAATGCTTCCTTGTCAAGAGCAGTAAATACAAGCTCACCCTTAGAACCTTCGGGAAGAACCTCGCCTGTGTCGGGGTCAATAATTTCTGCAAGGAAGTGGTCTTCGTTGATGTGCATACCTGTCTGTTCTTCACATTCAAAGGATACACCGGGGCCGGACGTTTCGGTAAGACCGTAGATGTCGTATGCCTTAATGCCGAGGGTTTCCTGAATGTTCTGTCTCATTTCTTCTGTCCATGCTTCGGCACCGAAGATACCTGCTTTTAAAGGAATCTGGTCGGGAGTATATCCCTGTTCTTTGAGGGTTTCGCCGATATATGCAGCATATGAAGGAGTACAGCAGATGATTGTTGCCGAAAGGTCCATCATAAACTGAATCTGTCTTTCTGTGTTACCGGATGACATGGGAAGTGTAAGACAGCCAACCTTGTGAGAACCGCCGTTAAGACCGGGGCCGCCGGTGAAAAGACCGTAGCCGTATGCAACCTGACAAACGTCTTTTTCGCTGCCGCCAACTGCAACGATTGCTCTTGCGCAGCAATCTTCCCAAAGGTCGATATCGTGCTGTGTATAGAAAGCAATTACTCTTCTTCCTGTAGTACCGGATGTGGACTGGATTCTTACGCACTCATCGAGAGGCTTTGCAAGAAGTCCGTAGGGGTATGCATCACGAAGGTCTGCCTTTGTGAGGAAAGGAAGCTTGTGAAGGTCTTCTATACCCTTGATATCTTCGGGCTTTACACCCTTTTCATCCATGAGATTGCGGTAATATTCAACGTTTTCGTAAACGTGCTTTACCTGCTTAACCAGCTTTTCGCTTTGGAGTTTTTTAATCTCCTCGACGGGCATGGTTTCGATTTCTTTTTGGTAATAACGCTTTTCCATTGATTTGTTCGCCTTCTTTTCGTAAGATTTTCATAATTAAACCACTTGAATTTTACCAAAATAAAGCAATAAAGTCAACAATTTTGAACAAGGTTTGATAAATGTTAACTGAATGTATCTAAAACTGAGGCCAAAAGGCGGTTTATTTAAAGTTTGGAAATATTTTTGTGTGTTTAATTCCGGCATAAAAGAAAAAACTCGGAACTAACATGTAGACCCGAGCTTGCCGCGGGGCTTCCTTAACCACATTGAAGTTTGAATGAGTCTTACCGCTCGAATTTATGGCGGTAAGACGGCATGGCACTCGGGCATAAAAGAAAAAACTCGGAACCAACATGTAGTCCCGAGTCTGCCGCGGGGCTTCCCCGCTGGTGCGGGCGAGAGGCCTCGAACCCCCACGTCGTAGACACCAGATCCTAAGTCTGGCGCGTCTGCCAATTCCGCCACGCCCGCATATGCCGTTTTTCACAGCTCAGTAATTATAACATAAACATTTGCGTCTGTCAAGCAAAAACCGCCTTTAAATTTGGGTATGGACAATTATCCGAATGTTTGATATAATAACAGTAAATATAACAGGTTTTGAGGTATTTCAATTTGAGTAAAATAATAAAATTTCTGATTGCGGCGATAATAGTTTCCGCACTCTCGCTTTGCGTTTTCGCACAGAGCACCACCGTCACACTGTACTCTCAGGACGGCAGAAGCATATTTGTCAGCGAAAAGTATGTTTCAGATTATAACAAGGTCGGCTGGTATAAATCCTTTGTCACTCTTTATTCGCTCGACGGCAGAACAATCACAGTCGGAGATGTGCTGGTGCCTGACTATCTGGCTGTCGGCTGGTATAATGAACCTGTCACCACCGTCTATTCCCAGGACGGAAGATGGCTGACAATCCCCGTGTCCGAAATTCAAAGCTATAATAATGTCGGCTGGTTTTCGTCTTTTAAGACACTCTACGCCCTCGACGGCAGAACGGTTGTTGTAGGCGATGCCCTTGTGGAACAGTATAAAGCGGCATGCTGGTATGAAACGCCCGTATCTCAGATATATGCCCTTGACGGCAGAAGTCTCATAATTCCGACAGTTGACCTTGAGGCATATAAAAACGTTGGTTGGTATACAAAGAAAGAATACATAGACCTCACAACAAAAAGCTTTGAACTCAATTTCAAATGCGTTCTTCAGAAGCCCGAGCTTCCCACAGGATGCGAGGTTACATCCCTTGCCGCAGTGCTGAACTACTACGGCTATGACGTTTCCAAAACAGTTCTTGCAGATGGTTATCTCGATAAAGGTCCCATAGGAAGCACAAGTCCTTTTGAGGCGTTTGTCGGTGAGCCCGAGTAGCTCTCTTCCTTCGGATGCTTTGCTCCCGTAATCAAGAACTGTGCCGAAAAATACCTCACAGAGCAGAACAGCTCCTTAAGAGTTTTTGACACCACGGGAGTGAATCTTGAAAGCCTTCTTGTTGAAGTGGTCAACGGTTCGCCGGTTATAATCTGGGCAACAGGGTTTATGGGACCCTCCTTTGTTTCGGCAACATGGAATATCGACGGCACAAGGGTAGACTGGCATTCCAACGAACATTGCATGGTGCTTTACGGTTATGATAAAAACAAACAGGTTGTAAAGGTTGCAGACCCTCTCAGCGGTTGTGTTGAATATCCATTGAATCTTTTTGAACGAAGATTCAAGGAAATGTATATGCAGTCGGTTATTATTAAGTATTAGTGTAATGAAAAAAGACGTGGGAAACCACGTCTTTTTTATGTTTTGTGATTCAGAACTATACCTATGTAAGAACAACCAAATATTTTCCATATTTCTTTTTCCGTCAAGCGCAATAATTCGGCTTTTTTTGATATTGACAAATAACTTAAACTTTGGTATAATATGTCCGTTATAAACATTGGCTCGTAGCGTATAGTAATTCAATATCGAGGTGTAGCGCAGTTGGTAGCGTGCTTGTTTCGGGCTGCGAAGACGAGCTCCTGCCAAGTAGGGCAGAAATGAGCGAGGCACAGCAGGACTGAAATAACGAGGCGCAAGGCGTAGACTTGTTCGAGCCGTGGCGGCGACTATATTTCAGACAGGGCAACCGAAACCATTTTCAATTGACAATTAAATATCGAGGTGTAGCGCAGTTGGTAGCGTGCTTGTTTCGGGTGCAAGAGGCCGTGGGTTCAAGTCCCACCACTTCGACCAAAAAAGACGTGATTTCTCACGTCTTTTCTTTTTTGTTTCATTTTAACCAAGCAGATACTCCTCAAAGCAAACATCCCTTTCAAACATTTCCTTTGCGGCATCTTTTCCGACATACCTATAGTGCCAGGGCTCATAATATATGCCTGTTATATGGGATTTATCATTGGGATATCTGAGAACAAAACCGTATTTCCATGAATTCTCCATAAGCCATTTCTGCTCTTCGGTATCTTCCTGTCCCTTATCAAGCTTAAGATAATAGTTTGACATTATATCAACCGCAAGACCTGTCTGGTGTTCGCTGGTACCGGGTACTGCAACCCATTTTCCTGCCTCAACCGCCGCTTCCTCCTCGGAATAGCCCATGGCAAGGTATTCGTTTACCTCATTATTATACAGCGTTGTCTGCTTTGTGTTTGTTCTGAAAGACGAGCATATAAATGCCGAATGTCCTGCCCTTGCAAGGTCGCTCATCATCTGATTGAGATCATCGACAATTCTCGAATCAACCATATGTCCGCCGCCGATATCACTAAGCTCAACCGTAAAATCCTCGGGAAGCTTATTCCATGGGTTTGCAAGAACAAGATTCCATGCCGATGTATCAACCGAAGCCTCGTCCGGCTCCTCGGGCTTTTCTTCAATGATAACTTCCGCATCCTCCTGCGGCGGCTGTTCTTCGGTTGCGTTGTCGTTTTCGGACTTCTTCTCCTCATCCGCCTTTTCGGTTATCTCCTTGTCGGAATTTTCCTCCGCCTTGTCAGGCTTATCCGACAGCATTACCGCGACAGCAACAAGTACAACGCAAATAACGACAGTCAACGCAATGAGAATCTTCAACAGGTTGCTGTTATAGTTGTTTCTGTTTATATTTTTTCTGTCCATAATATCCTCTTTTATTCTGCAAAAACCTTATACACATCGCCTGCACCCATGGTTATAACCATATCGCCTTTTTGTGCAAGCTCGGTTGCCCTCTGTCTTAACTGTTCAAAACTGTAAAGGCTTTCTGCTCCCTCAATTGCCTCTGCTACATTGTCCGAGGAAATACCAAGGGTGTCCGTTTCTCTTGCCGCATATATGGGTGCCATAAGCACCTTGTCGGCAATGGAAAGTGCCTTTACAAAATCGGGGAACAGCGCCTTTGTTCTCGAATATGTATGGGGCTGGAAAATGCAGATAACCTTGCCCTTTGCCACTTTCTTTGCACTGCCCAGTGTTACCGTGATTTCATCGGGATGATGTGCATAATCATCAATTACGATTGCACCGCCCTCAAGGGTCTTCACCTTTTCAAAACGTCTCTTTACGCCAATAAATCTTTCAAGACCTGCTTTTATTGCCGCCTCTTCAATTCCGCAAAGGTCGGCACTCGCCGCCGCTGCCGTTGCATTTGCAACATTATGAATACCGGGAACAGACAGCTTTACATGACAAAGCACATCATTTCCCTTCATAACATCAAACTCGCCGTAGCCGTCGTCAAGGTTTATGTTGTTTGCATAATAGTCTGCCTTGTTTTTTACCGAAAAATACTTTATGTCTGCACCGGTGTTTTCTGCCGCTTTTACGGCATTTTCGCTGTCAAGGTTGATAACTGCGATATTCTCACCGTTTTTGCCCGGCTTTGCAATATATTTTCTGAAGGATTCAATTACATTTTCAAGGTTTCCGAAGAAGTCCACATGGTCAAGCTCAACATTGAGTACCGCTTTGATTGTGGGCTGCATGGAATGATAGGAGTTCTTGTACTCACAGGCTTCAAATACGGCACAGTCGCCGTTTCCTACTGTATAAGTAGAACCAACCGACGGCATTACCGCACCTGCAAGAATCGTGCTGTCATTATTTGCCGCAAGACAGATTTCAGCAAGGAATCCCGTTGTCGAAGATTTACCGTGAGTACCTGCCACGCCGACAGAGTGCTTGTAGTCGGAAGTTATTGCTCCGAGAAGCTGGGCACGGGTGAATATGTCAAGTCCGCGGTCTCTTGCCTGTACAAGAATGGGGTCATCAGCTTTGAGTGCTGCAGTATAGACAACGGTATCCGCATCAGGAAAAGAAACGGTGTCGTATGTATACTGAACCGGAATTCCCTTTTCTTCCAGCATTTTTGTTGTCTCGGACTCTTTAAAATCGTAACCCGAAACGGCAATGCCTTTATTCTTGAGTATAAGAGCAAGCGACGACATACTGATGCCGCCTATACCTGCAAAATATACGTTTTTCATCTTTGACAAATCACAAATTGCTGGCATTTTCACTCCGCCTTTCAAAATAGTTTTGTCTTTGTGTATAATCAAACGTCTGTCGGGGAAAACTTTATTTACCCGAAAAAGACAACACAAGGAGTAAAATGTATGGAGATTACCGATATCAAAATCAGAAAAACCTTCGAGGAAGGTCCGCTTCGTGCAATAATGTCTGTCACCTTTGATGACAGCCTTGCACTCCACGATGTAAAGATAATAAACGCCGATTCACGTCAGTTTGTCGTTATGCCGTCACGCAAAAACGCTGACGGAACTTACAAGGACATTGTACATCCGATAAACTCGGATTTTCGCAGAAAACTTGAAGAAAAACTACTGTCTGCATACAACACGCATCTGATTGAAACACATGATGACGGAGTTATTGAGTTTCAGCTGACATAGTATATTTTATGCCAAATTCTCAAACAGGGTTCTAAACGTAAAAAATAATTCCATTTATTATTTCGCGGCTGTCGGCGTTTGATAGCCGCGAAAAGCATTTGCGCGACATCAAAAGCTGACAACAACAACATACCCCGCGAAATTGCCTGCGGGGGCTTCCCCGCAAAGAAAAAAGTAAGTGCCGTACAAAGCAAGATCACACACCGTAAAATCGAATGAGCACCAAAGTACGTCCTCTGACGCATTTGCTCAGCCCAGGTTATCCTGCGGCACATTACCCTTATCACTTAATGCTGCTCGGTTCCCCGCCTGACATGGTTCATGAGGGGTAATTGCGCAAGGCCCGAAACCTCAACACAAATACGTCATGACAGCTACTGCAGTACAGACCCTCAGAAACGGAATCCATCTCTGCTATAGCGGATTTCAGATATAGGGCGCCGCTACTGCCCCGACTGGTGTGACCTTGCTTCGCACGGCAAGTCCAACCCTGATTTAATTGTTGCTGTGTATATTATCCCCACAGCGTTAATGAGTATACCACATAAACTGAGAAAAATCAAGTGTTTATGATTTCTTTTTACAATTATATTTCACAAGGTATGTCAAACACCATTTTTTCACCGCTTCTCGGATGGGTAAATGAAAGTGCATGGCACATGAGGGCAATATTCTTTTCATTGTCATTTGCACCGTATTTGCCGTCACCCACAAGGGGCATATTGCGGCTTGAAAACTGTACTCTTATCTGATGGCTTCTGCCTGTAAAGAGAAGAATGTCAACAAGACTTGTCTTTTCATCGCTTTCAAGCACTTTGTAGGAAAGCTTTGCCTTTTTGACGCCCTTGCGTTCTTTTTTCACAACAAAGCTTTTATTCTTCTTTGAATCCTTGAACAGCAAATCCTCAAAGACACCCTCATTTTCTTCGGGACAGCCGTAAACTCTTGCAAAATATCTCTTGTCAAATCTTCCCTCGGATATTTCACGGGACAGAAACGCTGCGCTTTTTGGATTCAAGGCATATGCCATAACACCGCCCACACCAACGTCAAGTCGGTGGAGAGTTGCTATATACTTTTCGCCGAGCTGACAAGAAAGAAGGTCGGGAAGTCCGTCGCCCTTCTCGGTGTTTTCGCTTGATACGCCGACAGGCTTTATGCAAACTGCTATGTCTTTGTCGTGATGAAGGATTTTTATGTCCATAAGCTCACTCCGTGTTGTGATATGTTCGCCTGTAATTATATCACATAACTGTTTTTAGGTCAAGGTTAAACAAAGCGGACACCTTTCGGTGTCCGCCTCTTTTTTATTCAAATTTTCACAGAGTTTGACCGCTTTCGTTTATGGCGGTCAAACGGGAACGGTTCCGCGACACAAAAGGTTTGTAAATCGCAAACACAATCCGTGAAATTGCCCGCAGGGGCTCCCTGCTAATTATATTTACGCTTAATCTTCTGGCTTGTTGTCTTTTCAAAGGGTTCTTTTCTGATATTAACCTTGATTACTCTCTTGTGAGAAGGCATTGTTGCGTTGTAGCCTTCAACCGCCGCCTTAACAAGGTCGTATGCAGCCTTTTCATCAAGACCTTCAACCTTTTCCTTCATGGGATAAACTTCACACTGAAGACCTACTTCAGAGCCGTCTTCGTCCTTGATTGCAGAAACAATTACTTCGTCAATTTCGGGAAGTGCTGTTAAATAATCCTCGATTTCTTCGGGATAAATGTTCTTACCGTTCTTGAGAACAATGATGTTCTTCTTTCTGCCTGTTATGTAAAGCTTTGCCGAATCATTGTCATACTTACCGTAGTCGCCTGTTCTGAACCAGCCGTCCTCAGAGAGAACTTCGGCTGTCTTTTCGGGCTGATTGTAATAACCCATCATAACAACGGGACCCTTGACAAGAATTTCACCTTCACCGTCTTCGTTGGGGTTGTCAATTCTTATTTCAAGACCGGGGCAAACAACGCCTACAGAAGCAAAATCGTAGTAGTGTGTTCTGTTAACCGACACAAGAGGAGAACATTCTGTAATACCGTAGCCGTTTGTAATAATAACACCTATGGATTCAAAGAAACGTCCAAGCTCTTCTCTCATGGGAGCACCGCCGCAGACAATAAGTCTGAGGTTGCCGCCAAACTGTTCATGTACCGACTTAAAGAGCGTTCTTCTTACGTCGATACCCATCTTTAAAAGACCGTTGCTGACCTTGAGCATAACCTTAAAGAGCTTTGTAATTCCCTTTTCTTCAACACCTGCCCAGATTTTCTGATAGAACTTTTCAACATAGAGAGGAACAAGCATGGCAGCTTCAGGCTTATATTCCTTGAAATTGGGAAGAAGTGTTCTGATACTGTCGTTGATACCCATTGTTGTACCGCACTTAATGGCAACCAGGATGTCAACAAGACCGCCGAAGGTATGGTGAAGAGGAAGCACGTTAATCATGGTCTTTGCCGTATCCGAAACCTGAAGACCGTAGTTCTGCGCGCTCATTACGTTTTCAAGAGAAAGCATAACGCCCTTTGCTGTACCTGTAGTACCCGATGTATAAACAATCACCTTAAGTTCTTCATAAACGGGCTCCATGTTTACATATTCATCATAACCGCCGTCAAAAAGCTCTTTACCCTTTTCCATAAGCTTCTTATAGGAAAGGAAATTGCCGTCGTCTTCCTTTGCATCAATACTTACAAAGTATTTGACATTTGGGAAAAGGTCAATGTTTGCCTTAATCTTTTCATCGTAATTTGTTCCGTGGTAAAAGAACACATCAGCACCGCTGTCGTTGATAACGTATGCAATTTCCTCAATGGGAAGCTCCTTGTCAACGGGAACAAAAACTGCCTCGCTGTTAAGAACTGATACAAATACATTTACCCATTCATAGCTGTTGGGACCTATCATGGCAATTTTACTGCCCTTCTTAAAGCCCATTTCGGTAAAAGCAGAGCCGAGACACTTTGTGTCATAGTAAAATTCTTCAAAGGTAACATCTATTATTTCCTTACCCTTGCGGTAACGGAAGGCAATGTCCTGCTTGAATTCATTGTTCTTTGCAATAGAGTCCTCAATTACAACCTTCATGTTGGGTGTAAACTTTACGGTCTTAAAGGGATAATTGTGCTTATAATTCTTTAACGCCATATTTATCTTCCTTTCCCAAAGCATTTCTTATGCTTCGGCACATATTAATACAATATGTTAATACCAAATAACTCCAAAATGGTTACACAAATTTTTGAAATCGGAAAACCAACCACATTATAGTAGTCGCCGTGGATATATTCTACAAAGAGATTTCCCTTTTGCTGGATGCCGTAAGCACCTGCTTTATCCATCGGCTCGCCTGTTGCAACATATCTTCTTATATCGTCATCGCAAAGCTCTTTGAAATGAACTTTGGTAACTTCAAAATCCGTCTTTGCTTTTCCGTTTCCGCACACGGTAAAGCCTGTGTAAACCTCGTGTGTTCTGCCCGAAAGAGACTTTATAATGCTAAAAGCATCATTTTCGTCTTTTGGTTTGCCGATGATTTTTCCGTCGATTACAACAACGGTATCAGCAGAAATTATAATGCAATCTTCACACTCGTGTCTTTTGAAAACAGCATCCGCTTTTCTTTTTGAAATCTCACAAACAGCCTCGACAGGCGAAAGCTCACTGCCAACACTCTCATCGGCATCGGCAACGTCAATGACAAAATCAACGCCCATGGTTTCAAGAATTTCTTTTCGTCTTGGTGACTTTGATGCAAGTATTATCTTCATTTACTTCACCTTTACGAGAACAAAGCTTCTCTGTGTATTTGCCTTGAATCTTATATCGCCGTTTACACACTCGGCAGTCGCATCAAAATTTGAATACATATATTCAAGCTCGGCTCCCTTTGAAAGTGCCTTTTTGAATGTATATGTAGATTTGTTTGTGCAGTCACGGAACAAAAGTGCATATCCCTTGCCGTTTTTGTCAAGTGCCGTAAAGCCCGAGAAATTAAGACCGTCAGGCTCTTCACCAATAGGGGTGACGACAAGGTTTGCCATATCCTTTTTGATTTTCTTGTGTATCTTTGCGATTTTGGATATTGCCGACAAATCTTCCTTGTCAAGACCTGTCATTTCCATCCAGATAAGAGGGCAGGCAAACATGGCAATGGCAAAGCAGTAATCCTGAGTATAGTTTGCGGGTGCAAGGATATCTTCGGGGTTATAAAGCTCTGAGGCAAGCTTGCGGTTGAGTACCTCTATCTGGAACTTCTGAGAGGGCAAAAATTCCGAAAGAAGCCAGATTTGTCTGAGGGTTGTAAAAGGATAGTAGTTTGTTGCCTTTGAGTATCTGTTTTCAAGGAAGAGATTGCCGTACTGCTTGTTTACAAGGTAACCCCATCTCTTCTGTTCGCCTGTGATGTCAAGGTCAAAGGTAACCTTGCCGTCACAGTTTGCACTAACGGTTTCAATAAGCTTTACGAGATTTATTTCCATCTTCTTGCTTATAACATTTACGCCGTCAATCTTGAAGAAGGTTACATTATATTCCTTGTAAAGATTTGTAAGTACCTCTATATCCTTGTCAACATTTTCGTAGTCATTGTCAAAGTCGGGCGAGAACCAAAGACCAAAATGTGCACCCTTGGATATTATGTAATCGCTTGTCTTTTTGAAGCCGTCGGGGAATTTGTGGGGTGCAGGCTTCCAGAAATCGGGACAAGCCTTGTAAAGACCGCTTCCCCATACACCTTCATCCTGGCTCTTTATAAATCTCGAATTCTTTGTAAGACCCGACTGCCAGCCGTCGTCAAGCTGAACAATGTCAACACCGATTTTCTTGCCCACATCCGCTTCCTTGCAGGCAAAGTCGTGGCAAACCCTTGAGTCGCCGTTTCTGTCGCCCCATGTGTTGGACATGATAAATGTGCCCTTGTCGCCATCTTTCCACTCGAGACGGTAGTATTTTTTATATTCCTGTGCAGCATCATCGGGATTTTCTGCAACACCGATTGTGCTGTAGTAGAGGAACATGTCGGGAGTAAAGAGTGTTTTGCCCGAGAAATCAGCACCAAATCCGCAAAGGTGTGCATTTTCATGGATGGCATACTTCATGTCATATTTGCTGTCCGCAAGTCTTGAGAATGCACAGGGACTTTCCTTTACCATTATGAGGGCATTTTTCTTGGTATAAGCATCAAGAATGAACATCTGACCGTCATATGCATCCGTTTCTCCGTAACTGTAAAAATACGCAAGTCTTTCACGTTTTCTGACAGCGTTGTTTCTTACATCCGTAAAGTCGTAAAACTCTACCTCTGTAACTTTTACATGGTCTTCATTCATGCCGACAGAATCTATACAGTTATCAGGTCTTCTGAGGTAACCCTCGTATTCCCCTGCACATACCTTTGTTTCTACACCGTAGCCGAAAACGCCGTTAAGGCTGAGAGCAGATGAAACAAACGCACATTCGGGATAAAGTCTCATGGTTGTATAAACCGCCTGGTTTTCCTTTTCAAAGTGAACAGATACGGTCAAAGCTTCATTGGAAAAACCGTTTTTGTCGTCTGTTGTCGCATATACCGACACACGGGAAGAAGCAAAGTCAAAGCCGGGAACGCCGAACATTATGCTTCCCTTGCCGCCTTTTGCTTCAAATCTGTAGCCCGTCTTTTTGTTGAGGACATAAAGAGATGCAGGGATTCCGTTACCAAGGGATATTTTTCTTTCTATTCTACTGTTACCTATTACAAGCTCGTTATTTGAATAGGTTGCGTAGCAGTCTTTGAATGTGAAGTTCATGTTTTTCACCTTTT
>JAGAUT010000091.1 GCA_017620655.1 Clostridia bacterium | reverse complement strand
CTGCACCGGGGCCGCCTATACAGATAGCAGCAGCAACACCGGCAATATTGCCTACACCGATTGTAGCCGCAAGGGCTGTACAGAGAGCCTGGAAGGGTGAAATGGACTTTTTGTCAGTAGAATGTCCGATAACGTCTTTGTGGAAAAGACTTCCGATAGTGTTCTTCCACCAGAGACCAAAGTGGGAAACCTGGAAGAACTTTGTAAGTGTGGTTACAAGGATACCTGTGCCGATAAGAAGCACAAGACCGAGAGCGCCCCACACAAAGCTGTTGATGTCACCGTTAATTTCGGCAACGTGATCGAGAAAACTCATTTGTTTTTCCTCCTTAATAAAATAAAAAAAGCTACTGATAAAATCAGAAGCTCCAAAGTAGAAAAAACAGAAAAATATTATTTAGGTTAATAATATCTCTGTCCTTTTGCCTGAGAGTTTCGGCGTTTCTGCCTTGCACCTTCGGCATCCAATTTAATGGACTTCTCCAGAGTCCCTCAGAATACGGTTTCATGTTCTGATTCCGCATTCATCAGTGGGATATGATTTTAACGTGATAAAGTATACCATGTATTTGTAAACGAATATACACAAATGAATGAACAAACCATTATATTTTCTTTTTGTGTCGAAAAATGCCACAAAGCTTCCAAAAAAGATATTGACAAATAAAATTCGCGGGTGTATAATCCCAATATAAACCTATGATAGGGAGTAGTAAGCAGAAACCACTTTGTCAAAGAGAGCCGCCGTCGGTGTGAGTGCGGTACAAAGCTTTTGCCGAATGGACCCAGGAGGGCAGTCCGAAAGGATGATTTGGGGCGAAACTGTTCGACCCTGCAGATCTTAGTAGTGCTGACGCAGAGGGTGCTGCGTTATCAAACACGGGTGCATAGTATGTGCACTGCAGAGGCGGGCGTTTTTATACGTCAACTTGGGTGGTACCGCAGGAGTTGCTCTTGTCCCAAAGGTGGGATAAGGGTTTATTTTTTTGCGGCACGGAGGTTTTTGCCATAAAACTTGACAGACGATGGCGGAATTAAAAAATGCGGAATGCGAAGCGCGGAATGCGGAATGAACACGCACATCATAGAATAACAACATATTTACTTTGTATATATTGGAGGAAAACAAAATGAAAATAGGAAACGTAGATTTTGATACATATTTTAATAATTATCCCGATAAGGACGGCTACTTCGGCAAGTACGGCGGAGTATATGTAGACGACAAGCTTAAGGCGGCTATGGCTGAAATCACAACAGCTTACTATTCAATTTGCCAGTCAAGAAAGTTTATCGCTGAACTCAGACGAATCAGAAAGGAATTCCAGGGAAGACCTACTCCCGTATCTCACCTTGAGAGACTCTCGGATTATCTCGGCGGCAAGGTTCAGCTTTATGCTAAACGTGAAGACCTTAATCATTCGGGTGCACACAAACTCAATCACTGTATGGGCGAAGCACTCCTTGCAAAGTACATGGGTAAGAAGAAGATTATCGCTGAAACAGGTTCAGGTCAGCACGGTGTTGCTCTTGCTACAGCTGCGGCATACTTCGGTCTCAAGTGCGATATTTATATGGGTTCTGTTGATATCAAGAAGCAGGCACCCAATGTTGCAAGAATGAAAATTCTCGGTGCAAACGTAGTTGAAGTAACTCACGGTCTCAAGACTCTTAAAGAAGCG
>JAGAUT010000090.1 GCA_017620655.1 Clostridia bacterium | reverse complement strand
GTAGTCGGCGTGGCCGGGGCAGTCAACGTGTGCATAGTGGCGGGTTTCGGTTTCATATTCAACGTGTCTGGTGTTGATTGTGATACCACGAGCCTTTTCTTCGGGAGCGTTGTCGATCTGGTCATATGCCATGAATTCGTTCGCACCGTTAGCGAGAGAAAGTGTCTTTGTGATAGCAGCTGTAAGAGTTGTCTTACCGTGGTCAACGTGACCGATAGTACCAATGTTTACATGGGGCTTGGTTCTTTCAAATTTAGCCTTTGCCATTTGAGTTTCCTCCTTAAAAAGAAAATTATTTTTTTAGTACAAGTATGATTATACCAAATCGGGCGAAAGTGTCAATACAAATCGGTATTAAATTTACACATTATTCATATTGAACGCCCATACACTGTTATTTTTTAATTAGTCCTTCTTTGCTCTCTTTGCGATAATGTCATCTGCAACATTCTTAGGAACCTGTTCATAGTGGCTGGGTTCCATTACGTAGGTACCGCGACCCTGTGTGTTGGAACGAAGATCTGTTGCATAACCGAACATGTTTGCAAGAGGAACGAAAGCACGAATCTGCTGACCGCCAGAGATAGGATCCATACCCTGGATCTGACCGCGGCGGGAGTTGATGTCACCGATAACTACACCTGTGTAATCGTCGGGAGCAACAACAACAACCTTCATAACAGGTTCTGTAAGAACTGAGCCTGCTTTTCTGAGAGCTTCCTTAAGAGCCATAGAACCGGCAATCTTAAATGCCATTTCAGAAGAGTCGACTTCATGGTAAGAACCGTCGTAAAGTGTAACCTTAAGGTCAACTATGTTGTAACCGGCGAGGATACCGTTTGTCATAGCACCCTGGATACCTGCGTCAACAGCAGGAATGTATTCCTTGGGAATAGCACCGCCGACAACCTTGTTTTCAAAGACATAACCTGCACCGGGTTCGTTAGGTTCAACTGTGATCTTAACGTGACCGTACTGACCCTTACCACCTGACTGACGAGCATACTTCATATCAACATCAGCGCTCTTGGTAATTGCTTCCTTGTAGGAAACCTGAGGCTGACCAACGTTAGCTTCTACCTTAAATTCTCTAAGGAGTCTGTCAACGATGATTTCGAGGTGAAGTTCACCCATACCTGCGATAATTGTCTGACCTGTTTCTTCGTCTGTATAAGCCTTGAATGTGGGGTCTTCTTCAGCGAGCTTCGCAAGAGCGATACCCATCTTTTCCTGACCTGCCTTTGTCTTAGGCTCGATAGCAACTCTGATAACGGGTTCAGGGAATGTCATAGATTCAAGAACTACGGGATGGTTTTCATCACAGAGTGTGTCACCGGTAGTAGTATTCTTAATACCGATAACGGCTGCGATATCACCTGCGTAAATCTTATCTACGTCTTCTCTGTGGTTAGCGTGCATAAGCACGATACGACCGAGTCTTTCACGGCCCTTCTTGTTTGTGTTATAAACAGTGGATCCTGCTGTGATAGAACCGGAATATACTCTGATGAAGCAAAGACGACCGATGAAGGGGTCTGTAGCAATCTTGAACGCAAGAGCTGCGAAAGGTGCATCATCATCAGATTCTCTTGTAATCTTATTGTCTTCTTCGTCCTCGGGAAGAGTGGGGTCAATACCTTCTGCCGCGGGAACGTCGAGAGGAGAGGGCATGAAATCTACGATAGCATCGAGGAGCATCTGAACGCCCTTGTTCTTATAGGAAGTACCGCAAACAACGGGAACCATTGTGTTGTCGATAGTGGACTTTCTGATTGCGCCCTTGATTTCGTCGATTGTGAGTTCTTCGCCGCCAAGATACTTTTCGAGCAATTCTTCGTCTGTTTCAGCAACATGCTCTAAAAGTGCAGCTCTGTATTCTTCAGCCTTTTCCTTCATATCATCAGGAATATCTGTTTCCTGAATGTCTGTACCGAGGTCATTTGTGAAGATATAAGCCTTCATCTTAACGAGGTCAACGATGCCCTTGAACTTATCTTCAGCACCGATAGGAAGCTGAATCGGCACAGCGTTGGCACGGAGTCTTTCGTGCATCATATCTACAACTCTGTAGAAATCTGCACCCATGATATCCATCTTGTTAACGTATGCCATACGGGGAACCTTATATTCGTCAGCCTGACGCCATACAGTTTCAGACTGAGGTTCAACACCGCCCTTAGCGCAGAGAACTGTTACAGAACCGTCGAGTACCTTAAGTGAACGCTGAACTTCTACTGTAAAGTCAACGTGACCGGGGGTATCGATAATGTTGATTCTATGAGGCAGATACTGTTTCTGTTCGCCTTCCCAGAAGCAAGTTGTAGCAGCAGAGGTAATTGTGATACCTCTTTCCTGTTCCTGCTCCATCCAGTCCATTGTAGCGCCGCCGTCGTGGGTTTCACCCATCTTATGAGTTTTACCGGTGTAATACAAAATACGTTCTGTAGTTGTAGTTTTACCGGCGTCGATATGAGCCATGATACCAATATTTCTGGTACGCTCAAGAGGACAACTTCTCGACATGGATTTTTCTCCTTATATTATTTAGATTAGGGACAAATGCTTGTCCGGTTTACAGAAATCCTTAAGCTGCCATATGCAGCACGGAAATAATATCTGTAGTGTGCGAAAGCCTTGTTAGCTTCTGCCATCTTATGAGTATCTTCTCTCTTCTTAACAGCAGAACCTACGCCGTTGCATGCATCCATGATTTCGCCTGCAAGACGTTCAGCCATCTTCTTTTCGCCTCTGGCTCTTGAATAAGTTGTAAGCCATCTGAGACCGAGTGTCTGTCTTCTTTCAGGTCTTACTTCGATCGGAACCTGATAAGTAGAACCACCAACACGGCGAGCCTTTACTTCAAGAACGGGCATGATGTTTTCGAGAGCCTTCTGGAATGCTTCCAGGGGATCTCCTACCTTTTCATTAATGATTGCAAATGCATCATATACAATCTTCTGAGCGACACCCTTTTTACCGTCGTACATGATATTGTTGATAAGCTTTGTTACGAGCTTAGAATTGTACATAGGATCGGGGAGTACGTCTCTCTTGGGTACGTTACCTCTTCTAGGCACTGTAATTCCCTCCTTCACATAAAATGAATTCACAGGTACTCGAAATGAGATTACCTATTCCGTCAGCACTAACGTAGAGGTCGTACCGGCATATATAGAAATGCGGTTACCTCTGTAATACTAACCAATATTGCAGTTTTTCTTAAACTGCCAAAACTTTCCGAAAAGAAACGCTATTACTTAGCGGCCTTCTTTTCGCGCTTTGCGCCGTACTTGGAACGAGACTGATTTCTCTTAGCCACGCCCTGTGTATCAAGTGTACCACGGATGATGTGATAACGTACACCGGGGAGGTCCTTAACTCTACCGCCACGGATAAGAACAACAGAGTGTTCCTGAAGGTTATGGCCTATACCGGGGATATAGGATGTAACTTCGATACCGTTGGTAAGACGAACTCTGGCGATTTTTCTAAGAGCAGAGTTAGGCTTCTTAGGAGTCTTTGTCGAAACCTTTGTACAAACGCCTCTCTTCTGAGGTGCGCTCTGGTCTGTTGCCTTCTTAGTAAGAGTGTTGAGACCCTTCTGAAGTGCAGGAGACTTAGACTTGTAAGTAACCTGTTCACGTCCTTTTCTGACTAACTGGTTAAATGTTGGCATACCGCAACTCCTTTCAAAAAGTTTTCTGAAGACCGCAATTTTGCGCATAAATACACACTTACAGTATTCAGTCAACGCTTATTATACAATTGTGTCAATAATTTGTCAAGGGTTTTTTTGATTTTTTTCAAATAATTTTTTATGCAGTTTTTACCAATCTATATATGGGGTTTTGGGCAGATTTGACACACAAATTATTGACGGCAAAAACAAAGGCGGTCAAACCGACCGCCGTAAAGTTTCATTATATATTATATAATTCTCACTCTGATAACGTTTTCTATTGCCGAAAGCTTTTCTATAGCTGCATCGGACACGTCGCCTGCAACTTCAAGAAGTGTATAAGCGTTATCCTTTTTGGAAGCATTAACCATGTTTTCGATGTTGAGCTTTTCATCCGAAAGAACAGTTGAAATCTGAGCGATGATTGCAGGAACGTTCTTGTGAAGAACGCAAACTCTTGTGCCGCCGCCGCAAGGAAGATATGCTGCGGGGAAGTTTACACTGTTCTTGATGTTACCGCATTCAAGGTAGTCAACGAGTTCGTTTGCCGCCATAACAGCACAGTTGTCTTCCGATTCGGGTGTGGATGCACCAAGATGAGGAATTGCAACGATACCGGGAACGTTAACTGTTTCTTCTGTGGGGAAGTCAACTACATATGAGCCGACCTTGCCGCTTTCAAGTGCTGCCTTGATGTCGGCGTTGTTAACAAGGTCTGCACGGGCAAGATTGATGATTCTTACGCCGTCCTTCATTGTAGCGATTGTTTCTGCGTTAATCATACCCTTTGTATCGGGTGTGGAAGGAACATGAACGGAAATGTAGTCACATTCCGAGAAGATTTCAGAAAGCTCTGTGGAGTGCTTGATTTCCTTGGAAAGTCTCCAAGCGGAATCTACCGTGATAAAGGGGTCATAGCCGTAAACCTTCATACCGAGGTGAACTGCCGCATTTGCGAGAAGTGCGCCGATGGCACCAAGACCGATAACGCCCAGCTTCTTGCCGTAGAGTTCGGGACCTACATATGCGCCCTTACCCTTTTCAACAGCCTTTGCAACGTCCTCTGTGAGAGTGGATGCCCAGTTAATACCGTCTACTATCTTTCTGGAACCGAGAAGAAGTGCACAGATAGCAAGCTCCTTAACTGCGTTTGCGTTGGCACCGGGAGTGTTGAACACCACGATACCCTCGTCGGAGCACTTGTCAAGGGGAATATTGTTGACACCTGCGCCTGCTCTTGCAATTGCGAGAAGTTCTTTGTCAAATTCCATTTCGTGCATGGAAGCACTTCTTACCATTATAGCTTCGGCATTCTGTACATCTTCGGCTACGGTATATGTATCCTTATCAAATATGTCTGTACCGCACTTTGCGATTTTATTGAGTAACTTTACGTTATACATTTTTGTTTCTCCTTTTGGATAAAGTTTTGGGCGACCGTATCGGGTCGCCCCCTGTTTTTTGTTTCATTTCGGGCAAAACGGCTTGTTTTTCATCATTGATATCCCGAAAATCTTTTCTTTTTGCTTACTTTTTCTTTTCAGCAAAGAAAAAGTAAGTTAAGCGTTAGCCGCTTCAAAAGCCTTCATGAATTCTACGAGCTTTTCAACGCCTTCCTTGGGCATTGCATTGTAGATGGAGGCTCTCATACCGCCGACGCTTCTGTGGCCCTTAAGGTTGGAAAGACCTGCTGCTTCTGCTTCCTTACAGAACTTCTTGTCAAGGTCAGCATCGCCTGTTACAAAGCATACGTTCATCATTGAGCGGTACTTCTTATCGGCTGTTGCCTTGAAGAGCTTAGAGGAGTCAATATAGTCATAGAGAAGAGCCGCCTTTTCTTCGTTTCTCTTCTTCATGGCTTCAAGTCCGCCGTTCTTGAGTGCCCACTTATATACAAGACCTGCAACGTAGATTGCATAGCAGGGAGGAGTGTTGTACATGGAGTCATTATCTGCCATTTCCTTGTAATTGAGCATTACGGGAGTAAATTCCTTTTCTGTGCCGAGAAGGTCTTCTCTGATGATAACAACAGTAAGACCTGCGGGAGCCATGTTCTTCTGTGCACCTGCATAGATGCAGCCGAACTTTGTTACGTCAACGGGTTCGCTTGTGATGCAGGAGGACATATCAGCTACAAGCACCTTGTCGCCGACATTGGGCACTTCGGGATACTTTGTACCGAAAATTGTGTTGTTGTAGCAAACGTGAACATAGTCTGCATCTTCTCTTACCATATCGGGTGTGATTTCGGGAATGTATGCGTATGTTCTGTCTTCACTTGAAGCAATGCACTTTGCGTCACCGTACTTCTGTGCTTCCTTGTAAGCCTTCTTTGAGAACTGACCGGAAACTACATAGTCTGCCTTACCGGTCTTCATCAGGTTAAGAGGAACAGCTGCGAACTGAGTGGACGCACCGCCCTGAAGGAACAGAACCTTGTAGTTGTCAGGTATGTTCATAAGCTTTCTGAAATCAGCTTCGGTTTCCTTGATGATTGCATCGTAAACGGGAGATCGGTGGCTCATTTCCATTACCGACATACCGCTGCCGTTGTAATCAAGCATTTCCGCCGCGCACTGCTCGAGTACTTCAACGGGAAGCATGGAAGGACCTGCTGAAAAGTTGTAAATTCTGCTCATTGTTGTATACCTCCAACGTGGATTGTTAAAAAATTAATTTAGAATCATTATACAACGCTTTTTTACGAATGTCAACCGATTTGGGCGAATATTTTTTCAAAGTCGCAAAATTGGCGACTTCCGCCTTTTACGGTAATTATTTCATGAATGTATTTCCGAAAATCAAGGCGATTTTTTTACATAGAAAAAGTGCCGGAACGCACAACAATATCCACGCAAGCAAAAACTGAGGACAGACCTGACCGTAAAGGTTAAGCGGCATATCCGAATAGTCCCATACATTCATGCCTAAAAGTATATTGACTATGCTTCCCGTCACAAGCTCAAGGCTTGTTATGACAATGCCGCCGCATACGCACCTGAGGGCAAAGGGCAACAGGCAGTATCTTTTATTTCCCGCATAAAGACACACAAGGCATACCCCTCCCAGCAAAAACATTGTCGGGTGGGTATACCCTCTCCAAACTATTTCACAAAGGCCGTATCCAAAGCCGCCGAGCAGAAACACCGTCAGCATTTCCTGCCGTTTCATTCGGCACCCACCGCCTCTCCGGCAAGATGGTAGGCAACCGACAGCCCGTCAATCACATAATCGGCAGCACACGCAGCATTCTCTGTCACCCCATCGGAAAAGCCTTCCCCGAAAAGCACATCATTAAAGTCTACAAGCCGTTCTGCTATTTTGGGGATGTTTTCGTCAAACACAAACTCGGTGCCGAAAAGCGACAGCACCCTCTCCTGCCCGTTCCATTTTACCGCATCCTCAAAAAAACTCTGCCCCGTAAGCAAGGCAATGTTCAGAAGTATCACGGAAAAAGCGGCGAAAGCACACAGAAAATTTACAACGCTTCTTTTGGACGGCATTTTATCAATCCTTTACATCATATATAATATATCATTCCCCCGACGACAAAAGCAATCTTGCGAGGTTCTCCCCGAAAGCCCTTGCAGAGCGAAGCGCCTCTTCAAGAGTATTCGCACTCGTTCCCACCTCAAGCAGAAGATATCCGCCCGAGAGCTGTTGGTTAAAGGGTACATTCCGAAGATTAATGCTTCGGCAGAGGGAAGGATATGTACTGTCTATACTTTGTTGCAATGACAGGGCGAGGGAAAGATTGTCCTGCCAGTCGGGGTGATTATGTCCGAGTTCATTCGTTCCCACAACAAACATGATTTGTGCGTAGTCCTCACCTGCAATCTCCACCGACGCCTTTATACTCTCGCCGTCGTCGCGGATTATGGCATCCCTGTGTACATCAATTACTATCTTTATTGAAGGGTATTCTTCAAGATACTTCCTCACCGATGCCGCAGAACCCGAATAAGCATTGATAAAGGACTCACTGTCGTGCATCTTTCTGCAATGAAGGGTTTCAATGCCAAAATCCGAAAGGGTATCGGAGATTTCCTTTCCGACCCTGACAACGTTCTTTTCTGTATCCTTGCTCCTTGTCGGCTCTCCCTCGGGGTACATGTCAACGTGTTCGGTATAACACTCCTCGCCGTGGGTGTGAAGAATAAGCACAAGGGGGCCGTCCTGTTCACCGACACCGTCAAGGGCAGAGGGCGGCGTCTCTGACAGCATTTTCATGTCGGGAGAAAAGGATGTTCCGTTGTTGAGACTGTATAGACTGTCAGCAGACAAATCAAGACTTGTTATGGGATAAAAGCGTGTTCCGTCAACAAAGCCTGTCGAGATGCTGTTATCTACGGCAAGCGCCTCGTCCGTCTCCTGCTCATACAAATTTCCGGCTTGCTCATCCGTCTCTCCGAAAAAGGACGTATTTATCGCCGCATCCGACACAAGGCGTGTGTAAAGGGTGCTCTGTCCCCTTATCGGCTCGTTGACGGCACTTTGCAGAGCCGCCCTTGCCCCGTCCTTCATAAGTTCGGAAAGACAGGTTACCATACCGCTCCCGAAAAAGCCCCTGTCAATGGCAAAAAAGCATACAAGAAACAGAAGAGTCGCCGCAATTCGTGCGTATCGTCTTTTGGCAACATGCGGCTTTATCGAAAAGCCTGCCCTTCGCCTGCAGTCGCTGCACGCCGTTTTTCCGCCATCGCTTTGTTCGGGCAAGACAGGCTCATTCCGTTTTTCCTTTATCGGCATATCCTCTCTCTTTACAGGGGTGTCCCTCTTTTCATATATCATTACATCACAGCCTTTTTATCGTTTTTTACATTTTATGCCATATCTAAGACAAAAATTCATCCATTTCCGAAACAGTCATGCCTTCATGAAAAGTGAAGTTCAGGGAATATCCGATAAGCCTTGCCATACTCCCGATTATCTTATCCGTCTCCTTCGGGCATACAAAGAACCTGCCGATATTCTCCGGCATCTTTTCTTCGATATATCTGACAATTTCCTCCTGCCCCTCCAGCGCCTTTGACAGCATATCAAAGCACAGCGTCTGAACCTCTACCACCGTCGGCACGCCTATCGCCGCCGTGGGAACGCCGAGAGTCCTGCTACTTATCTCGTGTCTTGCATTCCCGACGCCCGAGCCGGGAGAAATGCCGCTGTCGCATATCTGCACCGTCTTTACGAGTCTGTCCATATTTCTTGAAGCAAGGGCATCTATAACCACAACGCACGACGGCTTTAACATTTCCACCGCACCCTTTACAAGCTCAAAAGCCTCCGCACCCGTGTCCCCCATTACCCCCGCCGAAACGCAGGCACACTCTCCAAGTCCAAGGGCGTCATAAAGCTCTTTGTTCTGTTTCTTTATGTGTCTTGAGACAATCAGATTCTGTGCCGATAGCGGACCTATGGCATCGGCTGTGATTCTCCCGTTGCCGAGTGCCGCCACAAGACAAAGCCCCCTTGTCGTCCCAAGCATTCCCTTTAAAGTTTCAGATACTGCCCTTGCCGCATTCTCAAATCCTTCCTTGTCTGCCTTCCATATTTCACCCACACCCACCGTGGCATATTTTCCCATAGGCTTTCCCGTAAGTCTTTCGGCGTTTCGGTTTTTGACCGTAACATTATCAACCCGTACACCGTACAGATACTCCGTCTCAAAGCCTATTCCGTCGTCCATCTTGCCTCTTTTTTGACCGAGATTTTCCAAAACCTCGTCGGCAAGGTCGGTTCTCACTGTGAATTTTGTACTAAAATCCATAAAAATCACGCCTCTTTTCCGTAAAAATTGAAAAAGTTGTTAAAAATCTCACTTTGCTCTTGTAATTTTCAAAATAACGTGATAAAATACTTTAGAATAAGAATAAATGTATCTGTATGCCCAAAATCGGCGTACCCAAACAGGAGGTGAACACTTTGCCGAACATTAAGTCCGCTAAGAAGCGCGTTAAGGTTACAGCAGCCAAGTCTCTTCAGAACCAGATGTTCAAGACAAATCTCAAGACTTCTCTTAAGAAGTTTGAAGCAGCTGTAGCAGCAGGTGATAAGGCAGCAGCTAAGGAAGCTTACACAGTTGCAGTAAGCAAGCTTGATAAGGCAGTTGCTAAGAACACAATGCACATCAACGCAGCAGCTAGAAAGAAGAGCCAGTTTACACTTAAGCTCAACAACATGTAAGTCGAGAAGCTCGACACCAAAATTAGCACCGTTAAAATGACGGTGCTTGTTTTTTGTCATTTCACAATTGCTTGGGATTCTTCCGTCGATAAGGCAGACGGAAGAATTTTATTTTTCTATAACAAAAACTCCTCCCTCGTCGTCTACTCCAAGATAAAACACGCCTTTTATACCTTTTATGTTTTTCTTCTGCAAAATCCTTTGCACATCCCTCTCGGAAAAGCCGAATTTCTCCATCTCGGTTTTGTTGAGTCTGCCATCAGAGACCAGCATATGCTGAAGCCCCGACCCGTTTTCTCTCACCTCATCTTCGGGCAATTCCTTATAGGGAATTATGCTTATCTTTCCGTCAGGCTCCTGTACGGCGTAGTTGATTTTATCAAGGCTCGCTACCCCCTCCGACCTCATAGCACTCACAAGCTCCGAAAGGCTGACACCTGATTTATCCAGCTCCTCTTTGTCAAGCTCCCATTTCACTATAAGAAATCCCGGCTTTCCCACAACCAGGTGCTTAAAAAACGGCACTTTGAGGCTGAGCTTTGAGAGAAGTATTTCAAGAATTATCACCGTCAGTGAAAACACTATTGCATCAAGAAGCGGAACATCAGGGTCGGTTATGGGCATACAGGCAATCTCGGATACCATGAACGAGGTAACAAGCTCGCTGACTTCCAGCTGTGCTACCTCTCTCTTTCCCGCAAGCCGCAAGAGAAATATCGACACAAAGTACATGACAGATATACGGTAAACCGTTTTAAGCATTACAATCACCCTTTTTATTATTTGCGAAAATGCCGTATAAATACAAAAAAGAGACGGAAAACCGTCTCTTTAATTTTTTGTTATTTACTTGTTTTCGGTACAGAGCTTTATAAGGTCATCGACATTTGCTGTTGCAAGACATTCAACCGCATCCGAAGCTCCGTAGTAAATCTTGACTTCGCCGTCATCCTCTAAGATCATACCTCCGGGGAAAATTACGTTTGTTCTGAAGCCTTCGTCCGTTTCATAAGGCATTTCGGGAGCAAGAAGCGGTTCTTTGCTCATACCGACAATCTTTGAGGGGTCTTCAAGGTCAAGCAGCATAAGTCCCGCTGTGTATCTCTTTGTCCACTTGGGTTCATATCCGTTTTTGCCTCTTGTGTCATCGATGTCGACAGCGTGGAAGGTTGTAAGCCAGCCCTTTTCGGTCTTTACGGGAGGAGCTGCAGGACCCACCTTGTCATTGGCATAGGGTACGTTTTCAACACCGAGAACAAGTTTGTTGTTGCCCCAGAACTTAAGGTCGGGCGACTGACCTATCCAAAGGTCGAATCTATCCTTGCCCCTTGAATAAACAGGCATGGGTCTTTCAAGTCTTGTGTAAAGACCGCCGACTTTTTTCGGGAAAAGCACCATGTTTCTGTTGTCGGGTGCAGATGTTGAGAGAACCTCAAGACTGTCAAGATGTTCGTTTATTCTGCCTATTCCACCGAGGATTCCGTGTGCCGTATCAACAGCAAAGCACATATAAAGCTCGCCGTCAATAACCGTAAGTCTCGGGTCATAATAACGGAGCGTTTCTTCGGTTCTCATTTCTTCAAAGCTGAGGAATGGTTTCGGTGAAACATCCCACTTTATACCGTCATCACTTGTGGCAAGACCCAAGTGTGTGCCGCCGAAACGGGGCAGTTCATCGGTAAAGCCCATATCGTCACGGAAA
The DNA here is from genome assembly GCA_017620655.1 of Clostridia bacterium. Classification (GTDB taxonomy): domain Bacteria; phylum Bacillota; class Clostridia; order Oscillospirales; family CAG-382; genus UMGS1387. Next base: position 9,253 of record JAGAUT010000090.1, on the reverse strand, counting down.
ATCATAACATACTTTCCTTGGTATTTTGCAATGCCTGCATTAAAAATCAGCGTAGCATCATATGGTATATCCTTCTTTGAGAGAATGGGGTTGATTTCACATCTTTTGATTACAGGTGATGATTTGAGAATGGGTGTCATAGCCGGCATTTTATTCTTCTCCTTTATTCAAGTCCGAGTTTTGTTTTTATTTCGTTTCTGACTGCTTCAAGTCTCTTTTCCGCCTTGTTTCTATCGGCTTCCTTGATGCTGTAGTAAATCTTAATCTTGGGTTCTGTGCCTGAAGGACGTACAGCCACCCACGAGCCATCGTCAAAGATATACTTGAGAACATCGGATTTCGGAAGTGTTCCGAAGCCTTCTTCGGCGGCAATTCCTGTCAAAAAGTCCTGAACAGATGTCTTTTCCGAGAAAGGCGAACCTTCATCTCTGAGCTTTACCATCATGGATTTTATCTGCTCTAAGCCGTCCTTGCCTGAAAGGGTAAAGCTGTCAAGGGCATCCTTATAATAGCCGTACTCTTCATAAATTTCGTTCATTCTGTCCACGAGAGTCTTACCCTGCGATTTATAGAGTGCCGCCATTTCGCATATAAGCATTGAGGACACTACCGCATCCTTATCCTGTGCGTGTATTCCGCAAAGATAGCCGTAGGATTCCTCATATCCCAAAAGAAATGTATAATTGCGAAGCTCGTCGTTATTTATTTTTGCTTCTTCAAACTGTGTAATCTTTTCGCCGATGAACTTAAAGCCTGTAAGTGTTGTGAAAATATTTGCACCGTAGCTTCTTGCAATTTCTGCACCAAGCTCGCTCGTTACAACCGTCTTTATAACTGCAGGTTTTCTTAACTTTTTCATATCCGTGTTGGAAAGAACATAGTCAACCAAAAGTGCTCCTACCTGATTGCCTGTCATAAGCTGATAGCCGTTAGCTGTTTTTACGGCAATGCCCACTCTGTCGCAGTCAGGGTCTGTTCCGAGAACAATGTCCGCACCCGAATCCTCAGCCTGAAGGATGCCGAGAGTAAGTGCGCGTCTGTCCTCGGGATTGGGAGAAACAACTGTCGGGAAATTTCCGTCCTCGGTACACTGCTCTTTTACGGTTTCAACGTTTGTAAAACCGTCCTTGCCGAGCACTTCAAGTACAGGCACACGTCCTGTACCGTGAAGAGGTGTGTAGACAATATGAAGATTTTTCTTTACCTCAGCATCTTTGAGCCTTGAGCGGAAGATAACATCTTCCGAAAACCGTTTTATGTAATCAAGCCGTTCTATGAGCTTTTGGTTTCCGGCAAATGGTACCGATCTAATGTCAGATATGCCGTTGATAATCGAAAGAAGCTTCTTTGCAGGCTCGGTTGTAAGCTGACAGCCATACCGATCGTAAACTTTATAGCCGTTATACTCTTTGGGGTTATGGCTTGCGGTGATAACAATACCGGCATAGGATTTCGCACACTTTACAAGATGAGAAAGCATGGGAGTGGGTCTCGGCTCGCAGAAAAAATACACCTTTATTCCCATTCCCGAGAGAATATTGGCGGAAACCTCTGCAAAGTATTTTGAATTGTTTCGGGTGTCATAGCCTATGCATACGCCCGTTCTTCCGCAGGCTTCCTTGCCAAAAGTGTCAAGAAGATAGAGCCCGAGGCCGTATGTCGCCTTACCGACGGTATACTTATTCATGCGGTTTGTACCTGCACCCATAATACCGCGAAGGCCTCCCGTGCCGAATTCAAGGTCACAGTAAAAGCGGTCTTCTATTTCCTTTTCGTCGGTGAGGTTCATGACCTCTTTTCTTGTGTCCAAATCGAAAAACGAGTCGGTTTTCCACATGTTGAAGGCTTCGAGATAATTCTTTGACATGTTTTTCTCCTTTTTAGTGTGCACATTTTCCAAAAACAGTAAAGCTTGTAACACCGGGTTCAATTCCCTTGGGGCTTCCCAGAACACGAAGTCTGACTTTTTTTGTTGTTACCTTTTCAAACTGTCTGTAATCAATACACAAATCTCTTGTGTTTTCCGAAGCATCGACAAGCATCTTCCATTCGCCGCTTTCGATGTCTTCATATTCGGCAATATATTGGAATGCACCCGGGTTAATTCCGTCCAAGGTGTCCATGCCGATGTCGCGCCATATTATTCGCAGTGCCTCGACATAATACCCCTTTTCCGAGCCAAGGTCAATCGTAAGTGTTTTATCGGTATCCTCCGGCTTTGGCTGCCACCAGGTAAGCACGCTGTCATCTGTGGCATATATCGGCTCTCTGCCGTTTGTATTGCTTGAAGCACTTGCAGGCTGCATGAAGGTAAGCGGTAAAAGTCCTGCGCTGTTTCCCTTTTCGGGGTTCTTTTTGACGCCCGGTGCAAACTGCGGTGTTTCGCTAAGTTCGGGACAGTAAAGCTCGCCGTTTTCGTCAATTCCGAGAACGTCCATGCACACACGTCTTTCATACTTGTAGTTATATCCAAAAAGACAGGTGTAGAAAATCCAGTATGTGTTATCGGGTCCTGCGACTATGCTTCCGTGTCCCGCACCGCGTACAAGACCGTAAGGCTTGCGTGTCAACGGGTCATGGTTTTGCTGTCTGTGAAAGCCCGAAAGAGGACCTTCGTCCGAATAGACAATGCCCGTAGCATAGGTTGCGAACTGAGTTCCGCTTCCCGAATAAAGAAGGTAGTATCTGCCGTCTATCTTTATCATCCACTGACCTTCAATCCAGCCGATACGTTCATTCTGATTGTGTTCGCCGTGTCTTTCCCATTCCTTTTCGGGTGAGAATTTATTTATCCAGACGGGTTCTGTGATAAACCTCCACGGCTCATCGGGGTCACACTCTACACCGACTGTGCCTATCACAAGCTCCATATCCTCGCCGTTCTCGGGACGCATAATCTTTGCCCAGTAAAAATAAAGCCTGTCGCCGTCTGCAAGATAACAGCCGTCAAGGGGTCTTACCTCGTTGCCGTTTACATCTGTAATATTTCCGCAATGCTTAAAGGGACCTAAGGGACTGTCCGAAACATACATTCCCGAAACGCTGTGACCGCTCATATACCATTTGCCTCTGAAGTTCACAACGGCAGGGCTGAATCTTATGTTGTTTATGTCAAGACCGATGTCAACCTTTTTCCAATGCACAAAATCCTCTGTCACATAGGCAAAGCCATAGCTCGGGTACATTATCCACTTGCCGTCGTGATATACAACACTCGGGTCTGCAATGGAACGGTAATCGTTATAGGCTCTGACATCATGCCTGCCGAGAATTGCATCAAGCGCCCTTGCGCCGGGTACATTTTCGATGCAGATAGGATTACAGTATGTAGGCTGCATTGTTTACACCTTTCTTTCTTTTTGTGAGTATGGGGGTTATTTATATCAGTTTCAGTTTCAGCATCAGTCTCAGTTACAGTATCAGTATCAGTTTCAGTTTCAGTATCAGGTTGTTTTGGTTGTTTTTTCAACCATTTGCTTGTTTTGGTTGTTTCGTGTTTTACAAAACAACCATTTGCTTGTTTTGCTTACTTTCCTTCAAGACAAAGCTTTATAAGGTCATTTACATCGGCTGTTGCAAGACATTCAACGGTATCTGCCGCACCGTAGTAAATCTTAACTTCTCCGCTGTCCTCGAGTATCATACCGCCGGGGAAAATTACGTTCTGTCTGATACCCTCGTCCACTTCATAGTCTGTTTCAGGAGCGAGCAGTGGCTCTTTATACATACCGATTACCTTTGAGGGGTCTTCAAGGTCAAGCAGTGCAATACCTGCCGTATATCTCTTGGGCCACTTTTCTTCCCAGCCGTTCTTGCCTCTTGTGTTGTCGATGTCAACTGCGTGGAAGGTTGTAAGCCAGCCCTTTTCGGTTTTTACGGGAGGAGCTGCGGGACCTATTTTGTCGTTGGCATAGGGTACATCCTCAACACCCATAACAAGCTTGCTTCTGCCCCAGAATTCAAGGTCGGGAGATGTCGAGTACCACATATCAAATCTGTCCTTGCCTCTTGAGTAAATAGGCATGGGTCTTTCCAGTCTTGCGTACATTCCGCCGATTTTTTCGGGGAAAAGCACCATGTTTCTGTTATCGGGAACTGTCATTGAAAGAATTTCGAGTTTTTCAAGGTCATGGATTTTGCCCATGCCGCCGCGAAGTCCGTGTCTTGTGTCAATGGCAAAGCACATATAAAGCTCGCCGTCAAGAACGGTAAGGCGGGGGTCATAGAATCTTTCAATTTCATCTGTTTCTGCTTCTTCTTGAGAAATGAAAGGCTTGTTTCTTACGTCCCAGTGAATACCGTCGTCGCTGGTTGCAAGACCGAGATGGATTCCTTTAAGCGAGAGTTCTCCGTATGCTGTTCTTACGTCATCTCTGAAAACCATGACGTACTTACCCTCATACTTTGCAATACCTGCGTTGTATATAAGGGTTGCTTCATAGGGAATGTCATGACGGGATAGAATGGGGTTGTTTTCGTATCTCTTTACAAGAGGACACGATTTGAGTTCAGGAAATACCTTTGGCATAATTATACACCCTTTCAAAATAAATTTCAATACATTTACATTATATATACAATATTTCAACATGTAAAGTGCAAAAATCCTGTTATAATTAAGAAAATCCAATATTCGGGGAGTTTTTTATGAACAAGGATTATTATATAACCGTAAAACAGATAGAAAACCACTTAGAAATTTCAACACGGTATCACAAGAAAGGTCCTGTCAGCCCCAATCACTGGCACGACTACTTTGAGTTTGAGATGGTGCTTGACGGAGTCTACGAACACACGGTAGGCGGAGAAAAAAGAATCGCCCGGCGCGGCAGTGCATGGATTATGTCGTATCTCGACTACCACAGTCTTCATTGCACCGATGATGCAATACTCATAAACATCAGCTTTACCGGCAAAGACATGGACAAAGAGCTGATTGATTCTCTCTCATCGTCAACAGGCGGTATTCTTTGCGAATTTGACGACAGGACAACCGAGAAAATCCTCGGACTCTGCGAAAGGGCGAGAAGCGAAATGCTGGAAAAGAAGCCTCTCTGGAAATGCTCTGCAACAAATGCCGTCGAGGACATACTTGTAACCGCCATACGCAATTCCGTCGGAAAATCGGGAGGTACTCAAAACACGCCAAAACTCCTGCAATCGGTTACAAACCATCTCCGCCAGAACTACAAGGGGGATATTTCCCTCTCAACCGTTGCAAAACACTTCGGGTTATCGGCAGGGCATTTAGGACTTATCTTCGGCAAAAACTTCGGCATGAATTACAACAACTATATTAACAGAATCCGTCTGAGGCACGCCTGCAACATGCTGACTCACTCCAATCTTTCGACAAAGGAAATTGCAAGTGAATGTGGATTCAATTCGGTAGAGTACTTCTTCTACGTCTTCAAAAAGCATCTTTCATGCACGCCAAACGTATACAGAAAACAGACAAAGGATATATAGAAAAAAGCGGTGCAAAAGCACCGCTTTTTCGTGTTTATTTCTTCAAAAATTTCTTCCACAGTCCCGATGACATAAACGCAAAAACCGCCGCAACCGTTGCCATTATGCTCCAGGACATAATTGTTGCCGTCCATCCGAAGTTCTCGGCAAGATAACCGTAGCCGAAGGTTGCAATTACCGCGCCAAAAGATGCAACAGCATTAAGTAAGGAGGCAACACCGCCCGACATATTCATTGCCGCAAACTTTGACGGAATGATTACATTGATAAGCTGGTGTCCCGAATACATGAAGGTTGTGACAAGCGTCAGAAGCAGAACCGCCACGCCGACGGGAATCACTCCCGTCTTAAGTAAAAGAAGTGTAAAGGGCAGAGAGATTACAAAGCAAAGTCCGAAGCACACCGCCTCGTTCTTTATAAATCTCGGATAAACAAAATTTACAATATATATTCCCGAAAGGTTTACAAGCAGAAGTATTGTTGTCAGAGCACTGGCAAAGCTTGGCGATGTGCCGTAATTCTCGGTAATCATTGTGGGAACCCAGCTTTTTAAGCCCATATCCATCATTGTACGGATAAGTGACGGGACAAGCATAAGGACAATTCCGCTTGAAACAAGTATTTTCCATGTACTTTCTTTCTTGCCGTTATCCTCAACCTTCTGCATACTTTTACGTGTATCGGTATTATTTTCAAGCATCGGAACCGTCTTTTTTGCGGTAATTATCCACAGGAGTGTTGTGGCAACAAGTAAAATAAAGAAAACGTTGAAAATCATTCTCCATCCGGAAAACTTAAGAATAAGCGCCGCCGCACCGTAATTTGCAAGCATACCGGTACAGTAGGCAAAGGCTATATAAATCATGGCCTTTCCCCTATGTTCGGGAACAAGATATTCAGACATTATTCTGATTACCGCAGGCCATACGGCAAACTGCAGAAGACCCGTAAGACTCCAGAGCACCAGCATAACATAGAAATTGTCTGCGACCGCAAAGCCAATCATGGAAATCAATGCGCCGAAAAGCGACATATTAATGAGCTTTACAGGTGAAACTCTGTCCACAAGCTTTACAAAAATCAGCTGTGCTCCGCCGTAAAAAACATAGTAGGAGGCATTTATCGTGCCGGCAAGGGATTTTGTGAGAAAGCCCTCCCCTATTATCGAAACCATAGAAGCACCGAAAGCGTTTTTTGTCATACATATTACTGCATAGACAATCCAGCACACAAAAAATAAAGTACGGCTCATTTTCTGTTCTTTTGTATGAGCATTTTTCATATGACAGCCCCCTTTTTATGCTTCCTTTCAAGCAAAGATTGTAGCACACAAGTCACTCGTTGTCAACCGAATTTACACAAAAAAAGCGATGCAAAAATGCATCGCTCTTTATTATTAATTGTAAAGATCTCCGACATCAACCATAATATCGGGAATTACTGCGTCAACAACACTCAGCATATATTCACGCACTTTTTCATCAAGCTCTGTTCCAAGAAGTGCCGATGCAATTTCGAAAAGATTTACCGTCACCTGTTCGCCGTAAACGGTAAACTCTTCACCGCCGACAGAAATTTTTGTATATGTCTTGCAAACAATGTTTGTGTCATAGTGCTTTTCGGGAATGTTATAAAGTACACCGGCAAACACACAAAGCTCATCGTTTGTGCTGTCAAATACAATGTCCTTGTCCTCAGCCTTATTATATGCAACACCGTAAACATAGGTTGAAAAATCAAAGTTGAGCTGATTTTCTCCAAGCAGATCTTCTCTTGTTATGATAAAGCCGTATTCTTCAATTGTGTATTCTGCCTCTTCATTCTTTACCGAAGTAAGAACATCTGCTTTGAAGCGGATACCCGATTTTTCGCTTACTCTTACCGAGCTTTCATAGTCGCTGTTTGTGTAGCTTTCAAGTGAAAGCTTTTCATATGTAAGAGAAGCGGCATCAACATAGTAGTAGTTTGTCTTTACAACGTCACCGTCTTTAGTCTTTTCAACAACCTCAACAACAAGGTTTTCATTTGCCGCAACAACATGGAGTTTATTGTTATTTTCCACTACAGGCTTCTGTTCGCCGCCTATTTCGCAGTATCTTACGTTGTCGGAAGAAGCTCTTTCACCAAGGTCGATTTCAACTGTACTGCCATAGCTTTCGCCTGCCGGAATTACAACCTCGTTTCCGTCAACAATTGCATAAATGTCAATATCGGAAGCGTTTGTGACAATACCGTCTTCAACCATTACGTCCCGCATCGCCTTTACATATTCAACATACTTATGGGGCTGGGGATTCCAGATGTTCTGACCCGAATGGGTAAAGTCATTAAGGAAATCATCCATTACATACCAATTATCGTTAACGGGATAGAACACCGAGTGAGACCAGAGCGAGAAGAGTGTAAGCTCATCCGATTCAAGCGCAAAGTATTCGTCTGCATACTTTGTGAGATATGTAACGTCGTTGTGCCAGTCAACACAGGTCCAGCTCCAGTTGGGACCGAAGGATGTGGGAACTGCGAAGTAATCTCCGCCTGCTTCTGCGGGTGCACTTCTTACATATTCGTAGTTTGCCATAACATGATCAACAACCGCTTCTCTGTCACCGTGGGACACAGGCCAGATCATGCCGTGAACGCTGCCTTCACCAAAGATACCTTCAAGGATTTCCTTACCCTTTTCGCAATCTTCAATACAAAGGGCATCTGTTGTGGATGTGTTCGACTGCATCATACCTATATGAGAATAGGAATGGTTTGCAATTTCAAAGCCGTCATAAAGCTCTTTGAGAGAGACAATTTTTGTTTCATTTGCGTTTTCATAGGGTTTTGCAACAAGGTTGAATGCCGCATTAAAATCGTGGTTTCTGAATCTCTGTGTAAGACCGATATCCGAACGCTGATTGCCGTCGTCCTCGTCTGTTGAGAATATAATCGCCTTCTTGGCAAAACCGGGATATACAAGCTGAACAGCTTCCTCGGAAGGTGTTTCCGTGCCTTCCCAGATTGCATAAAGAGTCGTGTTTTCCGTTACTGCATCGGAGGAAGAAACGATATCGGCTGCCGATACGGTTGTACTCCAGCCCTTGAATGTAAAGCCGTCACGTGCAGGATTCTTTTCGGGAATGGGCATGAAAGAATTTTTATCTACATATACCGTTCTTCTCTTGGGCATATCCGAAACCTTGCCGCTTTTGTTGTTGGCAACATAAGTTACGGAATACTTGCCTTCCTTGACAACAACCTCAGGGTCGGGAACGGGGTCTGCTTCTACCGCATCGTGGGGAATAAATTTAATATAGTCAACATAGCATTTTACATTTGATGCACCTGCCCCAAGACCTGTGCCGAAGAAGATTTCGCCGATTTTTCTGTCTTCAATGCCGGAGTATGTTGAAAGGCTGTATTTAACGGTCATATACTCGCCGGCGCTTGATGCTGGGAATGCCTGGCTTAAAGGCTGTGCCCAAAGGCTTACTTCAACGGCGCTTGTCTCTCTGTTGAGCTGTGCACAGTAGAGCATACACGAGCTATTGCCCGATGTCGGAATGCCCGTAACCTTGAATCTTACTTCAATTTCGGCATAGTCTGTTCCGTTGATGTCATATTTTGAAAGAACATCGCCTCTGAAGCCTGAGTTTCTGTCGGTGGTGTTTGTATAAATTACAGCTTCGCCGTCATAGGTGACATCGGAAATCGAAACGCCGTACATTCCGAAAAATTCGTCGGCTTCAAGACCGAAGTCGAGGGTTACTATGCCGTTTTCGTCTTTGGTAATTCCCTT
>JAGAUT010000089.1 GCA_017620655.1 Clostridia bacterium | reverse complement strand
GCGATGAACAGTTGCTCAGTAGTCAGCGTCTTTAACGATGAGGGTCCACCCGTTCCCATTCCGAACACGGTAGTTAAGCTCATCTGTGCCGACAATACTTGGCTGGCGACGGCCCGGTAAGATAGGTCGATGCTGACACCTCTCTTTGAGAGGCAGAAAAAATCCTCTTCTGCAATATGCGGCTGTGGCGGAACTGGCAGACGCGCACGTTTGAGGGGCGTGTGATGTACTTCGTATGGGTTCAAGTCCCATCAGCCGCACCACAAAGAGTGTACTTCGGTACACTCTTTTCGTTTATAAATATAATTAGGAGGGTTTTAATATGAAGCTGCTTTTTAAACAACGTTTTTTCTCATGGCTTGACAGCTATGATATTTTTGATGAATACGGACAGACCGTGTACACTGTTAAAGGACAACTGTCATGGACACATAAACTTAAGATTTTTGATGCCAATGATATGGAAGTGGGAACAGTTGAGCAAGCTTTTCTGACATGGCTTCCGAAATTTGAAATATATATCGGCGGCAGGTATGTTGGATGTATCAAAAAAGAGTTTACATTTTTCAAACCCAGATTCAGTATTGACTTTAACGGCTGGTCTGTAAAAGGTGATTTCTTTGAATGGGACTATGAAATTTATGACGGTAACGGTTTTCTTATGGCTGTGGTTTCAAAGGAACTTTTTAACTTTACCGATACATATTCTATAGACCTTAAGGATGATTCCAATGCTTTGGGTGTGTTGATGCTTGTTCTTGCAATTGATGCTGAAAAGTGTTCGAGAAATTGAATAAATGTATGTGTGAAAAAACCGTCTCCCAGATTTTTGGGACGTTTTTTTTATAAACCCAACTGATAGTTGTAAAAAACCAAAAAACAAGTTGTTGATTAAAACACCCCTATATGCTACAATAATTACAGAAAGGCGGTGCGAAAATGAACCTTGGCGAAAAGATAAAAGAACTGAGAAAGAGTAAAGGAATTACGCAGGAACAGCTGGCAGATATGCTTGTGGTTTCGTCACAAGCCGTATCAAAATGGGAAACGGGTGTAGCAAATCCCGACCTTGCTCTTATTCCCGATTTGGCGAAAATGTTTGAAGTTTCAACAGATGAGCTTCTTGGCGTTGATAATAAAGATAAGTCCGAAAATAACGAGAACGTAATGATTGATGCAAGGCTTGCACGCCTTGAAAAAATGATGGGACTGCTTACCGCAAGGGATGATAATGAGGCACTCGGTATTATTCTCGAAGATGCTAAGAAGGTATATAGCTTTGATTTTACCCAAATGCCGGATTTTGAAAAATCCGACTGGAAGTTAGGCTCTTCCGAGCTTGTTGAAGGCAAAAACAAACTCATTTTCAAACCGGCACCTTCAGAGCGTGTGGTAGGAAAACGAATCGACCCGCGTGTGATAAACGATAAAATTAAAATGAGCATTACGGATGTTCCTACCATTTATCTTTCAATGCGTTCAGACTTAAGAATAGACTTGGTTAAAATCTATTTTACAACGGTAGAAAATCCCGAGTGGAGTGAAAGCAACTGTGTTCGTTTGCGATACAGCCCCGGAACACCTACCGTGTATGTCGATATGTCAATAGTTCACAATTGGTACGGCACCTTGACAGGACTTCGTATTGACCCTATTGACAGAAATTTGTGCGGAATTGTTGAGCTTTTGAATATCAACCTTGTTGATAAAAACGGTTCGGTTGTGTATGAGTATGATTTCACAGACACAGAAAGAAAAGAAAAATCCGACTGGACTGTGGAAGATGCCGAAATTCTTGAAAGCAATAACAGCTTAAAGCTTAATGTTTACCCTGTCGATGTAAAGAAGCTTGTTTTTGACCCGATGGTGCAAAATGACAACATAAAAATAAATGTTAACCGTGCAAAGCACGTTCATATCCGCCTCAAAACCATACTTGAAAACAATCCTCACCATAGAGTCTGGTATAATAATAACATCTATTATGATGCATACCTGCAAGTGTACTTCAAAACAGAGCACAATAATGTGTATACGCAGGATAAGTGCGAATGTGCAAGCTACAGAAGCGGTTGTATGATGGATGTGTATGTTGATATGTCAAAAGATCCCTTGTGGAACGGAAACCTGACAGGACTTCGTATTGATCCTGTCGAGGACTTGAACGGTACGTTTGAAATAGAGCGTGTAGAAATCCTTGAAGCCGATAAAAATGTCGGTATAGGAGGAAAACTCAGCAACATTGAAAACCGCCTTGCAAATATCGAGGGTATGATGGATAATCTGGAAGGTATGTATTCCGAGCTTGAAGGCAGACTTGATGACTTAGAATAATTGCCATTTCACCCCCACATCACCCAAAATTAACACCTCACCCAACATTCCACAAAACTTTGCTAAAAAATCCTTCCTATAATACTATGGTAGAAAAGGAAAGTGATTGAATGTCTCCGATAATATATAAATTTATTGTTTGCCTGTTTGCGGGAGCAGCTGCAGGAATCGGCACAGGCTTTGCGGGAATGAGTGCTGCGGCGGCAATAAGCCCTGTTCTTATAGCCTTTCTCGGTATGCCTGCCTATGAGGCTGTGGGGATTGCCCTTGCGAGTGACGTGCTTGCAAGCGGCGTAAGCGCCTATACTTACGGAAAGAATAAAAATCTTGATATAAAAAACGGTATTGTTATGATGCTTTCGGTGCTTGTGTTTACAACCGTCGGAAGCTATGTTTCAAGCCTTGTACCAAGTGGTACAATGGGAAGCTTTTCGGTAATTATGACAATGCTTCTCGGTGTTAAGTTTATAATAAAGCCCGTTATGACAACAAAGGAAGCAATGCAGAAGATTGATAAAAAGACACAGATTGTCCGTTCAATTTTGAGCGGTGCAATGATTGGTTTTATCTGCGGTTTTGTGGGTGCAGGCGGCGGAATGATGATGCTTCTGGTCCTCACAACTGTTCTCGGATATGAGCTTAAAACGGCTGTTGGTACAAGCGTCTTTGTAATGACCTTCACTGCTTTAACGGGTGCTGTCAGCCACTTTGTAATTGACGGGACTCCCGATTTGTGGACACTTGTGTTCTGTGTTTTGTCAACACTTCTTTTTGCGAGAATTGCGGCAAGGATTGCCAATAAATCAAAGCCTGAAACACTGAATCGTGTTGTTGGTGTTGTGCTTATAATTCTCGGAGCGTGTGTTTTGACTGTTAATCTGTTAAAATAATAAAATAAGCTGTTATTAATTAAGAAAACAACCCGTTGTGGTTGTTTATTTACTTAAAAGCTAACCGAACACCTAAATAGATACATACAGTTCCATTGGTTCAAATCTAAAAAACATTAAAATACACTCAATTTATGTATTTTTACTTGAAAAGTTGGATTTTTCATGCTATACTTGTTTTAAACTCAGGGGGGTGGTAAGAGTGCAAAACGATGATAGAATTTCAATGCTTGAAAAGAGAATTACACGTATTGAATCCTTGCTTGAAAAGGTGCTTGAAACCAAACTTGAACCGATTTCTTCAGATAACTCCGGAAATGTAATTGCTTCCTTTGATTTTTCCGATGCTGAATGTCTTAATAATTCCGGTTGGAAAATATGTAACGCAGAACATATTGATTCTGATGATTCTCTTTCATTTGAAACTATTCAGATAGAGAGAACCCTCGGTGTTTTTTGCGATCCTATGTTGATTAATGAAAATCTCAGAATGCCTATAGACGATATAAAGCAGGTACACGTGAGACTTAAGTCAAATGTTGATGCGTCGCAAAAGTGTATGCTGAGAGTGTACTTCACCACAGAAAAGAGTGAAGAATTTTCTCAGTCTAAGTCGGTTCAGACCTATTACCCCGCAGGAAGAATGGTGGATGTGTACGTTGACACTAAAAACAGATACTGGAACGGAAACCTTTCAAAGCTGAGAATCGATCCTGTCGAAGGGCTCAGGGGAAGCATTGAAATGGAGCTTATAGAGCTGATTTCCTCATCGGGTGAGGTTGTGTATTCCGTTGATTTTACAAAGGTTGCAGACCTTCAGAGCACAGAATGGAACCTCAAAAACACTTCGCTTGTCAGTTGTAAAGGAAGGCTACTGTTCAATGTTGATATGATTGAAAAGAAGCGAATATATACCGACCCGTTTATTGTAACAGATAAGATTGACGTTGAGGCATCAAGTGTTAAATATATTCATATAAAACTTCGGACTGATATAGAAAATCCCGAAAGCGATGATGTTTATATGCAGGTTCTTTTCAAGACCAAATCCAGTAATTTCTGGACACAGGATAAGAGTATGCGTTTCAGCTATGCTCACGGTAAGGATATAGATGCATATATTGAAGTAAAACAGCTGTTTTGGAAAGGAAGAATCATTGCCCTTAGAATAGATCCTTTTGAGACCTATGAAGGTCGGACGGAAATAAAGCTTATTGAGCTTCTTTCGGATATACCGACTGAGAGTAATATAAATTTACTTGAAGCCAAAACCCGACATCTTGAGGACAGATTCAATAAAATATATAATTAATTATGAAGAAAAAAACTGTGTTTATCCTCCTCGGACAGTCAAATGCTACGGGACATGCTTCGCCCATGTCAGAGGAAGACAGAATAAAATCACCCCTGAAAAACGTATACGGACTTCAAAGATGTGATAACCAGTCCTTTGATATAGACAAACTCACTTGGTCAAATTACCTTGGAGCAGGCACTAACCTTGCAGAGACGCAGGATGATACATATTCTCTTGCCAACTGCCTTGCGAAGCTATGGCAAAAAGAGATTGACTGCGGTGCAATCTTGCCTGACCTTTATATTGTTCAGATAGCAATTGGTGCTGAGGGGGTTACCGAAAAGTATATGTGGTATCCCGAAAGGGAAAAGAAGCTTGTTCCCGGTGTTCTTGGGACGGTTGATATATCGCTTTACCCCTTCACAAACCATATTTTCTCACTTCTTGATGAAAGCCTCGGCGATGACTATGAAATCATGGGTATTCATTGGAGAGGCGGCGAGGAAGAGACCGATGTAAGAGTAGTACATCTTGAAAAGGTTCTTCGCGGAATCTATGACAGAATGTTTGATGGATTTTATAAGTCTCTCGGACACAAAGTGCCGATTGTGCTTCATAAAATGGCAAGTGAAACAAGATGCCGTGAAATGAATGTTACAGGTGAAGATGTAGAGGCTATGCACTTTATCAATAAAACATTTGATGAGCTTGCAAAGGAAAATGAAAATATAACAACCTTTGATGTAACAAAGGCACCTCACTATAACATAACTACAAGAACAAACGGTATTTTCCTTCCCGACGGCGGACATTATACACCCGAAACTAATAAGTGGGTTGCAAGGACAATACTCGATGAATATAAGAGGAAAGTCTGATGATAGGATTAAAACGCGGTACGGTGGCACTTTACAACCATGATGCCGAATGGGAAAATGAAGCCGAAAGAACAATTAGTGTTCTGAAGGAAACTCTCGGTGAAGTGGTATGTGATATTGCCCATGTCGGCAGTACAAGCATAAAGTCTATTAAGGCAAAGCCCATAATTGATATAGCTGTTGCGGTTAAGAGCTTTGAAGATGTGCTGAAGAATGAGGGAAAGCTTAAAGAAAACGGTTTTTATTACAGACCTGCTGACGATTTGAATGAGCAGCTGCTGTTTGCCTGCGGCTCGTTCTATGACGGAACAGGCGATGAGCAGACTCACTTTATCCATGTTGTCAAAAAGGACAGTATGGAGTGGATAAACTATATAAATTTCAGGGACTATTTAAATGCCAATGAAGATGTTGCAAAGCAATATGAGGCTCTCAAAACATCCCTTGCTGAGAAGAATCCCGAAGATAAGGGCCGGGAAAAGTACCTCGCAGGAAAACATGATTTTATTGTCAGAACACTTCGTACAGCCTTGGTAAAATCATATCTTGGGAAAACAGTGACAGTTGAAATTGACAGACCAATCGGAGCACCTCACCCAAAGCATCCCGAAATAATTTATCCCATAAATTACGGGTATATCCCAAACGTTTTCGGCGGTGACGGCGAAGAGCTTGACGTGTACATTCTCGGAATTGACGAAAAAATCGAGGAAGGGGATAGCACAACAGTAAAGATTATCGGCATCGTCTACCGAAAGGATGATGTTGAGGATAAATTGGCTGCAGCACCCGAAGGAATGAGCTTTACTGCAAAGGAGATTGAAAACATCATCCGTTTTCAGGAGCAGTTTTATAACTCACATGTTGAAACAGAATAGAAGTGAACGGGAATGGATTTATCCATTCCTTGCTTTTTTAATAATATTTTTGTAGATAATTACCTGTTTTTGTTGACATCTACCACATAAAGTGATAAAATATCAAGGTAATTTGACTCAAAAGGTGATGTAAATGAAGCTCAGACTCGGAACAGGCTCCGGCGGCGGTGAAAAGGCATATCAGAAGCTCAGCAGCTACGGCTATCAGTGTGTAGACTTCCAGATGGCTAATACCGAATCACAGTGGTATACTTTTTCGGCTTATGATTTTGAAAATATCTGAGACGCGAAAAGGCATGGGCTGATGAGTATGGCATGGAAATTCACCAGATGCATGGCCCCTGGGATAAATACGACAGCCAGTTGGGACTTGATTTTACCCCGGAAAAATTGAAGTATCTTATGGACACAAGAAAAAAGTCGATTTCGGCGTGCCCATATCTCGGCTGTAAAAACTGGGTAATTCATCCCATTTTCCCGTATACGTCTGACGATACCTTGAAGGGAATGGAAGAAGAAACATATAAGAGGAACTTTGAATTCTATTCAGAACTCCTTGAAACTGCCAAGGAATACGATGTCACAATCTGCTTTGAAAATATGCCTCACCTGAGATTCTCTTTGGCAGAGGTAGATGCAATAAAAAAGCTTATTGACGACATAAATGATGATCACTTCAAGGCTTGCCTTGATACGGGTCATGTAAACTGCTTTGAAACGAGAAATCTCGGTGATGCTGTAAGGATTCTCGGCAATGATTTGAGGGTTCTTCACGTTCACGATAACAGATTCGGACGTGACAGCCATGACCTTCCTTATTTCGGTTCTGCCGATTGGGATAGCTTCTACGAAGGCTTGAAGGAAGTCGGTTATGACGGCGTATTTAACCTTGAGACATCACCGCCATGGAAACTCGGCGAAGAACTCTACGATGAAATGGCAAAATTGCTTGTAAAGATAGCAAAACAGGTAATGCATTACGACGAATAAATTAAAGGAATTGTTACTATGAAATTGAGACTTGGAAATTCCTGTAAGCAGGATGAAGCGTCATTTGCGAGATTGGCAAAATACGGCTATGACTGCGGTGACTTTCAGATGGCAGATACGGATGATGAAATCTACAGCCTTTCGGATGAAGAATTTAAAAGACGGCTTGAGACAATAAAAGGATATGCGGATAAACACGGAATTGTTATTCATCAGATGCATGGTCCATGGACATGGCCTCCGCCTGAGGAAAAAGAGGAATGTCGTGAAAAACGATTTGAAGAAATGGCAAAATCAATCTCGGCAGCACCAATACTCGGCTGTAAATATTGGGTTGTTCACCCCATGATGCCATACGGTACATATGATATTCACCTTGATAAAATTAAGGAAACATGGGATTTCAATGTTGACTATTTTACAAGACTTACAGAGGTTGCAAAGAAACATGATGTGACAATCTGTGTCGAGAATATGCCTATGCTCAATTACTCGCTTGCAACACCGGGTAAGCTTGTTGAGCTTGTCGAAGCAATAAATGATGAGCATTTTCAGTGTTGCCTTGATACAGGTCACGTTGCTGTTTTCAATAACTATCCCGTAGGAGATGCCGTAAGAACAATGGGTAAACATTTAAAGGTTGTCCATGTTCACGATAATCACGGCGGGGATTCCCATGAACTGCCGTTTCTTGGCAATATCGACTGGGAAGGCTTTTATAAGGGACTTTGCGACATCGGCTTTGACGGTGTATTCAATTTTGAAACCAATGCTCCTCATTGGAAGCTTAACCCTGTAAGTGCCGACCTTATGCAAAAGGCACTTGTGCTTATTGCAAAGCAGATTCTGCATGAACCTATAGAATAATGTAAAAAGGAAAAACTCACCGATGGGTGAGTTTTTTTGTGTGATTTTACCATTTAAAGAAACCGTAGTGCTGATGAACGAGCGTTCCTTCAAGTGCCTTTTTCTTAATGCCTCTTTGAAGCGTATTGCCCTCGGGAAGATCATTTGGATTTACCGAATGGACATTTTCCTCTTTGATACCGCATACATACATAATGGCATCAACGGCATTGTCCTTTGCAGGGAAAACCGTGTATTTGCTCTGAAACTCTATTATGTTAGAACTCTGGGGAAGAATGTCGCAAAGCTCGGGAGATAACATCCAGCAGAAAAGGTGAAAACCGTCAAAGTGTATTTCGGGATAACATCTTTCAAAGATTTCCTTTGCCCTGCGGTAGGAATCCTCGCATGCCTCTTTTGTAAGCCTGTCGCCGTAAGGAATGTGAACTTTGAGACCGTTGTCACCGGGTACATAGACAGGCGACCATTCTTTTTTGTCAAGATGGGACGGTACTTTTTCGCAAAGCCCCGTTTTTTCGTTTACTGCGTATCCGATATACTCTTTATCCGTTTCGGTAAACTCTGCCTCGTATGAACCTTCTTTGCTTTCAAAGCCGTATGCCCCGAGAATATGACCGCTTTTGTGAAGCACACAGTTACACATGATAACCTTGTGCTCGCCGTTATTGTTTTCAAATATCCTTGCGGGACGATCAGAGTTTTCGAATATTTCAAAACGAAGCCGACCGATTTTAAGATAGTTTATGTAAATTGCATTGCCGTACATTCTGAAAAACTGTTCGGTAAAAGCCTTTCTTCCCACTTCTTCTTCGGAATAGGTGAAAAGGTGGTCAACCGTCACAAGGCTGTCGGCAATGACGTCACGTTCAATTCCTCTTTTTTCCAAAGCCTTCCATGACGGAACAAGGTGAGCAAGAACGGGAAAGCCGAGAACACAGTCGTACCCGATTGTGTTTGTTGTGCCTTGTGGTGCTTTGGGTGCCTCAAAATGAGTGAAGGCTTCGTTGAAATTTTTCTTTGTATCAAGAATGTGGTAAAGTACCTTTGCCAGGAGACAAAGCTCGGGAACTTCTGTTATGTGAGGAATTGCTGAAACTATAGTCTCAAGATTCTTAGAAAAGAAGCCGTATTCCCCGTGAATTTCCCTTATGTAGCTTTCTGTCAGCCATTCGGGTAAAGGCTCTGAAATTGCCTTTTTGTAAGCCATGTCCCAATAGGGGGATTCAATTGTTATATTAAGCGATTTTCGTATATCATTCATTTATGTGACCCCTTTCGCATACTGTCAGTTAATTCTAACACAATGAATTTGTTTTATCAAGATGATTTTGCATATAAATCAACTAAAGGTTTATTGACAAGTATTATTCAGTTGTGATACTATATAAATGTAGTATAATACATTTTTTGAAAGGATGTTGTTTATGAAAAAAATACTGGCTTTGATACTGGCTTCCCTGATGCTTGTTCTTAGTATAAGTGCAGGTGCGGCGGGTGTACCCGATGTTCTCAAAAATCCAATGCTTAACTATACAAGTACGTCAACCGTTTCAATGAGCTTTGACAATGCAGAACAGTTTGCTGCTGCTCTTGAGGAAATGACAGGCTTTGATGCTTCGGAAGGTCTTGCCGTTGTTGATATTGCGGCACTTTTGAAGTCCCTTTACAGCTTCTCGGGTTCTGCCATAGTAAAGGCGGATATAAGCGAGGACTATAATAAAATTGCCCTTTCCATGGAAGCTGATTTTGACTATAATGTTGATGTCAATCAGAATCTCGGTATTTCTGCCGATATCAAGGCGGGCGTGTGGCTGAATATGGACCTTTCGGATGTGACAGACCCCAAGTGCTTTGTTGTGCTTTCGTCTCCCATTTCCACAAAATATACATATGCAGATCTTTTCTCGACACTTGATGACCAGTCAAAGCTTATGGTTGTTGCTGTTATGAAGATGTTTCTCAACAAGAACTTTATTGATTCTGTAAACGCAGAGATGGTAAAGTTCTATGAAGAAAATGCAGAAATCACATATAACGGCAAAAATTGCACAATGAAGCTTGATAATGAAGATTATCTGGAGCTCATGGATGTGATGACAGACCTTATGGCAAAAACAATGAGATCTCTCATTCCCGCCGGCGGTGAGTATAACGAAGAAGAACACGAAATCATGCGCTATGCCGACAGCGGCATCAGGATGCTCGGTGACGGCGGATATGTAATCGAGTATAACGAGGACGGCACAGTCAAAGAATACTGCGACATAGAAATGGATCTCGGAGATCTTTTTAAGTATATTTCTGGTGAAGAAATGCCATTTGAAAATGTTGTTTTAAAGCTTTCGGTTGAAGGAAACGGCAAACTGTTTGATGTGGGAACAACAGAGGTAACACTTCCCGAGCTTACAGAGGAAAACAGCCTTGACCTTATAGAATACTTCAAAGCAGAGCAACACTATGAAGAAGATAATTACGAGGAAAATTATATTGAAGAATATCCCTTCTTCTATGCCAGCGCATATGCAGACTATGTTCCCGTAATTGACGGTGAATATTATGTGCCCTTCAGAGCCCTTCTTGAAGATGCATACGGCGGAAACGTTGATATTTCCTACGAGAACGGAGTTGTATCGGTAACAAGCGAATACTTTACCGACCTTGAAAAGCTGACATTTACCGTCGGTTCTTCAAAAGCAACTGTTGACGGACATGACTTTGAGGTTGGACAGATTGTGTTGGAAAACGGTGTGACATATGTATCTCCCGATTTCTTTGAAGTAATCTTTGATTGGTCTTTTGACTGGGCAAGCTATGATATTCTGAACGTAGAGTACAATTTCGGTTTCTACACCTATGACATTTACGGCGAATACTACGACGAGATTTAAACTGAATGAAAAAAGCCGACAGCGTTTAGCGGAGTGTTCTAAAGGACAGTAAAAAAATAAGCGGTGTAACCACAGCGGTTGCACCGCTTAGTCCTTTTTTACGCACTTTTTTCATTTCGTATTTCATCCATTAAAGATAACAATTCTTTTTCATCAGGTATGCTTATCAACCCAACAGCCGTAAAGTAAATATCTATTTTAACTCTACGGTGTTTGAATTTTTCATCAGGATTATGCACATCAATTCTTTTTATAAGTGTATTGACAATTTCGGGTGTCAGTTCTTTTAAATCCGTGCAAGCTCTGATAGTTTTCAAAAAGATTTTCAAATCAACATTATCCTGTTCTGCCTCAGCAATATTTGCTTCTGCTTTAGCAATACTTTCAGCAAGTTCCCGTTGTTCCTTTTCGTATGTTGCAGACAATCTTTCAAAGCGTTCATCAGTTATTTTACCGAGTGCGTTATCTTCGTATAATTTTGTAAGCACACGGTCAATTTCATCGACTCTTGCTTTTGATTGTCCGAGCTTGAATTTTGCGTTTTTCAAATCTTGTGTTTTGGTTAATTTATGTCAGTAGTT
>JAGAUT010000009.1 GCA_017620655.1 Clostridia bacterium | reverse complement strand
TCTATTACCCAAAACGGAAACGTCAAGGCAATTGACTTTTCGGGAACGGGAAATCTCAGATTTGCAAAGACAAAGGGTGTTACGTATATAGTTCATTCTGACATTGACATTGCAAGGATAAGAAAGACAAGTAAAGCTGTGGTTTACGACTTTGGAACACCCTTCAACATATCCTCTAAGGGAAAGCTTTTGTCATATAACGACTGCTATGACGAAGAGAAAATGAAGCTTTTCAGAGAGTGTGACCTCAAGGTGTGCAAGTGCTTTTCAGATAGTTGGCACATAGGGAAAATGAAATATTTCTTGAATGATAAGTTCTGGAGCCGGGAGATAGACGATAGTTACATAATATTACTCGATAAAGTCCCGAGAGACTCACAGAGCCTTAGTTCAAGGATAAATATATGCGGCAGAAATGATACGGTTCTTACTGACCGGCTTGCGGGTCTTTTCTCCGTAAAGGATGGTGAATAGAAATGTTTCGTTAAATTACCCTTATCACAAAAACTAAATAACGAAAAGGAGCTGAAAGAAATGAAATCAGTAAAATCATTCGCAGTAATTCTTATGGCATTACTTATGCTGACAGTAAACGTTCTTGCAAGTGATGTCCTTGTACCTAATGAGGTTATCATGGGTACCGCTGACAACTACAAAATAATTGAGAAGGTGTATGTTCTTTCAAAAGGTAGTGACGAAAGCCTTATTCCCAAAGAAGCCTTTACAGAAAGCGATGTAGAGTATGTCTTTGAAGAAATGAAGGTTGTAGATAACTCCGAAGAAGATACAAAAGAGTACGTCGAAAACATCAATTACCACACCTCAACAAACGATGCAGAGGCGGTAATTACACTTTTCTCACCTACTATTGAAGTATCAACCGAAGACGGCTACATCGGAGTTCTCGCATTCGATCATTCTACCCTTGAACTTACTCCCGCAGGATATTCCAGCCGTAAGTTTACGGTAACAGAGGAAAGAAGCTATCCCAATCTTGCATCGGCAGATACTTCTCTTGTTCCCAAGACTATTGACAAGGACGGCACAACTCTTACTCTTGCCAATATCGAATGGGTAACGGCAGCAGATGAAACCATAAGCGGTACAGACGTTGCAATAAGATATACAGCGAATGCAATCTACACAGGAACAGAAACGAAGACCTACGTAAACGGATATACCGCAAGTGCCGATTACAAAGGAACAGTAACAAAAGTCATAAACGATACCGTTACGTATACGGCGGTATTTAAGGAAAACAAGGAGACAAACGAGCCTATGATTGACATAGACAAAACAAATGACAACAAGGATACCTCTGCAGAAAAGAAAGCAAAGACCGCAGGCATAGTAGCAGGTTCAGTTGCAGGTGCGGCAGCACTTGGTGCAGGCGGTTACGCTATTTACAGACTTATCCGTAAGAAGAGAAAGGGTTACTAATATGAAAAAGTTAATTCCAATTATCTCTCTTGGACTTTTGTGTGCACTGGCGATTCCCGCACTTGCTGCGGATTACACAGTAGCACCGCCAACTCAGGCACTATTCGGCACACCCACATCGGTAAATGTTGTGACGGTTGGTAACAATATCAATCGAACAGCGGTTGATATAAGTAAGAACAGTGCTCTTATTTCTCCTGCTTTCGGAAGTCATACAAGCAATCTCAGAGGAAGCGGCGAACCACTCACTCCCAATCTTGCATCCTATTATACCGAAACACCGCAGGCACTCGTATCGGTTAGCGGTATTACAGGTCAGCCGATGGTGACGGTTACAAGTACAGTCCCGAATTCATCCGTAACAAACGGTAATGGTGTGACTATTATCCCGGGTAACATTGATACGGATATTTATGAGGACTACTACACATATGATGCATTCACGGAAGTTGACGATGATATGTACTACACGGGCGGATATATCGCAAAGCTGTCAATCCCCGACATTGACCTTTCGGTAAAGGTATATGAGGGTACGACAAATTCGGTGCTTTCCAAAGGTGGAGGACATTTCAAGGAAACTTCTATCTGGGACGGTAACGTGTGTCTTGCTTCTCATAACAGAGGCACGGGTGCATACTTCTCGGACATTCACGAGCTTGACCTTGGTGCAACAATAAAGCTCACGACAAAGCTCGGTACACGAAAGTATGAGGTGTACAGCATCGAGAAAATATCGGTTGATGATACCTCAGACCTTCAGAACACAAGCGACAATATCATCACCCTTATTACCTGTGTCAAGAACCAGTCGGACTATTACAGATGGTGCGTAAAGGCTGAACAGGTAGATTAAGAAACAATCAGCGTCAGACAAATTTAAAACCAAACTAAAGGAGAAATCAAAATGAGGAAGTACACATATTTCTTGTTAGGTTTACTCTGCGGTGCGGTATTTTTCAGCGGAACGGCAGTAATGGCAAATTCCGGCGTTCTTGCACAAATAACATCACAAATATTCTTCTTAAACGGAGAACAAACGGAGCTTTTCGCCTACAACATCGGCGGTAACAATTACATAAAGCTTCGTGATGCAGCCGCCTTGTTTGGCGCTGATATCGAATATATTGAGGAAACTAACAGCGTTTATATGGAGATTCCAAAGAAAGAAGAAATCAAGGAAATCCCCGAAGAAACACCTGTTGTAATTCCCGACATATTCATAGACGGCACATCGTCTTCAAAAGTGGATTTTTCGGCAAATGCTAATCAAAGTATATTCAATGACATCTACACAAAGGAAGCATACAACACTATGCGGCAGACGATAGCGGATACAAAGGTTATAATAGATGGCAACAATGCTGACGGATATAACCCCACATACAGCTATGCTCACTATGTAGATACAGAGTTCACTTTCACTACCCCCGGCAAGACAGACAACGCAATGAAATCGGTAGCGAATATTCTTTCGGGATATTACACATACAGCTTCAGTGCAGAACCAACTGTCAAGAATCTGTATGAGTACCCCGGTTATCGAATCCTAAAGGTACAGGTCAATCCAAAGTATGTAAGTGCGAATACGGCAACGGATGAATTTGTTGGAAGTATAGCAACTCTTTCCGAAAAGGAAAAGGTTAAGGCGATTGCGACATACATCGCCGACCGCATAGTTTACAAGGATGAAAATGTGGCAGGGATAAATGATGTTTTCACATCAAGCACTCCCGTCAACGGCATCTGCGGAACTTATGCAAACGCTTTTATCTATCTCTGTCAGAGAGCAGATATTCCCTGCGTAACCATCAAGGATGCAACACACGCTTGGAATGAAGTCTACATTGACGGCAGATGGCAGATAATCGATGTAAGCTATTATGATGTAGCACGAACCGATGAATCGCTCTTTACAAACAGTTACCCACGCATTGACACTAACAAAGAAAAAACGGAATTTGCCAAAGAACTGCTCGTACCCGGAAGTACGGCAGAATAACCTAATATCAACTTTAAGCAGACTGAAAAACGGTCTGCTTTTTGTATTTTAAGAACAGGAGGACATAAAAATGTCTACAGCAAAAAGTACAGGCAAGCAGATAATCGCTCTGTTGCTTGCCCTTATTACTCTCCTCTCCGTCATACCCATAATGCCCGTAAGTGCAGAAACATTAAGTGACGGAAAAGCACAGACAGTAACAATTAAGCTTAACGAAACCCACTATATCCTCGAAACTGTTGGCGGCACAAAGCTTCAGGGACAGTCGTGGACATATACAAGTGATAC
>JAGAUT010000088.1 GCA_017620655.1 Clostridia bacterium | reverse complement strand
TGATACAACATCCTGAAGTTTTGTCATAAAAGAGGAGTCTGTTTGAAACTCATATTTATCTCCGTTTCCGGCTCGATCGTGCCAATCAAATTTTGCTTTTACTGTATCATCTTCCAACACAGCGCTCAACTTATAAACCTTACCTGCAAGCTCGCTTTCTTCATCAAAAAATGAAGATATAAACGAAAACTCGGAACCATAGCTTATAATTTCAGTTGATTCAATAACCTTTGGTGAATCATCGCCTGAATTGCGTGTTACAACACCACCATCAATATCATCTGTATTTCGCCGAGGTAATCCACATCCGCTAAATCCCATTGTCATAAGTAAAATTAAGCTTAATATCATTCTTGACATTTTCTACCCTCCCAAAAACATACTGCCCCGTACAGCAAAATGATACAGGGCAGTTTTAACTATTGTTTATTTATAAAACGATAAAGGAATGTTACTACCTGTGCTCTTGTGCAGTTGTTGTCAGGTGAAAAGGCGGAGGCACTTGTTCCGCCGGTTATACCTTGTTCTACTGCCCATAGAACAGCTTTGTAGTAATATCTGTCAGACTTAACATCTGTAAAATTGCACTTGTTAGATTTTGCTTCAGGTTGACCTGCTGTACGCCACAAGAAAGTAACAACCTGCGCTCTTGAGCAAGTTTCATCAGGACTAAATGTAGTATCACTTGTACCACCGGTTATTTTACTGCCGTATGCCCATTTTACGGGTTTGTAGAAATAGTCGCTTGTTTTTACATCCGCAAACGGCAAAGTTATTGCCGCAGGCTCGGGTGAACCAATCATTCTATGGAGGAAAGTAACAACCTGTCCTCTTGAACAATTTGTGTTCGGTGAGAATGTGTTTGCACTTGTTCCTCCCGTAATGCCTTCATTTGCCGCCCACAAAACAGCATCATAGTAATACTGCCCCTTTATCACATCAACAAAAGGATTGGATTTTGTATCCTGCGGTTTTTCTGCTTCAGTTGGTTTTTCCGCAGGTTTTTCTGTTTCCGCAGGTTTTTCTGTCTGTGTCGGCTTTTCAGCAGGTTTGTCTGTTTCCGCAGGTTTTTCGGTTTCTGTTGGTTTGTCTTCCTCGAGAACGGGGAACGTGTAGGTTATAACGGTTGTTGTATCGTGAATTCTCCGTACATCTTCATCCTTAATTGCAAATCCGTCAAGGGATGCATTCAAGGTATCGGCAAACTTTGCGGTGTAATCCCAGCCCGAACGGATCATGTCTATGTACATTTCGACCTTATATTCCTTGCCCTCTTCAAAGGTGTTGCCGTAATCCATATATTCGCCGTTTTCATACCAGGTGATATTTGTGCAGTTGTAATAGTTAGGCTCATCTGATTCGGATTCGCGATCGGCAGTCTTTCCGACTTCGGGGAAATCAATTCCGGACATATTGATATATGAAACGGAAATCTCGGGAGCATTCACTTCATATTTAACCGTCATAAGAGTGCCGTCTGTTTCAAACTCTGCTGCTTCGCCGTTTACGATTACAACAGGATTATACTGTGCATTCTGATCCTTGCTGAAGGTATATCCCTCGTCGGCTCTGAGATAGATAGTAGCGCGGTAGCGCATACCGCTTGCAAAGAGCGCATTTTCCGCAATGCCTGAATCGTTTACGTAAAGCCCCCAGCGGATACCGTTCTTTGTAAATTCATCACCGCCATCGGCAAAGCTTATGCCTTCTCCGTTGATTAAGCCGAAGTATTCGGGGGGATAACCCGTCTTCGGATTCGGAACATTGACGTTGATATAATCTATTCTGACTTTGCCGTCATCTGCCTCACCGTAGGAAAAGTCGCAGGTGCGGCACTTATAGACTATTGCGTTATCTGCCTTTTCGCTGTCAAGGAAAACGTGTTCTTCACTAAGAAGCATTTTGTTACATACCGAACACTGCATAAAATGCTTATCGTTGTCAAAATGGAGGTGTTCGTCCTCATTATAGGAATGATTGCATTCTAAGTTATAAACCTTTGACCAAAGCGTTGCCGCTCTTTTTGTGGCAGAAAGTTCATAGTCGCTTACTCTGTCGCCCATAATTGAGAAGTTGGGGGAAGCGGAGAAAACATAGTCACTTTCAAGCATTACCTCAACCTTTGCCTGATATTTTCCTGCAACCATTGTTGTTTCATCATCGCAAGGCTCGTCGTTATGATACCATTCAACAGAATAGCTTCTGATGCCATCTGCGTTGCAGGAGAGAACATCGGGGGAAAGAGTCATGCCGTAAGCATTTGTTCCGTCAATGTTAAGTCTTGATATTTCTTTTTTGGTATCTCTGCCCGAC
>JAGAUT010000087.1 GCA_017620655.1 Clostridia bacterium | reverse complement strand
CCTTTACCTGTAAGTACGCCTTCGTATACGTTCTTGAGTCTCTTGTACTGACCGAACATGTAGCCGATTTCCTTTGCACCAACGCCGAGGTCACCTGCAGGTACGTCTGTTTCAGCACCGATGTGTCTGTAAAGCTCTGTCATGAAGCTCTGGCAGAAACGCATGATTTCTCCATCAGACTTTCCTGTGGGGTCAAAGTCAGCACCGCCCTTGCCGCCGCCGATGGGAAGACCTGTAAGGCTGTTCTTGAATGTCTGTTCAAAGCCGAGGAACTTGATGATGCCGAGATATACGTTGGGTGCGAATCTGAGACCGCCCTTGTAAGGACCGATTGCAGAGTTGAACTGAACTCTGAAGCCGCGGTTAACCTTAACGTTTCCGTTGTCATCAACCCACGGTACTCTGAAGGAGATAACTCTTTCAGGCTCTACGAGTCTTTCAAGAAGAGCTG
Source organism: Clostridia bacterium (assembly GCA_017620655.1). GTDB lineage: Bacteria > Bacillota > Clostridia > Oscillospirales > CAG-382 > UMGS1387. Next base: position 86,011 of record JAGAUT010000087.1, on the reverse strand, counting down.
CCTTTTCATATTCGGGATGCTTTGCGATTACGGGTTCAAGGCTTGTGAGAACTTCTGTTGCAGCCTGGATAAACTCGGGCTGTTCAGCGTTCTTTGCCTTTAAGTCGTCGAGGACTTTCTGTAAGTAGGACATGATAATTCCCTCCAAATAAATATATGTTAATGTATTTATACCCTTGAAAATATGGGTGCATTCTCTACATCGCCCATAGTTTAGCACATAATTTTCAATAATGCAATAGGTAATTTGTAATTTTGAGACATTTTTTTAAAAAAATTCATAAAATTACTAAAAAATAAGCTTTTAGCTCCTTTTTTAATGGAAATTTGAAAGAACAAACCAAAGAAAATTCAAAAACTTTAGTTTGTTTTATAATCTTTGATATTTTTTTGACACTCTGCGATAATTATTAACAAAATCTCGGTTTTATGATGATTTCAATTGTGTTAGAATGTTTGGGAAAACACGAAAGGAAAGTGTGTAGCAATGAAAAAACTGGACAAAACAAGCGTTGTCATGATTGTCATTTTCTCCGTAATTATTCTTGCTGCGGTTGCAGGACTTGTTTTTGCGGCGGTAAAACCGGAAAAAGCTGAGGATGGAACCGAACAGCCGATAGATGTAACTGAAGTCATCGAAGAAAACAGCGGAATGCTCACTGCAGAGGATATTCTCAAGGCGATTCCCAATGCCGAACCCGGAAGTACATATTCATATTATGATGATAACGGAAATATTCAGACGGTGACAATTCCCAAGGATATAGCCGAGATGGAACAGACGGTTGATAACTCATCAAAATTCAAGTTTACCGAGTTTACCGACCTTTCGGATAAATTTCTTGAAGTCTGCAGGGCAGGGGATATTGACTCGCTTTATAATATGTATTACGGCGATTTTCTTGACAGAGCGCGCCTTAGTATGGATCCCGTTCAGTCAAAGGCTGAATTTGACAGGGGCATAAAATCCAACATGCTCTCGGTTACTGGTTTTGATGAATACGAGTACGGATGCGTCGAAATGCCTCCCACGCAGTCTGCGGGAGCATATGCGGCACAGATTTACTATAATCTATATGAAGAAAAAATCCCGCTTGATATATCGACGGTAGAAAACTGTGTTGACCTTGTTGTTTATATAGATAATATGTATCAGACACATCATTTCATGGTGAAGATAGACGGCTACTGGTATTTTGTGGTATAAACTGCTTTGGATGACAATTTGATTGAGAAATCACCTGTCTTTGGATAGGTGATTTTTTTGTTTTTTTACAAAAAAAGGATAAAAATGTGAAATTACGACAAACCATAATGTGCATTATGCCCAAAATAAAACGAAAAAAATCTACATGCACGTCGGGACTATGTCACAAAAATATGCATGAATGGAAATATAACGTTTACAAATCAATGTTATTATTATGTAGTATATTTATACATTTCTAAGAAGAAAAGGAGACGCACTTTATGAGAAAGCTTTTAAGTGTAATTCTCGCAATTGCGATGGTTCTTTCAACTGTTGCATTTGCAGCTCCTGCAGCAGTAACCGTTACGGATGCAGCTGAGGAAGCAGTCGTTGTGGGAGGCGATGAAGTGGCAGAGCTTGCAGCAGCCAAGGCTCTTAAGCGAGGCATCAACATGCTCACAGGCAACAAAAACGCCTTTGACGGTGAAACAGAAACTGACATTTCCTGGGCAACAGCCGGTTCTATTCCTGCTGCTGATTTAGCGGTTGTGGATGACCCCACAGGCGAACGCGGCGGTAAGGTGTTCCAGGCAACACAGGCAGTCGGCAGCACAGGTTACCCCAACTTCAACATGCAGTTCGGCGGCGACCTTGATACAGATATCGGTCATACATATCTTTATGTAGCATTCGACTATCAGAAGTATGTACCCGAAACCGAAGGCTATATTGAAAACACTGCTTTCTGGCTTCTTAACTCTACTGCTAAAGCAGGTACATTTGCTATTTTCAACCCTGCTCTCAGTGCAAATGAAGGCTGGAAGCATTTCGGAAAGATTCTTGATTATACTGTAAATGCTACCGGCGACAGTATGTATGATACAACCAAGAATACGTACTATGACGGCGAAGACCTCAATAAATCGTTGGTTTTCCAGTCTGGTAAGAATACAGCCAATACTGTTCCCGCATATCTTCTCTTCGACGATATTATCGTTGCTCCTGCTTACAAGGTTACATATTATAATAAGGCAGGCACAGATGTTGTAAAGACAGAATATATCGCAGTTGACGAAGAAGGCAACCTTCTTGAAACATTCGTACCTTCGGCAATTCTTTCCGGTTCTACTGTTTACAGCGACTGGTCTTTGGCAAAGGACGGCGGTGCTGCAGGCGCAATCGTGCTTGATGAAAATAATAACGAAGATATCGTTCTTTATGCAACAACCGAAGGAAATGCTACAGATAATGCAAGAATTGTCCTTGACAACAAGCTTGTAAAGGCAGGCGATACAGCAGTTGCTACAGCAAAGTTCCTCGGCGACCCTGTATTTGACCCCTTCACAATCACTTGGTCTTCAGCTCATCCCGCTGTTGCGGAAGTAAGCTATGATAAGGCTACAGGTATTGCAACAGTTACAGCAAAGTCCGAAGGCTATGCAGATCTTACATTCACAAGCGGCTCTCTTACATTTACAGATAGAATTTATGTAACAGACGATGCAATCGTAGCTTCAAGCGTTACAAGCGGCACAGCAATTTCTGAATTTGCAGGTGTTGATCTTGACCTTTATGAATATGTAACCGTAAATGTTACAAATACATCCTCCTCTGCAAAGAGAGTGACTGTATATCTTAATGATGAAGGTATTGATAACGAAATCGGCTTCAACTTTGCACAGTGGGATATCGTAGTTCCTGCAAATGTTACAAATTACGATGTATACGTTGACCTCACAAACGAAGCTTTGTGGACAGGTGTTTCTGAAAACGTAACTGTTGAGGCAGCAAGCGGTGTTACAATCAACAATGCAAAGCTCTGGCCTGTTCTCACATCTGAGCTTGCACTTGAACTTACATCTCCTACAGACCTTATTTCCACAGCAAACGGCACAGTTACCGTAACAGGTGCATTTGTATGCGACCTTGAAGGTGTTTATGACAATACCTTTACACTTACCGTTGATACAGATCCTTCAATTGCTTCCTATACATTGAATGGTAACAGCGTTACAGTTAAGGCAGGTACAGCAGGTACTTGCGTTGTAACAGTAACAGCTACAAGTAACGAAGATCCTTCCGTTAAAGCAGTAAAGAAGATTCTCGTAGATATCGGTAACACATCCGGCTACGGACTTACACTTGATGCCGATTCCACAAGCATCAACGGCGATGCAATTGCAACAATTACTCCTATTGTTCACTCTACATCAGGAAGTGTTGATAGCTTCAGCATCGAATACGCAATGTCTGCTGACGGCTATGCATCTCTTCTCAAGAACGGCGACGGCACAGCAACAGTTACTCCTCTTAAGGACGGTTCTGTTACAATCACAGCGACAGTTGTTGTCGGCGGCAATACTCTTACAGATGACATCACACTTACACTTACAAATATTCCCAGAAGAACCGTAGCATACGACTTAAAGCTTATGCTTATCGGTAACTCCTATCTTGAACACGGCTATCTCGCAACAGCCGATAAGGACCTCTACAACGGTTATATGTCTCCTACAGATGTTCCCCGTGGTATGGCGGCAACAAGCCCCGAACTCGACTACTATTCACAGCTTTGCAAGAGACTCGAAGCAGGCTTTGACGGCTCCTTCACATCCAAGAAGCAGGGCGGTGCCGTAATCGAACAGGCTTGGAAGAAGGGTCTTGCTTCAGGTACTCCTTCTGACCTTACAGGCTGGGATCCCGATGCTTCTCTCGTAGCTATGCAAAATGCTTGGGCACCTATTCTTGATTATATGGATAAGGAACAGCCTAACCTTATTACAATCCAGCTTTCTGAAAACGCAGCTCATGCTAAGGAAGAATCCGCAGAATTCTTCTATGATGAACTCTTTAAGGTTATCGACGCTCACAGACCCGAAAACTCCGTAGTTGTTATCATTTCTCCTATGGGTACAAACGTATCCTCGAATGTACAGCAGGTAATGGCTGAAAAGTACGGCTTCTACTGGGCAGATAACACATGGATCGGTGACGAAAACGGCTGGGGTGCAGACAACGTATACCTCGCATTTGACGAATATCCCGACTATACTAACTCTGCCGTAGTTGAATTCCGTACACACCCCGGTAACGAAGGTATGGAAGAAATTGCTAAGAGTGCATACGCAATCTTTGAAGAAAAGATTCCTACAGCAATTAAGCCCACTCTCGTAACACTTCCCGACAGCTTCACAATTGAAGGAGCTGACACAATCACAGCCAAGGGCGGTACAGCACAGCTTACAGCAGTACCTGTTCCTGCATCTGCAACAGCAAATGTTTACTGGTCCGTAAGTAATGAAAATCTTGCTACTGTTGATGAAAACGGTCTTGTTACAGCACTCCTCAACGGTACGGTAACAGTTACTGCAAAGTCTATCTACGACGAAGAAATAGTTGGAACAAAGACAATTACAATTTCCGGTCAGCCTCAGCACTATACTCTTACATATGCTTCCGGCGTTGTTGGAGAAACCGTTAATAATATTCCCGCAGCGAATGCATACGCAGCAGGCGAATATGTATTCCCCGCACTCGTTGCAGTTCCCGACAGAAACGGTTATAAGTTCCTTGGTTGGTCTGAAACTGAAGGCGGCGAAGTAGTTAAGAGCGTTAACATGACTTCCGCTAAGACAGTATACGCAGTATGGCAGCTCGCTGACAGCTGGTCATTCAACAATGACGGCGACCTTGAAGGTATCGGCGTTGCAGGCTTTAATACAAAGGTTGAAGGCGGCGTAATGTCAACTATCTCCTACGACGGTCAGGCAGTAGGCTTCTCCGATGCAACACTTATCCTTGATGCATCAAAGTACAGCGCATTTAAGACAAACATCTCAATGTCTACCGTAAACAGCGGCGACTACTTCACTCTTACAATTACAACATCTGAAGGTACCAAGACATTTACAGCTGAAACTCTCGTAGGCGCAAATGATTACACATTTGACCTTACCGAAGTAACAGGCACAATCACAGGCTTCAGCCTCTACACAAGCAATAGCGCAGATGGTGTAGGTATGACAGTTGATTATGCAAAGTTTGTAGAAGTTCTTTCGAATAAAGATGAAACTTATGAATCACTTTCAATCAACTCCTATACAACTCTCGAAGCTGAAGATAAGCTTATCACTGTAAATAACCTTACTCTTAATAATACACTTGTTCTTGAAGCAGGTTCTTACGTATTTGAAAACGTAAGCGGTGCAGGCGAAATCAAGGCATCCGTCAATGCGAACGTACTTATCAAGAACGGCACAAAGCCCGACGGCTATGTTGAAATTGATATCGGTGCAAAGACAGGTGTAAGATACGCAGAAGTAAAGGGTAATCAGTATAAGATTTCCGAAGCTGCTGATAATACCAAGTACGGTATCATCGTAGGCGATGAAAACCTCCTTGTTGAAATCGTTGATGTTGCTGCAACCACAACAACAAGATACTTCCTTGTTAAGACCGATGCGACATACTCCGAAGTTCCTATGGGCAGCTACATGCTCAACTACGGAACACGTGACCTCAGAGTTCCTGATGTAGATGTTCCTACAGCAGGTATCAGATTCAAGGCTCAGGTAAATACAGCAGCCAAGTATGATGCAACAGACTATACAATCACCGAATACGGTTATGTTGTTGGTCTCGAAAAGCTTCTCAACAACTATGGCGAACAGCTTAACCTCGAAGCTACAAACGTAGCAAAGGGTGTTGCTTATCAAAAGGGCGGTGGAGAAGGCGGCAAGAATATAGACAAAGTATATGATGCTTCCGAGGATAACCTCCACATCTTCTCAAGCGTGCTTTACGGCTGTCCCGAAGGCAAGTACAACTTACGTATTGTAGTTAAGACTTATACTCATGTGACAATTAACGGCGAAAACTTTACCGTTTACGGTGAACCTATGGTAGAAAGCTACTACTCAATGGCTAAGGAACTTCAGGGTACAGAAGGTCTTTCCGATGAAGCAAATGCAATTATAGAAGCTATCATCGCTGAAGCTGAAGACTTTGGTAACGAAGAAGGACTTCCCGGTGACGATCTCTGGAGCTAATCCGAATAATTAAAACATAACAGTTTTTGCACACCCGATTTTCGGGTGTGCTTTTTTATGCACTTTTACCAAAAAAATGTGGTAAAAATTTACCAACTGAAAATGTGATAAGATTATGGAAATACATAAAATATTAATAAATATAGTCTATAATTTATATGTATATTTTTATGTAAATCGCAAAAGGAGAAGATTGTTTATGAAAAAATTCTTAAGCGTATTTCTTGCACTTCTCATGGTTTTCTCAACCGTGGCATTTGCTGTACCTTCTGCTGTAACGGTAACCGATACTGCAGAAGAAACACAGGCTCCTGCAGAAAATGAGTCAGACCTCATGGGTGCAGGTTATAAGATAAAGCGTGGTATCAACATGCTTACCGGCACAAAAGATGCCCTTACCGGTGAAAACTATTCCACCTACGGCGGTTTGTTTAACGTGGCGTACGGTGACACAAGCGTATCGGCATCGGTTAACCCCAAGGATGAAAATGACAAGGTTTTCGTATTTAACGTTCCCGGTCCTGCAGCAGCTGACAGATCAGGCGACTATGTAAACTTCCGCCTTCAGTTCGGTCCTTACTCCGGCGGTACATATCCCGGTCTCAGCAACTACATTTCTCATAAGTATATGTATGTTTCCTTCGACGTAATGAAGGAGGTTGTTGATGCTTCGGCGGGTTATACTGACACAGACAGCTTTTGGATTATGAACTCCTCTGTTTCAAGCGGCAACAACTCGTTCCTTACGCCTAAAACCGTAACTCCCACAGCAGGCTGGCAACATTTTTCACAGGTTTGCAATATGATGTGGACAAATCAGGACGATACAACCTCTACCGGAACAGAAGACCCTAATCAGATTATTTTCCATTTTCATGTTGACAATGCAAACCTTACAGATGTTAACTTCTACTTTGATAATATGATTATCGCTCCTGCTTATAAGGTTACTTATTATAACAAGGCAGGTACAACTGTTGTTAAGGAAGATTATATTGCACAGGATGAAGATGGAAATCTTCTTACATCCTTTGAACCCAAGGGATTCCTTGAAGCCGGCTCAACATACGGCGGCTGGTCTGATACTGTTGGAGGAACCCCAGTAAGTTCCATATCTCTTGACGAAAGCAACAATTCCGACATCGTTCTTTATGCAACACAGGAAATTGATGCATTTGACGGTGCTTCAATCGTCCTTTCGGATAAGCTCACAAAGGTTGGACAGACAGTGACAGCAAAGGCTGCTCTTACGGGCGATCCTGAAATGGATGCGGACTATATCACATGGTCTTCTTCAAATGCCTCGGTTATTACAGCAAACAAAAACAAGGACGGCTCAGCTACTCTCAAGGCGGTAAAGGAAGGTTCTTCTACCATAACATATACATATAAAAATGGTAGTGTTACAAAGTCTCTTACAAAGAACGTTGTTGTTGCAACCGCACCTATTGACGAATTTACAGGTACAAGTCTCGGCATTGACCTTGATACCTATGAATATATAACTCTGAATGTAACAAATACAAATGATACCGAGCAGACAGTAACCGTCAGATGCCGTGTAACTGCTCCCGGTGCCACAAAGCAGACAACAGTAAATGTTCAAGTTAAAGTTCCCGCAAATGTTACAAATAAGGACGTTTATGTAGACCTTACAGAAAACGCAAGCTGGGTAGGTACACTTGATACTCTTACTTACACAAGAACAGGTATTCCTGACGGTGTAACAGTTCATTCTACAAAGCTCTGGGCAAAGCTTATGACAGACCTTGCTCTCAAGTTCAATACAGAATCAACATTTATCGGCACACCCAATTCCACACTCAATATTGCAGCCGAAGTTGACTGCGACCTTGAAGGCGTATACGATAAAACATATACCTGGACAACAAACGTAACAAATAACTGTGCTACAGTATCTGAACAGACTGACGGCTCTCTCAACATTTCCGTAGGCGAAAACGCTGAAGGTTTTGTAACAGTAACAGCTAAGAGCAACGATACAAGCAAAGACGTTGAAATCTCAAGACGAATCTTTGTAAAGACCGGCGAGGATGACGGTTCCAAAAAAATCATTTATAGGTGGGACTTCAATGATGCATCAAATACGGGCTGGAATAGCGGCGGCGGACATCATGCTCAGTCCAAGGTTGAAGACGGCGCACTGACAGTAGTTAAGACTGTAGCAAAGCTTTCGGGAGCTTCTTCCACAACGGCGGTCGGAACAACAAGCACATCTGGCGGATATGCTCTTGCGGCTACAGGTTCAGGCTCTTATGCCGAATACGGAAAGAACACGGTTGAGTTCTCTATGACAGATTATCCTTATTTCTGCTTCAAGGCTAAAACAACAAATCCCGGCACATATTCCCTCAAGGGTTACTTCACAGCCGATGGTGTATCTCATGCAGAATCAAGAACAAGGACAGCGTCATTCAATCTTACCGACGAGTATCAGACTTTTTCATTTGATCTTACCTCGCTTGCAAATTCCACAGATCTCAAGGGTAAGAATTACGGCGGTATCATGTTTGTTAACCTTGCTGAATCCGTAATTGATGCTTCTACTATCAGTTCTTCCAACGTAGCAGCTTCTCCTCTTACTTATTCTACATATAAACCCGTTATCATTGACGAAATGTTCTTTGCAAACTATGATGCTTCTGACAGGCTTGAAGTCGGTGTAAACCTTACAGCCGATAAGACATCACTTACAGGCGAAGGAACATTCACACTTACTACTGAAGTATTCTCAAATAAGGCAGTTACAAATCCTGACGTCGTATATTCTGCCGACAGTGATATCGTAACCGTATTCGATAACGGCGACGGTACAGCAACAGTAACTCCCGTCGGTAACGGTACAGTTACAATTACAGCAAAGTCTGTACTTGATGAAACAGCTTTGGATTCCGTAACACTCACAATAGACGGTGTTCAGAAAAAGCTTGTAGCATACGACCTTTCAATGGTTTCTCTCGGCAACTCCTACCTTTGCCACGGCTATGCGGAATGGTTCAATAAGGACGCGTATAACGGCTGGATTAATTCCACTGACATAATCCGCGGTATGGCTGCTTCCGAACCCGACCTCGACTATTATGGCAGAATCCAGTACTATATAAATCAGAACTTCAACTGTTCACTTAAGGCAAACAGATTTGCAAATAACCTTATCGAAATTGCCTGGAAGAAGGGTCTTGCAAACCAGTCTGATGCCTCAAACCACGAAGGCTTTGACTATGTAAAGGCAAAGAATGCAATCCTTAGTGCAATGACTGCTCAGCTCAAGTATATTGAAGAAGAACAGACAAATATCATTACAATCCAGCTTGCTGAAAATGCACAGTTCGGCTCTTACGGTGAAATTGCTTCCTTCTTCTACGACACAGTATTTGCTGCTGTTGACGAAGTAAGACCCGAGGAATCCGTTGTAGTTGTAATTACTCCCTTCGGCTCAAATGCTGCAACAAACGCAGAAATCACAAAGGCTTTGGAATACGGCTTCTATGTTGCCAACTGTACAGATATGACAGATAAGAAGTGGCAGGCATGGGATCAGTACCCCGACTTCAATAATCCCAATTCCTCCAGCGACTTCCGTTCTCACCCGGGTGATCTCGGTATGGACGAAATAGGTAAGCGTGTATTTGCGCAGCTTGAGGGTGCAATTCCTGCCAATATTTCTGCTGATTATATTTATGTACCTGATTCCATATCCATCACAGGAGGAAACACAATTACAGAGGTCGAAGGCACACTTCAGCTTGACATTGTAACAGATCCTGCCGAAAACAGCACAAAGGATGTAACTTGGTCTGTAGATAATGAAAATGTTGCAACAATTGATGAAAACGGTCTTTTCACTGCTGTTAATAACGGCACAGTAAATGTAACAGCGGTTTGTGCTTATGATGAAAGCGTGAAGGACACGGTTGAAGTTACAGTTTCGGGTCAGGTTGCTGCTTATACTATTACATATGCGGCAGGTACAACAGATACCGTAACAAATCTTCCCGCAGCCGACGCTTATGCAAAGGGTACATATACTCTTTCTGAAACAGCTCCCGAACGAAACGGTTATAAGTTCCTCGGTTGGGCACTCACAGAAGGCGGTACACCCATTAAGACTGTTGAAATGACAGAAAACAAGACGGTTTATGCTACATGGACTCTTGCTTACGAATGGAACTTCGATACAGAGGGCGATATGGAAGGTGTTTCTTTCGGCGGCTTCCATACATACGTAAGATACGAAGAACTTCCCGCTATGGTGGTAGGTACTGTAACCTCCTACGGTGACGGTGTAACGGTATTCGATAATACACTTCTTCTTGATTCTGATTCCTATGATGAATTTGTAATCAGACTTCAGCCCACACAGGCAACTTCTACAGATACTCTTAACCTCACAATCACAAGCACAGACGGCACATATAATTATTCCGTACCCATGACAAAGACCTCCATGGAAGAATACACATTCGATATTTCTGATGTTACAGGTACAATCACAGGCTTCCTTCTGAAACCGTCAGTTGTTGAGCTTTCCCTCTATGTTGACTATATGAAGTTCAAAAAGGACAAGATAGAACTTGATGAAGATACTGTAGTTGACTCTCTTGCAATCACAAAGGACACAACAATTTCGGCGGGCGCATATACATACACAGTATTAGGTTCGGTATCCGTTCCCGAAGGCAAAACACTTTACCTCGAAGCAGGTACCTATAACTTTGCCGGCGACCTTACAGGTAATGTTGTGGCATCTCCCAATGCAAATGTTATTGTATACGGTGTAAACAGACCTAAAGGCTATGTTGAAATTCAGCTTGCTCAGAATTCCGGTACAAGATACGCAGAGGTTGACGGTGTTCAGCTTGCCATAGTAGAAAACTCAAGCTATCTTTACGGCGTGATTGCCGATAAGAATCTTCTTGTTCAGATTGTTGAAAAACTTGATGAGGAAACTTCTGCAACCTATTATCATGTAAATGCTTCCGAGGAAACCTATGAAGAACTTCCCATGTACAACTACATGAATAATGTAGAGGGCAAAGAACTCAGAGTACCCGATGAAAAGATTACTTCGGCGGGCATCAGACTCAAGGCACAAGTAACAACCGCTTCCAAGACGGCAGCCGAGTATACCATTACAGAATACGGCTATATTATTGCTCTTGAAGAAACACTCGTAAACAATAACGAAGAGCTTAACTTTGATGCAACAAAGTTTGTACATGGTAAGGCTTATATCAAGGGCTCGGTTGATAAGGTGTTTGACTCCACCAATGATGCTTTCGATATCTTCACAGTCGTGCTTTACGGTGTACCCGAAAGTGCTTACAATAAGAATTTTGTAACAAAGACATATACAAAGGTTTCAATTGGCGAAGACGAGTTTGTGATTTACGGCGAACCCATGACAGCCAACCTCTATGAAATCGCAAAGTCTCTCGAAAATGACGACGAACTTCCCACAGAAACAAAGGAACTGATAAGCGGCATTATTGCCAAGGTTTAAATCGGCTCCGACAGTAAGGATTTTTATAATCAAAAAAGAATCAGACTGAATTCCGTGTCCGAAAGGGCACGGAATTTTTTTGCCGTCCAAAAACCATAAAAAAGTGCTAAAAATAAGTGAAAAATAGATATTTACTTGATTTGACAATTATGGTATAATCTATAGTAACTAAAATTGTAACTTTTATACAAAAGTCTACTAAAAAGGAGATGTTCCTATGAAAAACAGAGCAATCAAATTACTCTCATATTTGATGGTTATCTGTATGCTTGTAACAAGCGTGCCTATGGTTGCATTTGCAGTGCCTCAGGTCGTTACAACAGCTGACTCTGCAATTGAATTTGTTACTGATAAACAGCAGGCAGAGCTTCAGGCAGATGCACCGCAGATTAAGAACATTATTTATCTCATTCCCGACGGTGCCGGCTACGGTTCTTTGGATTTTTCCAATGACGTAAAGCAGGCAGGCGGTTTTGATGATGCGAAATTCCCCTATAAGACACCTGTAGACGATAGTCCCATGACACTTTTTGACTATCACGCAGGCTCTATGATTACGCTCAATATTTATAACGCTATGACAGACTCGGCTGCTGCCGGTACTGCTCTTGCGACGGGTTATAGAACAGTCAATAACTATCTCGGTATTGACAGAAGAAAAATGCCCCATGCAAACCTTACAGAAGCAGCTCAGTCGGTAGGTAAGGCAACAGGTCTTGTTTCTACATATGAATGGCCTCATGCAACACCTGCTTCTTTTGCAGTTCATGCACTTCAGAGAACAGACTATGCTGATTTCTACCGTCAGATTGAAAACAAGAATCTTCAGGTAGTTCTCGGTAACGGGTACGGTTCTGTTGCAGCCTACGGTGCTACAATGCAGACGGCCATCGACAACGGTTATACAATCGTTAAGACCAAGGCTGAAATGGCGGCGGTACAGCCCGGTGATAAGATCTGGGGTAATGTGTACGAAACAAGCTTTGATTTTGATATTTATAACGGTGCGGATACATCTACTCTTGCCGAAATGACACAGGCGGCGATCACCGCACTTTCCGGTGATGAAGACGGCTTCTTCCTTATGGTAGAAGGTTCAAAAGTCGATACAGGCGGACACTCCAACAACACAGCACAGATGTCCTCCGACTATATCGCATTTGACGAAGCATTCAAGGTTGCGGTTGAGTTTGCAAAGTCTAGAAATGACACGGTTGTAGTTGCAGTTCCCGACCACGATACAGGCGGTCTTTACTATGATACACTTGTTGCTTCCGGTAATCTTGCTACAGCAGTTGCCGAAACACAGCAGGGTAACAACTCTACTCTCGTTACTTGGGAATCCGGTTCTCATACAACACAGGATGTTCCTTTCTGGTGCTACTATCCCGAAGGTATCACAGGTATCGAGGGTGCGGCAGAGTTTGGCACAGACTACTATCAGAACCCTGTAAGAACAGAAAACGTAATTGATAACACGGATATTGCTCCTTGGTGTGCTTCTTTAATGGGCGTTGACCTTGATGAGCTTACAAATGACCTTTTCGTAAATGTTACCGATATCGGTCTTTACGATGCGGCAACACAGAAGTTCACCTTTAATAACGGCGATAAGTACGCATATAAGGATCAGGCTGTTTACTATGAAAACGGCGTAAAGAAAGATATGTTCGGTCAGATGATTGTTATTGAGGAAACAGTTTATGTTCCCCGTGAAATCATCGACGAAGAGGACTGGAACCATGTAAGCGGTTCAAATGACGGTATTACAGGTACAGGTACAGAGGATGATCCCTTCGTGCTTGACGACGGTTGGGATTTCCTTGAATTTACAAATAACCTCATTGCAGGTACAACATACTCGGGTCAGTATATCGTTCAGAATGCAGATATTGATATGACAAGCAAGACTGCATATAACGGTGTGCTTTCCGATGTATCCTTTGCAGGTTATTATGACGGTAAGGGTTATACTCTTAACGTTAATATTGACACAACAGAATCTTCAAGCAATGCCGTTCTTTTCGGTATCAATGACGGTACTATCGTAAACCTCGGTGTTACAGGTGATGTCAAGAGTGCCTCGGGTTATGCGGCATTTGTAAGAAAGAATAACTCGAACGGTAAAATCGTAAACTGCTTTGTAAATGCGAATGTATCCTCCACAGGCTCTACAGGTAACGGCTTTACAATTTCAAACTACGGTCTTATCGAAAACTCCTACTTCGGCGGTACTGCTTCTCATTATGCAATCGCTTCCGCAAACGGTACAATGACTAATCTGTACTACGTCGAAGGTTCAAGCACTTCAACTCAGAGCAATGCAACCTCTGTCACTGCAGATGATGCAAATTCAACTCTTGCCGATACTCTTGCAGCCGGCCTTGAAGCGGCGGCAACGACTCTCGGCGGAACAACAGAGGATCTTAATACATGGTATTATATCAGCGGAACAGATTATCCTGTTCTCAAGCTCAAACTTCCCGAAGTTACAGGTATTACGGTAACTCCCACAGCGGCAACCGTAAAACGCGGCGAATCCACAACACTCAAACCTACCGTTCTCGGTATCTACAATCCTCCGCAGGATGTTGTGTGGAATGTAAGCCCCGCAGCCACAAGTAAGGAGACAAAGTTCTATGAAGACGGCTTCTTCAAGATTGGTGCAGACGAAACTGTTTCTCAGTTTACAATTCAGGTTAAGGCTGCATTCGGCGGTGCATATACAGCAACTGCTGTTGTAACTGTTGACCTTGCATCTGACCCCGTAGTTAAGGAAGACGGTTCAAGAACTCATCCTTACCTTATTGAAACAGAAGAAGACTTTATCGAATTTACAGAAAATGTAAACAGCGGTAACCAGTACAGTAATAAATACTTAAAGCAGACAAGAGACCTTGACCTTGACGGTTATGATGAATATAAGGGTAGATACACAGAAACCTACTTTACAGGTATCTACGACGGCGACGGTCATACAATCAACGTAAACATCTATGTTGAACGTGATGAAGATACTCAGTATGATGATATTTGTCTCTTTGGTTATATTTCAAGTGCAAGAATTTTGAATCTCGGTGTAACAGGTTCAATCAAGGCACCGGGTTACGTTTCAACATTTGCAAGAAATATGTCTTCGGCTTCACTTATTGCAAACTGCTGGAGTACAGTTCATGTAGAATCAATAGCCAAGGGCTTCGGCACACATCCCGGTAACGATGCTTCCGGCTTTGTACGTTCACCCTATGCCGGTGCTATCGTAAACAGTTACTTTGCAGGTGAGCTTATTTCTCCCGGCGGTACATCCCATCCTCTTGGCGGTTCGGGCACGGATTATAAGGCGGTTTACTATAACTGTGCATATCTCGGACAGGTTTCTTTTGATGATGAAGAACAGGCGGAAATCACAGAAGAAGAACTCGAAGGTCTTGCATATAAGTTCAATGCAGGTATAGCAGAGTCGGCAAAGGTTGCAACAAATGCAAATACAAAGGGTTATGTTTACCCTCCTGCAATGTTCCACGAATGGGTTGATGAAATCGGCGGTCCCAGACATAATCCCAGAGATGATGCTTCAAGATTCGATAAGGAATTCACAGGCGATAAGTCGTATGAAGAAGTTGTAATCGGTTCGGATACTGAAATCAAGGCAGACGGTAATATAATCACAATCGATAGCCTTACTGTCAAGGAAGATGCTTCGCTCCACCTTGAACAGGGTACATATGTGCTCGGTGATGTTACAGGTACTGTAACTGCTTCTCCCAATGCAAATGTACTTGTTACAGGCGCAAATAAGCCTGAGGGTTATGTTGAAATCGACATCGGTGCTCCCGCAGGTGCAAGATATGCAGAAGTTTGCGGCTACCAGTATGATATCGTTGAAAATGACAATAACATTTACGGTGTAATCACAGATAAGAACCTTATAGTTGAGATTGTTGATGACGGCGGTGCGACACTTGCTTCTGATGAAACAACCGATACTTCAACCACATCTTACTATTATGTAAATGCCGGTGAAGGCACAAGCACTCTTCTTCCTACAATGGAAGATTACATGACAAACTACACAGGTCAGTCTTTAAGATTTGCCGATGAAAAATATAAATCTGCAATCAGATTCAAGGCACAGATTAAAACTGCTGCAAAGTATGAAGAAACGAATTATGTTATTGATGAATACGGCTATATTATAACCCTTGAAGAAAAGCTCAACAACAATGATTATTCACAGCTTAACTTCGACTTTACAACTCCTACAGGTACAGCCTATGTTTCAGGCGTTGCGTATAACAAGGCGGATGGAGTTGACATAGTATTTGAAAGAAATGACTCAGTAGTACAGTTTACGGCAGTCTTCTATAATATTCCCGAAAAGGCATACGGTAAGAGAATTGTAACAAAGACCTATACAAAGATAACAGTTAACGGTGAACAGTTCACACTTTACGGTGAACCCATGGTTACAAGCCTTTACGCTGTTGCTGACAGACTTATTAAATCGGATGCAGTACAAGAAGGCTCTGAAGAATACACAAAGATTAAGGCTATTATTGATACCGCAACCGACAACGGCTTCGGAAATGACGCAGGCGCAGATACAGGCGATCTCTGGAACTGATAATTAAAAATACGGCATTTTTGTACCGCACCCATAACAGGGTGCGGTATTTTTTTGTCAATATTGTAGAAATGTTTGTTAACCACTTGCAAAAAATAAGAAAAGGTGGTATCATATACTTTGTATAGTTATGGATAATGGATAAAAATGCAGATTAAAGGAGAAATCCCAATGAACAACGGTTTAAAACCGTCAAAGATTACTGTAAACATAGAAACGATGCCGTTCTTTTCGACATCAATAGCCGACATGCGCATTACCCCTGTAACAAGGGTGGTACTGGGCACGCCGGAGGCTGAGAAAAAGCCCGTGAGACTTGAGGTAAGCGTTGTCGGAAGAGTGGGCGAGACCGAATTTATCAAGAGAAGAGACTTTGTAAAGGATTGCTTTTCTTCCGAATCTTATAATCTCAGAAATTCCTCATACTGCGTGCTTGATTTTGATTTCGACAGCTTTGAGTATAATTATGCCTATCTCAACAGTATTGAGGCGGACGTGCTCGGCGAAATTTACGTTCGTGTAAAATATGCGGGCGAAGAAACCGTAGCCAAGACACATGTATCCCTCATGCCTTCAAATGTATGGGCAGGTCTCGACGGTGAGCCGTCAGTGGTTGCGGCATTTTTACGCGAAAACGATGCGATTGTAGAGAAAATATGCGGCAATGTGTGCGAAAGCGGTGAAAAGCTCAGCTACAGCACAGACTCCAGAAAAAGTCTTTTGGGTGCTGTGAAAAAACTTTATACAAAGCTCAAGGAATGCAACATGATTTATACAAGACCTGCTTTGTATGCAGCAAATTCAAGACAGAGAATTCGTTTCCCCGATGAGCTTTTCGGCTCGGGAAGCGTTCTTGCAACGCCCCTTGAAATTGCCCTTGTGTTCAGCGCGTGCGTGAGAAGAATAGGTCTTGAGTCTTCACTTATGTTTGTAAGAGGAAGAAAAGGCGATATATCCGTGCTTTGCGGTGTATATCTTGTTAAGAGTCCCATAAAGGTTGCCGTTTGCGAAGACGCGGCAAGAATAAGAGACCTTGTTGATGCAGGGGACATGCTTATTGTAGACCCGTCGGTATTTGCGGCGGCTCAGAACACATCCTTTGTGATGGCACTTGAAAATACGGCTGAAGGCTTTGTCAATAATTACCAGAGCCTTGTCTGCCTTATAGATATAAAGAGAGCACTTGAAAGCGCAGGTTTTAACGAAATGAATGACGAGCTTTCAAATGTACCCGTAAAATCCGCCGTTGCAAGAATATATTCTTCGCTTGTATCTTCACCCGTAATGCAGTTTTTGTCGGGTAAAGAACGACGTGATGTTGAAGAAATCCCGCTTCTCATTTCTGATTTTGATAAAACATTTTCGCTCGATGAAACTGTTTTCAAGCTCATGCCCCTTGATATAAGCGTAAATCTTGAGGACTATGCGGCGGTTGATAAGAATTTCTCGTCAATCATAACCATGTTTTCATCAAAGGCACGTCAGCATTTCAGCAATAATGAGCTTGAGGTGATGAGGGCGAGATTTGAAAATCTCAAGGAAAAGCTGTCGGCTGAAGGAGTGGTAACAACAAGCCTCAGAGACGAGGAGCTTTATAGAACAGCCTCCGAAATGACCTTCGGCAAAAACAAGAGAGAGCCTTATTTTGCTTTTGGCTACGTTAAAATAACAGATAAGCTTACCGAAACCGTAAGCTTTGCTCCCGTGTGCCTTGTCAGAGCAAAACTTGACTACTCGGGCGGTAATTTCTTTGTAAAACAGCAGGGTAAGCCCATTGTAAATAAGGTGTTTATCAGAAATGCCCTTCGTGATTCGGCACTGGGATATGATTCCTTTATGAAGGCACTCATGCCAACAGACAAAAAAGAGATTTTTGACTTGTTTGAAAATATCAGAATGGCTCTTTCCGAAACCGATGACAGACATATTTATGAAATCATTAAAGAAGCACATCTTGTAAATATAGATATTGATGACTATATTCTCTGGTCGGGTATTGCTCTTGAAAGAAATAAGCTTTCCTCGAATGCGACGGTAAACGGTATTTTTTCGGGTGCTGCCGTATCAGAAAGTGTTGACAGGGAATATGTTCCAGTAAAGCAGCTGTCTTCAGACGGAATGAGGGCTGTTTGCAGCAACACAGATGTTGTTGTTGAGGGTGTGTTTACCGAGGAAAAGGAAAAGACCGTAAGCTCATCTGTTCTCAGAAATATCACTGAGGGTAAAAGTACGCTCATTGTTACAGACGATATGGAAATGTCGGAATATGTTGAGAGGGTTCTTTCAAAAGACGGCATTGAAGATATGGTCTGTGTTGTGGACGAAAACTGCATGGCATCTCTTTGTGCAAAGAAGGTTTCGGAGAATGTTGAAAAATACAGCCTCTGCGATGAAATAGAAATTCTCGAATATCCCGAAGAGCTGTTTGAAGCAAGACGTGTTCTTGCCGATTATACACAGAGAGTAAATAAGCAGAGTAAGTTCGGAATGTCGCTCGATGAGGCGGTTGAGGCGTACCTCGGCTCCTGCAACGGCACCGAAAACTATGACGATGTCTATGTGAATAAAGCGATTTTTGCAGATGCAGACGAAGCAAAGGTTGGCGAGATTTTCGAAACCGTCGGAACACTCATCAGCAACGCAAGAAATGTCTGCAAAATGAGCGGACTTGAAAAGCATACACCCCTTATGAATCATCCGCTTTATCACACAAATCCCAAAAAGGATATGGATGATAACACGAAGAATAAGGTGTGCATTGCAATTGAATCGGCACTTCCCGTGATTTCCGAATACAGAGACGTGTTCTCTGATGTAAATGAAATACTCGGATTTGATGAAAAGGAGCTTGATAGCCTTTATAAGCTCGAAAAGCTCAATGACCTTTATAAGCTTGTTCTTACGGCAAGGGATGTTGATATTCCCGAAAAGTTTGTGGAAAGCGATATTGAGGACTTTTCCAGAACAAAGCGTTTTGAAGCCGAAACGAGAAAGCGTATGGAAGCAATCGAATTCAAGCTCAACTTCTTCAGCAAAGAAATCTTCGAGGACGTTGAAAACCTTCTTGTAAGGGAAGAACTTGAGGATGACGGCGAAAAGGGCTTCCTCAAGAAGTTCATTGTCAAGAAAAACAGTCAGGATTTGCTTATGCAGTATGTGGATTCGGGCAGAAAGAGCGATTTCCAGCAGCATAAGATTGCTGATATTTATAAGCTTTTGCATGAGTATAAGGAGTGTATGTTCAGACTCAATGAAAGTACAAACGGCACTCCTGACGACGAGGAAACATCTAAGCTTGCAAAGATTTCCGAAAAGGCGTCATACCTTGTGGATGCAATCAATTCCAATAAAGCAAATAACGCAAGACTTTTATCAAATGTCTTCAGACTTATATCCGTAATTCCCATAGATGCTTCTCTTGCAAGACGTATTACCGTCGCAAGGGCAAGATTTGCCGAGCTTTACTCGGGCGAATACAGCCATCTCAACGTTGTGTCGGGCGTTATGGGACTCAGCTTTGACGATGTTGTGTTTGAATCGGGCGCACTCAGCTTTGACGGTCTCGGTAAATATCTTCAGGGTATTGAGGATAACATTGAAATAGCCGACGTCTGGGCGGACTGGAAAGAAAAATCATCATTGGCAAACGAAATACTTCCACATTTTGTGAAGTATATCGATGAACACGGTGCATGCTCAAACGTTGACAGGATTTTCGCAAGAAGCCTGCTTCTTCCCATCGCCGAAAGCGTAAGAGAGGAAAGCATGAAGGGCTTTTCCGAGGAAAAGCTTGCAAGGGCAAAGGATAAGTACATTGAACTCATCACCTCTGCAGGCGAGATTTCCGGTAAAAATGTGCTCGGTGCGTATATGAACTCGGTAAAGAAGATAGCATCAGAGATGCCTGCGGTGAATCCGGGTATGTATGAAAAGACTTCATTCATCGACTATTATACAAATAACGCCTCGCTTGTTAAGACGGCACTTCCCGTAATTGTTGTAACAAAGAATATTCTGTCTGAGGTGCTTCCTCTTGATGCTGAATTTGATACTGTAATTGCGGTGGATAATAAGAATAACGGCTACACAATGCTTCCTGCACTTTGCTTCGGTAAGAGAAGCATGCTTGTGAATATGTCAAGAACAGGCAGAAGCGAGCTGTGTGCAAAAATGAGCAAAAAGGTGCCTGTATATAACGTTTCTTCAATTGTCGAGAACAGGGATATTTCTCTCTTTACATGGCTGAATTCCGGTTCATTCGGTGAAAAGGTGTCGTGTATCAATTCGGATAACACCTCAAATGTTGAGGTTGTCCGCATGACAGGAACATATGACAGAACAACTACCAGAACCAATATGACGGAAGCCGAGCATTCCATGGTGAAGGCGTCCTCGCTTCTTCAGGACGGAACAAAGCGCGTGGCACTGACGGCCTTTACAAAGGAACAGTGTACAAATCTCGAAAGACTTCTCCACCTCCTTTCGAAGAAGAATAAGGTACTTGCACAGGCAAGACTCGAGGGCAGGGTTGCGGTCTGCACTCCCGACAGACTTTATATGAAGCAGTATGACAGCCTTGTTGTCAGTGCCTGCTTCGGTGCAGATAAGGAAGCAAGAATCGGATGGGATTTCGGATATGCCGGCATCGGTAAGGACGAACCCATACCCGAAGCATATCTTTGCATTGCCGACAGAAAGACAGAAAAGACATATATTCTCACAAGCCTCAATGTCAAGGACTCAAGAATAATCAGACGTTCGGGTAAGAATGCAGCAATTTTCAACAGCTTCTGTGAAATGCTTTCAGACGGAAGAATACCCGTAAATATGTCAAATGCAAAGCTTGACAGAGAAGACAGTATTCTCTGCAGCCTTATGTCATCAATCGTAATGAGAAATCCCCTTGTCATGCCGTGTGAGGGCAAGAATTCTATTGCAAATACAATATTCTCAGGCAGAGAAAACGGTCCGTATGCCTTGGTGGATGCGGATAAGAATATGAGTATGCACGATGAGCTTCTCATAAAGAGCATGCTTGACGGACAGTCAAAAGTGACAACTACACTTACCCCCATGAGCCTTACAGGTCAAAAGTGCAAGGAAACTGTAAAGAGCCTTGCAAACGACAGGGATAACATTTAGTAGGAGGAAAACAGCCATATGGCAGCTATTTCCGGCGGCTACATAGGAATAGATTTGGGTACGGCAAATACCCTTGTATGCACCCCTGAAAAGGGAGTCATAATAAGAGAGCCTTCCTATGTGGCATATGATATTAAAACAGAAGAAATAATAGCAATAGGGCAGGATGCAAAAAATCTTGTAGGAAAAACAGCGGCGAATATCTCTGTTGTAAGACCGCTCCGTGACGGCGTAATCTCGGATTTTGAACTGACTCTTGCAATGCTTTCCCATTTTGTGAGAAAGGCAATGTCAAAGAATCTTTTCGCAAGACCTAAGGTTGTAGTCTGCATTCCCTACGGTGTAACGGAGATTGAGTACAGTGCACTTGAAAACGCACTCTTTGAGGTTGGCGTCGGGGCTGTGGCGATTGTCGAAGAGCCTGTGGCAGCGGCAATAGGTGCAGGGCTTCCATTCAAGACACCTGTCGGCAACATGATTGTTGACATCGGCGGCGGCACGACGGAGGTTGCAGTTGTGACTGCAGGAGGACTTGCTGTGTCAAAGTCTCTGAGAGTTGCGGGGGATGAGCTCAATGAAGCTATCGTCGAATATATCCGCAAGAAGTTCAATGTTGTAATCGGCGAAGTGACGGCAGAGGAAATAAAGAAGGAAATCGGCTCTGCCCATAAGAATGCGGATTTCGGCATGCTTGAGGTAAGAGGACGAAATCTTATCACGGGTCTTCCGTCTGTCTTCAACATTTATTCCTCCGAGGTAAGAGTTGCTATAACACCCGTCATAAATCAGCTTGTGGATGTAATAAGGGCAACACTTGAAATCACACCTCCCGAGCTTTGTGCCGATATACATACCGGCGGCATTACAATTTCAGGCGGCGGTGCACTTTTGCCGGGACTTCCTCAGCTTATAAGCGAAAAGACCAAGGTCAATGTCTACATGGCAAAGCGTCCTTTGGACTGTGTAATTGACGGTATTCAGAAGATTATGACCAAAGAAGGCTATGAATCTGTGCTGAGAATTGCAAATCACAGACGTTAAAAATGTTTTTCAAAAAAATTATATATATCAAGAGAGGTTAGAAAAATGAAAGAAGTACTCAAGTCACTTACATTTAAAAACGGTGATGCAGAAGCAAAGCAGAGACCTGTATTCTGTATCGTAATGGACGGTATAGGTCTTGGCAAGGATAACATTTCCAATGCAATCAAGAATTCAAGAACTCCTACCCTTGACATGCTTATGTCAAAGTACCCCTGCCTCAAGCTCAAGGCACACGGAACGGCAGTAGGTCTTCCTTCCGATGACGACATGGGAAACAGTGAAGTAGGTCATAACGCAATCGGTGCAGGTCAGGTTTTCGCACAGGGCGCAAAGCTTGTTTCAAACTCCATTGAATCGGGTCTTATGTTCAATTCCGATTCCTGGAAGGAAATCGCATCTGTCAAGGACACAGGTAAGACACTTCACTTTATCGGCCTTTTCTCCGACGGTAATGTTCACTCTCATATTGACCACCTCAAGGCAATGCTCGCACAGGCTAAGGTTGAAGGCATCAAGAATGTAAGAGTTCATATCCTCATCGACGGCAGAGATGTTGGTGAAACATCTGCACTTGAATATATAAATCCCTTTGAAGAATTCCTCGCATCTCTTAACGGTGACGGCTTCGAAGCTAAGATTGCATCCGGCGGCGGCAGAATGAATATCACAATGGACAGATACGAAGCTGACTGGTCCATGGTAGAACGCGGCTGGAAGACACACGTACTCGGTGAAGGCAGACAGTTTGCTTCAGCAAAGGAAGCTGTTGAAACTTATAGAAGCGAACTCGGCTGTATTGACCAGGACCTTCCTCCCTTCGTTATTGCTGAAAACGGCACATCCGTCGGAACAATTGAAGACGGCGACAGCGTTGTTTTCTATAATTTCAGAGGCGACAGAGCTATCGAAATCTCCAAGGCATTTGATGATAAGGACTTTGATAAGTTTGACAGAGTAAGAGTTCCTGCAGTAACTTATGCAGGTATGCTCGAATATGACGGCGACCTTCATATCCCTTCAAGATATCTTGTATCTCCTCCTGAAATCAAGGGCACAATGGGCGAATATCTTGCAAATACAGGCGTTACACAGTATGCCCTCAGTGAAACACAGAAGTTTGGTCATGTAACATACTTCTGGAACGGAAATAAGAGCGGTAAGTTTGACGAAGAAACAGAAACTTATGAGGAAATCAAGTCTGACGTAATTCCCTTTGAACAGAGACCTTGGATGAAGTGTGCTGAAATTACAGACAGACTTATTGAAGTGGCAAATGAAGGTAAGTACAGATTTATGCGTGTAAACTTCCCCAACGGCGATATGGTAGGTCATACAGGTAACTACCTTGCGACTGTTGTTTCTGTTGAAGCACTCGACCTTCAGCTTGCAAGAATCTTAGAAGTTGTTGATAAGCTTGGCGGTGTTGCACTTATCACAGCAGACCACGGTAATGCAGATGAAATGTGCGAAATCGATAAGAAGACAGGCGAACCTAAGCTTGATAAGGAAGGTAATATGAAGTCCAAAACAAGCCATACCTTAAATCCCGTTCCCTGCATTATCTATGATAATAAGTTTGCAGATAATTATAAGGTAATCGAAAAGGACACATACGGTCTTTCTAATATTGCGGCAACCCTCGTTAACCTCATGGGCTATGAAGCACCCGAAATCTGGGACGAAAGCATGATTGAGGTTCTCTAAATTTTATTAATGAGGAAGAAAACAATGAAAAGTATCACAAAAATTCTGATTGCGATATTTGTATTAACAGTAATGTCTCTTACAGCGCTTGCTTCGCCGAGTGTGGTGACTGTTTTTGATACGGCAGAGGAAACTCCCTATGCTGATGAGACGGAAGAACTTGTTCGATTAATGGGTGACGGAACAGAGGAATCACCTTATTTGATTTCCTGTACTGTTGAGTTTAATAACTTTTCGGCACTCATCAAAAACGACAATGCTTCTTATGGCTCAAAATACTATAAGCTTACCGCAAATGTGGATTTTGCCGATGCGGTCCTTGTTCCTTTCGGAACATCTTCATACCCCTTTACTGGAACTTTTGACGGTAACGGATACTCTATTTACAATGTTTCAATCAACAATGTTGAAAACAGCGGTATAATCGGTTATATGACAGACGGTACTGTCAAGAATCTTTCTGTATCCTATAAGGATATGGAAACGATAGGAAATTATTCCGACCTCAAGTTTTTTGGCGGTATCGTGGGTAATGTTATGCCTGCTTCTTCCAAAACAGTCACAATTGAGGGCTGTTCTACCGATGGCGATATTGTTTTAAAAGACAGTAATACGGTATATGCCGGCGGTATTGTCGGACAGGTCAAAGCAGAAAGCGGAAATCTGCAGGTAACAAACTGCGTAAGCTATATGTCATTTGATGCACAGGCTGTAAGCGACAGCTATGTTGGCGGATTGGTTGCATATGCAAAGGCAGGCTCGTCAAAAGATTTTACATTTAAGAATTGTGTAAGCTTTGGTGATGTCAAGCTCATATCAAATACTATTTCATCCACCGTTGCGGGCTTTGCGGCATATGTCAACAAGGATGAAACAGGCTGGTCAGGCTGGGCAAGTGAAGATGAGGAATCCGAGCTTGCGGCTGTAACAACATATCATTTTGAAAATTGTGCTGCATTCGGAAATGCATACGGTGAAGCACCTAAAAATGTATATGTCGGCGGCTTTATTGCCAAGGTTGACGGCTCGGGAACAGTGACTAAAACCGAGATTTACAGAAATTCTTCCCAGACAGTGAACGGCAGTGTAGGTAAAGTTATTGTCAATACACTTGCAACTGCCACGGCTTCTGAAAACTTCAAAACACAAGAGTTTTATTCTGCTACATTGGGATTTGACTTTAATAACATGTGGTATATGTCAGAAGCAGATGACATTCCTTGCCTCAGAACCGTAGCAAAGTCTTATGGAGCAATGGATGTTACTGATACAAAGAGCGTAAGACTGAGCGATTCCGGTCTTCGCTTCAGAGCATCCATCGAAGCCTTTAAACGTGATTATTGCTTTGAATACGGCTTTATCGTGGCGAGAAAGGATGAGCTTGGAAGCCAAGAACTTACTTTTGATTTTAAAGGAAGAAAAGTAATCGGTGTTGCATACGACTCTGAAACGGATATTTACCTTTCCAAGGATGATGATACAATCACATTTACGGGTGTTGTCTTTAACATCCCCAAGGCAAACTATGCTACCGAGCTTGTTGCGAGAGCATACGTTAAGTTTGTAAGTGAAGGTGAAACGGTAATTCTTTACGGCGACACCACGAGTTCAAGTATTAATATGTCGGCACAGGCAGTAAAAGACAGCGAAAGCTATGAATATCTTACCGATGAGCAGAAGGCAATACTTGAAACAATGCTTCCTGAAGCGTAAAAAATTATAAGAAAACTCCCGCAGGTTTCTGCGGGAGAAGTTTTATGACGTATATAAGCGAAAGAAGTGTTTTTATGGATAATGCAAATAAGGTTTCATGCCCTGTTATAGTTGACCCGAACCCCGAAGATTATGATGAGAAACGCCGTGAATATCAGGGCTGTCCTTCGATAGCAATGACAAAAAACGGACGTATCTTTGTCGCATGGTATGCAGGCGGTTTTAATGAACCGCATATGGATAACTATAACCTTGTACACTTTAGCGATGATAACGGAAAAACATGGTCTCAGATGTGCGTTGTAATTCCAAGCTCAAAAGAACTTCAGATTCATGCTCTTGACATTCAGCTCTGGGTTGACCCTGAGGGCGTTCTTCATATATTCTGGGTGCAGAATAATGTGGATAAGGCTGAGATACATAATTCTCCTGAGGATTTCGGCAAGAAAATCTGGGAGGGGGATACCGTGTATGTAGACGGTTATTCCTTTGGTGACTATACCCATGCCGAATGGGAGATAACTTGCGAGAATCCCGATGCCGATAAACTTGTGTTTTCAAATCCGAGATATCTGTTTGACGGTTTCCTTCGTTGTAAACCGACTGTGCTCAAAAACGGTGCATATCTCTACTGTAATTATGCCCAGATTTATGACAGGTACGCCTATTCACTTTCTTATGATAAGGGACAGACGTTTGAAAAACATCTCGGCGGTAAAAAAATCGGAAATACCTATGATGAAACAATGGCGTATCAAAGGAAAGATGAGACAATTGTAATGCTGGCACGCACCGAAAAAGGATATATAGCCGAGTCTGTTTCAAAGGATGGCGGAAAAAGCTTTGGCGACGGAAAAGCGACCGATATTCCAAATCCAAATTCACGTTTCTATGTTGCAAAACTTCCATCAGGAAGGGTATTGCTTATAAATAATGACCACAACTTGCAAAGAGAAGTGATGACGGCCTACCTTTCCGAGGATGACGGTGTTACCTGGAAGTATAAAAACTGCATCAATTTCGGCGACCATACAACCTACCCCGATGCTGATGCTTATAATGATACGGTTTATCTTGTGTATGACCACGATAGAACAGGGGCAAAGGAAATAATTCTTTGTAAATTCACCGAAGAGGATATTATAAACGGTAACCCAATAAAAGAACAGATAATAAGCAAGGCTTATGGAAAAACAGAATGCTAATGAAAACTCCCGCAGATTTCTGCGGGAGTCCTTTTGTTTATTTACCTAATTCCTCAATCTTGTCCTTGATAATAAGAAAGTCACGCATCATGTCGTCGCGTTTTCTGGGGTCGCGCAGGAGTGCCGAGGGATGATAAACGGCAGTTATCAGATAGTCACCCTTCTTGAACCACTTGCCGTGTTCCTGCGTAATCTTAAAGTCCGGTTTTATAATCTTGAACGCCGATATTCTTCCGAGACAAACAATAACCGTAGGATTAATAATGCGAAGCTGTTCACGAAGATATCCGATGCACTGTTCTTCCTCCTCGGGCTTTGGGTCACGGTTGTTCGGAGGACGGCATTTTAGGATGTTTGCTATATAAGCGTCTTCTCTTGAAAGTCCGATGGCATCTAAGTATTTGTCAAGCAGCTTTCCCGATGCACCGACAAAGGGAAGACCCTGCTCGTCTTCGCTTTTGCCGGGGGCTTCGCCGATAAAGAGAATTTTCGCATTGGCATTTCCCGAACCGAATACCACATTTGTCCTCGTTTCGCACAGAGGACATTTTTTGCATTGGTTACATACTGCTTTTAATTCGTCAAGTTGTTTTTGTTTCATGTATTTTACCTCGTATTCTACGGATTGAAGTAGGAGATTGCACCGTCGCTTTCGATGCCGCGGCTGTCAACAGCAACTATCTTGAAAGTGGTCCGGCATACTTTTTGCTGCTCGTAAACCAATGAAGGTTCACATGTTTCGCCGATTAGTGTATATTTCCTGTCACTCTCAAAAGCGGCATATACCCTGTACTTTGTACTGTTTCCTTCCCATACAAAGGAAAACTTACCTTCGAAATAAGCATAATTCAAATCGAGAGGCTTTTCGGGTTTTACAAATGGGGTAAAGCCGCAAAGGGTGTATTGCTGTCCCGCCTTTGTGTCAAACCATATAAGACAATCGCTGTCTGTTACAAAGGAAATTTCATTTCCGTTTCCGTCAATAACCTTGCACCCTGCGATATTCGGATAGGAAATGCCGCATTTTTTGCCGTTTTTAGATAGAACAGAAAGGGATGTGAGGCAACCTTCATTCCACTTTGCAGATACTTCAAATCCTCCTCTTGCACAGAGTCCCGAATATGAGCCGTTTTTCCAATTGTCGGGAAGCGCACAGAGAGGCTCGATGTATCCTGCTTGACTTTGAAGGAGCATTTCACATATACCTGCCGCCGCACCGAAGTTGCCGTCAATCTGGAATGGCGGATGCAAATCCCAGAGGTTTGTTGCCGTATTAATTCCGAGAATTACGTTAAGTAAATCGTGGGCACGGTTTCCCTTCTTAGCTCTTGCCCAGAGACAGATTCTGTGAGCAACCGCCCAGCCTGTAGACTTGTCACCTCGACCTTCAAGAACAACATTTGCACCGTCAAGCCATGCGGGAGTTGTGGAGTTTATGAGATTTCCCGGGTAGAGTCCCACAAGGTGGGATATGTGCCTGTGCTGCTTTTCGTCACCGACAGAGCCGTAGTAGTCTTCTTCTCGGAATTCCTTTACCTGTCCCGAAAGACCTATGATAATCGGGTCGTAGTTTTCAAGCTGTTCGGCTACTGTTTTTAATATTTCATATTTGCCTTCTGCTTTGTCGAGTATTCCAAGTTCTTTTGCCGCAAGCAGGGTGTGGTAGTTGTTTAGGTACGCAAAGCTCTGTGCATAGGTTGTACCCTTTGTGTAGTACCATACCTTGTCAACGAACATTTCGGGACTGTCGCAATGCTGTACAAGATACTTCCCGTCGTCTTCTTTGTCAACGCACTTTGTGATGTATCTTGCCGCCTCTAAAAGTACAGGGAATACAATGTTTTCGAGAATACCTCTGTCGCCCGTGTACTGATAATATTCCCAGAAAAGCTGGGTTGTAAAGCCAAGGTGTCCTGCCGACCTGTCGCCCGTTATGTGATAGGGGTAGCATCCGACACCAATACACCAGCCGTTGTTTCCTTCGCCGTCGTATTTGTCGGGAAAATGAGTACGCATAACCGAGTCTGCATTCATTTTTGCCGCATCCATGTATGCCTTGTTGTAGTCGGCATAGCTTTCAAATGTCTCGGCAAGGTTTGTGCAGAATGCAGGCCAGTAGTTCATCTGAACATTTACATTGTGCCAGTAACCCGATGACCACGGTGATATTCTGTACCTGTTCCATGCACCCTGAAGATGAGAGGGAAGTGCACCTTTACGTGATGAAGCAATAAGCAGGTATCTGCCATACTGGAAATAGAGTGCCTCAAGATATCTTGAACAGTCACTTTTATCCTGTTCTTTGTATTTGTATAAAAGCTTGTCTGTGGTGAGTTCTAAATCCTCTTTGTCAAAGTCAAGCTCAAGACTTACTCTGCCGAAAAGCACCTTGTAATCTTCAAGATGACGTGAAAGCAGATACTCATACTTTTCATCGACCGAGAGGGTAGAGGTGGCACTTTCGATAAGAGCCATTTCATCCTCGACCTTTTTTCTTGTGTCGGCGAGCGTGGTGAAATTTGTTGGCTTGTGACCTTCGGGCTTTGTAAAGGTATCAGGGCAAAGTTCATAGTCTGTGCCGAGAGTAACGATTATCAATGCGTTCTCTGCATTTTCAACCTTGATTACACCGTTGGTGTCGGTATGTTCGGTTTCCGACGTATCAACATATGTGTGCTCTACTGTGTCAGCAGTCACATTTCCGTCGGAAAACACCTTGTAAATACCCAAAAAGTCAATGTCGTAGCACGACATATTGCCCGAAAGTTCGACCACGCCGACATTGTCCTTGACATATGAAATAACTTCACCCGTCTTTTTTGCTCCGTCGTCGGGTGCTTTTGCAAAGTCCTGCTTGTAGGGAACAGTTGGGCGGAGAATAAAGGAAAGCTTGCCTTTTTCAGATGCGGAAAGCTTTATAACAATGCACTTGTCGGGGTAGGAAACAAAATAACTTCTTTCATATGTAACGCCGTCAAATTCGTACTTTACACCAGAAACGGCAGTTTCAAGGTCGAGCCATCTCTGATAGTTCTTAACTCTTTCAAAGGGATGACCGAAGTCTATGTACGTTTCGGAAAAACTATTAAGACCGCCCTTTGTGTTGTGCCAGCTTATATGAGGGAAGTGCAGAGTCTTTTCGGAAATCTGTACTCTTTCGGTCTCGGTTCTGCCGAAAACATTGATTCCTGCATATCCGTTGCCGAGAGGCAGAGACCAGCGTTCCCAGCCATCGTCAATATTTTTGAAAATCTGTTCGTAGCTTGTGTCCGGAACTCTGTCTCTGTTTTCAAAGCCGAAAGGGGCTTCTTTGTCATAGAATAGTCGAAAGGGTGTTGACATAAGACTTCTCCTTTGCAGTAGGTTTGTGTAATAAGTATAGCATGAATGAAAGATAAATACAAGTGAAAAAAGAAAAAGCACTATAATGTTATGGCAAAGTTAACTCTAATACAATAAGCAGTGGAATTGCCGACGATTATTTATAATGGAATTGTCTTTTTTGCGAAAAATCAAAACTGTTGTTCAGAGGCGATATATGTTATAATTATCAAAATACAATTATTTTTTGTGTTTTTTGGATTTTTTGGTTTTATAATCGTCTAATAAGTGTAAAAGCTTTTACAAAGACGAAAGGAGGATACAAAGTGTACGAACTGTTCGAACAGAAATATAAAGAATGTGAAAAATCTTTATTCTTAGTTGCACTCGGCTATTTGCATAATACCGAAGATGCAAAGGATTGTGTGCAGGAAGCCATACTTTCAGCATTGAAAGCTTATGATACGTTAAGAGATAAAGAATACTTCAAAACTTGGTTAACTCGTATTGTGATTAACAAGAGTAAAGATTACATAAAAAAACGGCGATTTACAGAAGAATTCACGGATACACTTAATGTATTCTACAATATGCCGACAGATGAAATGGGCATTATAGACTGCATTTGTAAAATGAATCCCAAAATGTCAATTTACATTACGCTTCGTTTCTATAACGAAATGACCTATAAGGAAGTGGCAAAAGCATTGAAACAACCAGTTTCATCAGTAGAATACAAAACTAAAAAAGCACTATCAGAACTAAAAAAACATTTGGAAGGAGATGTTATAAATGAAAACATCTGAATTAGAAAACAGATTGCGAAAGCACGCAGAAGTAACGAAATCCGTTATGGCAACTCCTTTCGATATAAAAACGGAGGAATTTGCAATGACGAAAAATAGACACACTATCAAAAAATCAATATTACTTGCAGCAGCAATTACCTGTTTGCTTGGCATTACAGTTTTTGCAGCAGTACATTTTTTAACACCGAGCGAGGTTGCACGCAATCTTGGAGACAATAAACTTGCCTCATCATTTGAAAATACTAATTTTGATGCACAAACTTTAACAGACGGAAAATATACCGCATCTCTGTTAGGTGTTGTTTCCGGCAATGATTTGAGTGATTTCAAAGGCTACTCTTGGGATATAATACTCGAAAGAACTTATGCTGTCGTAGCAGTCGAAAAAACGGACAAGAGCCCTATGACAATTGGCGAGCCTTTAATGATAACCCCACTTATTCAAGGTCTTAATCCGTGGGAATATAATATAGCTTCTATGCATGGTAGTTATACTGAAGATATTATTGACGGCGTTTTGTATCGTATTATCGAAATGGATAGCATAGAATGCTTCGCAGACCAGAAAATATATCTGGCGGTAACAGACAGCTTCTTTATTAACAACGAACATTTTAATATAGATAATGAAACAGGAGAAATAACTGCAAAAGATGATTACTCGGGAACAAATATTTTATTTGAGATGGAAGTAGATACATCAAAAGCAAATCCGGAGGAAGCATCGCAGTATCTTGTCAAATTAAAAGAGGGCTGGAGAGATGATGAGATTGGTGAGACACCAACTCCAGATATGGGTGATATATAATACTTGAAGGCGACTGACATTAATGCTAATAAATTTTTAAAAGAATAATGCAAGTGCACTTCTTTGACTGATTGAAAGTCAAAGAGGTGCATTTTTTTACTTAATTATTGCTTGGTGATTTTGGCAGACAAGGACTCAATTATTCATAAATTGGTTGGCATGTGGTTACGACATCGGGTTCGATTCCCACTTAAATAATAAATAAAAAAACAGAGCACACAAAAGTGTACTCTGCTTTTTGGTGACCCGTACGGGAATCGAACCCATGTTACAGCCGTGAAAGGGCCGTGTCTTAACCGCTTGACCAACGGGCCTGGTAGCGGAAGTCGGATTTGAACCAACGACCTGCCGGGTATGAACCGGATGCTCTAGCCAGCTGAGCTATTCCGCCATATTTTGTTGTCTGCGATTAGGCTTCCCTCAACCGCGCTCAATTATTCTATCATAAAAGAAATGACTTGTCAAGAGCTTTTTTTGATTTTTTTGCCATTTTTCTCATTTTTCGCAAATTCCCATAAAACTCATATTTTGCCCCGTTTTTTTGTAACAATTGTGCTTGATTCAGACATTTTTGTTGAAATTTATTCTGCCTGATGATATAATTATATATATCGTTTTACATGGCAGGTGACATAATGACCCGACAACAACTCGACTCTTACATAACCGAAAAATACTCAAGCCTTGCCGAATATCCCTGGCAGTCTGCACCCTCCTTTGCCGTCTACCGCCACGATAATAATAAAAAGTGGTTTGCCGTAATAATGGATATTCCAAAATCAAAGCTCGGACTTGGTGAGGACGGCAAAATAAGTGTCGTAAACCTCAAAGCCGACTCTATGCTTATAGGCTCGCTGATTGCAAACGACGGTGTATATCCTGCTTATCATATGAACAAAAATCATTGGATAACTGTGGAGCTTACCGATAAAACAAGCCCTGAGCAAATCTTCTGGCTTTTGGAAATGAGCTATGACCTCACGAATGTAAAAGTAATAAACAAAGCGTAGAAGGCGTAATTGTTAACGTGTTTTACACGTGTGCTCTTCGTCTCCACTCGGTAGGTGTCATACCGCATTGGCGCTTGAATGCCCTTGCGAAATATTGAGGGTTTTCAAATGAGAGAAGCAGTGATATTTGCGTAATATTCATGTTGCTGTTTCTGAGTAGTTCCTTTGCTTTATTGATTTTCATTTTGTTTGCATACGATGCAAGACTTTCTCCCGTATGCTCTTTAAAGAATCGGCTTAAAAAACTTTTGCTGTAACCAAATGCACGGCAGATTTCATCAATTCGTATGTTCTCTTGGCATCGTGACAAAATATATTCTTTTATAGCACTTATAAGTGGTTCGTGCTCATCATGCTGTAACACAGGAATATCCTGTGTTTTTTTCTTTGTCCTCATCAAATAAATAAGTAAAAGCTCAAGGTAACTCTTTATTAACTGCTCACTTCCGAGAGGAGGGTTTTTTTGACGGATAAGCTTTTTCAGTTCAGTCTCGTTTTTTGGAATGACGTAGCACTTTTCAGCTTCTTTTATGATTTCAGACACAAGACTTTTGTGTACCTTGTCAAGAGATGCCTCAAAACGTTCAAAATTCACCATCGCCATTGAGGATGATACAAATGAAATTACAAAAAAGTTTGGAGATGATTCGTGTGCTCTTATGGCATGAAATTCATTTGGCTTGTGAAACAATACATTACCTTGCGTGAGTATAAACTCTTCTTCGTTGTCTCTGCGTACTGCAACACTTCCTTTGTCTACATATACCATTTCCCAAAAATCGTGGCTTTCACCGTTAAATACAAAGCTTTGCCCGAATTCATAGTAATGTATTGTCACGATTCTTGTGATATCAATGACTGTTTTGGGTCGTGTTTTAATATAATTCTTTTCCACAACAATTTCCTCCGAATATACAATTGTATCCGTTTTGTGCACAAAAATGACTGTACGAAAATCCACTTACCAAATACAATTATAGCATAGACAATAATAAAATCAAGGGGGTTTTTGTATGAAAAAAGGAATAAGCATCTGGTCGTTTCCAGCAATGTCTTTGAATGATAGCTTTGCTCTCGCAAAGAAGGCAGGTTTTGAGGGTGTTGAGGTTGCTCTTGACGAGAAGAACGGAGAAATCACATTAAACTCAACCGAAAAGGATTTGCTTGAAATTAAAAAACAGGCAAGTAATAACGGAATTGAGCTTTACAGCGTTGCAAGCGGACTTTATTGGTCATATTTCCTCAATGACGATGATGAAAAAGTGAGAATCAAGGCACGTGATATTGTAAAAAAACAGCTTGAATGTGCTTCTGTTCTCGGCTGTGAATCTATCCTTGTAATTCCGGGTTGTGTAAATGCGGAATTTGCTGCACCCGGCAAGATAGTAGATTATGAAACAAGCTATTACCGCAGTCTTGAATCAGTAAAACTGGTAAAGGAATACGCCGCACAGTACAAGGTTGAAATCGGACTTGAAAACGTATGGAACAAGTTCCTTCTTTCTCCTCTTGAAATGAGAAGCTTTATTGATGCTGTTGACAGCGAATGGGTAGGAAGCTATCTTGATATCGGAAACACGTTGGCATTCGGATATCCTGAACATTGGATATCCACCCTTAATAAACGCATCAAAAAGGTGCATTTCAAGGACTACCGAACAGAAGCAGGCGGTCTTCACGGTTTTGTTGACCTTCTTGCAGGCGATGTAAATTATCCTGCAGTTGTGGAAATGCTCGGTAAAGTCGGCTATGACGGCTGGGTAACTGCAGAAATGATACCCAATTACAAGTATCATACAGAAACAATAATTTATAACACATCCAATGCTATGGATGCGATTCTTGGGAGGAAATAAGAATGCTTAAGGTTGGACTTATCGGTGCAGGCTTTATGGGTGCTATGCACGCAAACTGTTATAAAAATTTAGAAGGCGTGGAACTCTGTGCAATAGCTGATATCAGAAGTGAAAAGGCTAAAGAGCTTGCTGAAGGCACATCGGCACAGCTTTTCGGTGACGGCAAGGAACTTATTGCAAATGCAGACCTTGACATAATTGATATATGCCTTCCCACATGTCTTCATGCAGAGTATACAGCTCTTGCAATGGAAAAGGTAAAATATGTCTTTGTAGAAAAGCCCGTAACTCTTACATCGGCAGAAAGCGATATGCTTCTTGAAAAGCAGAGAGAGACAGGGGCTTTTGTTCAGGTTGGACAGGTAATCCGCTTCTGGGATGAATATGTAAAGCTCAGAGAAATTGTTGAAAGCGGAATTTACGGTAAGATTGTAAATGCCAATTTCAGAAGAATCAGCCCTACACCCACATGGGGATGGAAGGATTGGCTTAGAACTCCTGAGTTGTCCGGCGGCGCTGCACAGGATTTGCATATACATGATATTGATTACGCTTTGTCACTTTTCGGAAAACCCGAAAGACTTGCAAGCGTAAGAAATATTGTAGGCGAAAAGAATTCGTATATAAACACAATAATGCAGTATAAGGATTTCCCTGTAACTGTAGAAGGAACATGGTTCTTACCCGGAACTCATCCCTTTGAAGCAACCTTCAGAGTTGTTTTTGAAAAGGCAACAGTAGAAAAGACAGCTGACAGTTTTATTCTTTATACAGATGAAGGTGCAACTCCCATTTCAATCGAAAAGGAAGAATTAGCTGTAAGCGGCACTGCGGCCGGAAATATTTCTGATCTCGGCGGATATTACAACGAGCTTAAGTACTTTACCGATTGTGCAAAGCTGGGTACTCCTGTCGAAAAAGCAACTCTTTCAGATGCTGCCGATTCAATCAAATTCCTTCTTGAAAAAGAGCTTATGGCATCGATTTAATAAAAATACAGTCATAATTAAGGAACGGTTCTGCCGTTCCTTTTTGTATCTTTTGGTATTGAAATGAATGTGTAATTATGATATAATAAAAAGAAAAATAGGTGGACTTGAATATTTTATGGCAAAAAACTGCAACCTCTGCCCAAGACAATGTAATATTGACAGAACAAAAAGCCTCGGCTACTGCCAAAGTCCCGACACTGTCCGCATTGCAAGAGTAGGACTTCACGAATGGGAAGAACCCTGCATTTCCTATGGTAAAGGCTCAGGAACAATCTTCTTTTCGGGCTGTAACCTGAGATGTGTATACTGTCAGAATAACGAAATATCCTCATATCTTCACGGAACGGAAATTTCAGTATATACCCTTGCCGATGAAATGCTCAAATTACAGGATATGGGTGCAGTTAATATAAATTTTGTTACCCCTACTCATTATGCCGATAAAATTATTTTGGCACTTGACAGGGTCAAGCATAAACTTCAAATTCCCACAGTCTATAACTGCGGAGGATATGAAAATATCGAAACACTAAAAGCTTTAGACGGATATGTTGATATATATCTACCCGATTTGAAATATTATTCACCCAAAATAAGCAAGAAGTATTCGGGTTGCGGCGACTATTTTGATGTTGCGGTAAAAGCGATAGCAGAAATGGCAAGACAGACGGGAAAACCTACCATTGATGATGACGGACATATGAAAAGCGGTACAATGGTTCGCCATCTTGTCCTGCCGTCAATGTATAAGGACAGCATAGAAGCGTTTGATAACCTTGTAAAAACGGTAAAACCGCAAGAAATTGCCGTCAGCATAATGTGCCAGTATTTTCCGACACATCTTTCAAAGAACTATCCCGAAATTAACAGAAAAACAACAACTCTTGAATATATGAAGGTAGTAAACTTTGTACGCACCCTCGGCTTTGAATACGGCTTTATGCAGGATAAGTCGAGTGCAAAGAAAGACTATGTGCCTGTATTTGACTATAAACAAGGAGAATAAATATGAACCTCACAGAAAAAACAAAATCGCAGGAATACATATTTGAAGGCAGAATTATTAACCTTCGCCGTGATATTGCAATACTTCCCGATGGCTGCGAAGCCCCCAGAGAAGTGGTGGAGCATAACGGCGGCGTATGCGTTTTGCCTCTTACCGATAACAATGAAATCATCTTTGTCAAGCAGTTTCGCTATCCGTATATGACAGAGCTTCTCGAAATCCCGGCAGGTAAGCGTGACAGTAAGGATGAAGACCCGCTTCATTGCGGAAAACGTGAGCTGAAAGAAGAAACAGGAGCCGAAAGTGACAATTTTGTGTTCCTCGGTGAGCTGTATCCCTCTCCCGGATATGTAAATGAAGTTATTTATATGTACTATGCCGATAATCTTAAATACGGCGATGCAAATCCCGACGATGACGAATTTCTCGACCTTATCAAAATCCCCTTTGATAAAGCTGTAGAAATGGTAATGAACGGCGAAATCAAGGATGCCAAGACACAGGCGGCAATACTTAAGGTCGCCAATCTTAAAGCAAATAACAGAATTTAAGAGGAAAAGACAATGATAAACATAGAAGAACTTATTGAAAAAAGCGAAAAAGAGCTTATAGACGAAGGTGTATTCGGAAGAGTAGAAAAAATTGCTTTTAATAATCAGAAAAAGGTTATGGAAGCATTCCGTGAATATAAGGTTTCCGATTCATATTTTGCAGGCACATCCGGCTACGGCTATGACGATAAGGGCAGAGATATGCTTGATAAAATCTATGCCAAGGTCTTTGAGGCAGAAGATGCCTTTGTAAGACATAATATAGTTTCAGGTACACAGACCCTTGCTATCGGTCTTTTCGGACTTTTAAGACCAGGTGATATACTCCTTTCCGTCACAGGCAAGCCCTATGATACACTCGAAGAAGTCATCGGCATCAGAGGCGAAGAAGGCACAGGCTCACTCAAGGATTTCGGAGTTTCATACGACCAGATTGAAATGCTTGACGGCAATGTAAACATCCCTGCCGTTACAGATTATCTCAAATCCCACTCAAACGTAAAGTGCGTATTCCTTCAGAGATCCAAGGGATATGATATAAGAAAAACACTTTCTGCCGAAGAAATCGGTGTTGTAGCCAAGGCTTGTCACGAAGTAAATCCCGATGTATTTGTAATTGTCGATAACTGTTACGGTGAATTCTGCGACGAGCACGAGCCTACATACTACGGTGCAGATATGATTATGGGCAGTCTTATCAAAAATCCCGGCGGCGGTATGGCAGAAACAGGAGGATATATCGCAGGTACAAAGAAGGCGGTTGAGCTCTGCTCATACAGACTTACCTGTCCCGGCATCGGTGTGGAATGCGGTGCAAGTCTCGGGCAGAACAAGAATATGTATAAAGGTCTTTTCTATGCTCCTCATACTGTTTGCCAGAGCATAAAGACAGCAATCCTTGCGGCACGTGTATATGAAAACCTCGGCTATGAAACAAGCCCTAAGTCCACAGAGGAAAGACATTGTATCATACAGACAATCAGTATGAAGACGGAAGAAAAGCTTCTTGCTTTCTGCCGTGGTATTCAGGGCGGAAGTCCAGTTGATTCTTACGTAACTCCCGAACCCTGGGATATGCCCGGATATGCCGTTCCCGTTGTTATGGCGGCAGGAGCTTTTACTCAGGGCTCATCAATTGAACTGTCTGCCGATGCTCCTTGCGTTGCACCATATACCGTTTACCTTCAGGGCGGACTTACCTATGAAAGCGGTAAGATTGGTATTCTTTATGCGGCACTTGAGTCGGAAGGTACTTTTCTTTCGTAGAAAAGTACCCAAAAGAACTCGCATTTAGCACCAACTTGGTTATAGTGCAAACAAATTGTAATATTCTCGATTGGAATTATTCCCTTGTGTCAAACTCCGACACAAGGGAATTTTGCTAAACCAGCAATTTTTGACAATAATAGGTAACTATGTTATAATAAACACGGAGGTGTAATTATGATTTTATCCAAAACAAAAAGATTAAATGCGCTTAAAACGCAGATTTATGATATTTGTAAAGAAAACGGATATACAGTTGACGGAATTATTGATTTCAATACACCGTTTTCAATAATAACACCAAACAAAAAATACAGTATTGCCATAATTCCTTCGTACCGATTCAAAGATTCGGGAATAAGGTTTTTTTCAGAAACCACAGCATTTATTTGGGCGAATGTTATGCTTCTTCAAGGACTTTTCGGAAGAATAACATTTCCTTTGTATAAAGAGATTACGCTTCCAAAGCTTTCCGATGACGGTGAAAAGATATTCGTAGTTTATCCCGGTGTTAATGTATGTCAGATAATGAGCACCGAAGGAAATGCTCAGAGATGGCACGCAGGAATGAAGGTAGGAAATGCCTTTGTACTTGATGGTGCATCGTTTAGGGAAGAACTTAATAATCCCGGTGTATTTACTAAAGAGAGGGAAGAAAGACACTCTGCTGTTGTTTCAGCGGTTGGATGTTAAAATAAAACAAGAAGCCACGGCTCAGCCGTGGCTCTCTTTTTAAACATCATTGCTTTTCATTGCTTTCCAGAATCCCGCATAGGATTCATATCCTACATACTCCGCAACTTCTGAAAGTGCCATTTCAGAGGAAGAAAGAAGCTGACGTGCAACCTTAATCCGTATTTTTCTGACCTCGTCCTTGAAACTGTTTCCCGTGTAGGTTTTCACAAGCCGTTCTGCCTGCCTTTCGGACAGATGAAGCTCGCCTGCAAGGTCGCAAAGCTTTATACTTTTGTTGTAATTCATGGAAATAAACTCCTGAATTATAAAACCGTAGTCGGAAACAGGTGCGGCACTTCTTTTTCCTTCGGGACATAGATAACTGCAAAACAGCGATACGTATGCCGAAACCTTTGAGTAGTCACCCGTCTTTTTGAGACTTTCGATTTCGGAGAACAGATTTGAAATAACACCGCTTCCGATGTCGGCAGTCCCGACCTCTTTCACATCTAAATCAACCTGAAAGGCGTTGTGAAGCGCATCGTTATCTTTTTGAATACAGCAGTGGAATTCGCCTTGCGGAATAATCATAATACCGCCGCTTTTAAGACATTTCTTGCACTCGCCCACAAGAAAAACGGCGTTTCCGCCTGTAATAAAATGAATCTCCGGGAAATTATGCTTGTGGAGATTTGATGCCGTATCCCTTGAAGATGAGAGAAAACCGTTCATAAAGAAAACCCTGTGTTTTTCATTTGATACAGTAAAAATCAGTTCGTTGTACATGCTATGTTTCCTAATCCGACATTTATTTTTTGCGATTGTCGCTGCTGCCTATTTACAATAGACTTTTCTTTGACTATAATAGAATTATAGACGATAAACCATCATAAGTCAAGGTGATTGATATGAAAATCAAGCTTTTAGGACAAGTCAGAACGGTAATGTCAAACCCCGATTCCAAGCATAACTACTTTGGTTGGCCGACTGCCGTGCGGCTTCAGAACGGCAAAATTGCCGTTGTTGCATCGGGATTCCGCCTCGGTCATGTGTGTCCGTTTGGGAAAACCGTAATTTCCTACAGTGAGGACGAGGGTGAAACCTTCACATATCCTGCGCCCGTAATAGACACGCCCCTCGATGACAGAGACGGAGGGATTCTGGCATACGGAAAGTCGGGTGTCATTGTTACATCATTCAATAATACAAGAGAATTTCAGAGGAAATCCACCGACAACCCATATGTTCACGCCTATCTCGATACCGTGACGGATGAGGAGGAAGAAAAGTACCTCGGTGCAAGCTATAGAATCAGCACCGATTGCGGAGTGACCTTCGGTGAAATTAAAAAGTGTCCCGTCACAATACCCCACGGTCCCTTAGAGATGCCCGACGGAAGCCTAATGTTCATAGGACGTCCCTATAACCATAGAGAAGTAAAGGACTGCATCAAAGCGTACAGACTTCCCGATAACGGCGAGCTTGAGCTTGTGGGCGAAATCGAAGATGTCTTCAACGACAAGGGCGAAAAGGCAACCTCCTGTGAACCCCATTCCATAGTGCTTAAAGACGGCAGTATCCTTACGCAAATGCGTGTACAGCTTGCAGGTTACTTTACGATATTTCAGTCCGAGTCCCATGACGGAGGAAGGACATGGAGCAAACCCAAACAAATTCTGTCCGACTTCGGAGGTGCTCCGCCACACCTTTTCCGTCATTCTTCGGGGAGACTCGTTTCATCCTATTGCCTTCGTGAAAAGCCTTATATTGTCAGGGTGATGATAAGTGACGATGAGGGAAAAACATGGGACATTGACCACGATATTTATGTGAACGCAGTAAGTCCCGATATGGGATATCCTTCGACGGTGGAACTCAAAGATAACAGCCTTCTTACGGTGTTCTATGCAATTCCGAAAGAGGGTGAAAAGGCAATTATAATGAGCCAAAAATGGAAATTCGGAGATTGAGGTGAAACGGATGAAAATAAAACTTATAGGTGAAGTTAAAACGGTTATGTCAAACCCCGATTCCAAGCATAACTACTTTGGCTGGCCGACCGTATGCCGTCTTCAGAACGGTAAAATTGCGGTGGTTGCCTCAGGTTTCAGACTGGGTCATGTGTGTCCGTTTGGGAAAACCGTAATTTCCTACAGTGAGGACGAGGGCGAAACCTTCACTAACCCCTGTCCCGTAATTGATACGCCGCTTGATGACAGAGACGGCGGAATTTTGGCATACGGTAAGTCAAACGTCATTGTTACATCCTTTACCAATACAAGAAAGTTTCAGAGGGAGTCCACCGACAACCCATATATTCACGCATATCTCGATACGGTGACGGATGAGGAAGAACAAAAGTATCTCGGTGTCACCTACAGGGTGAGTACAGACTACGGTGTAACCTTCGGTGAAATAAAGAAAAGTCCCGTGTCAAATCCTCACGGACCACTCGAACTGGCGTCGGGCGAGCTTTTGTGGGTGGGACGGCCCTTTGACAGAACAGACGGGGATATCATAAGGGCATATCTTCAGGATAAAAACGGCGAGTTTCACTATCTCGGCTGTATAGAAAACATAAAGAACCCAAAAGGTGAGAACGCCACCTCCTGCGAGCCGCATACAATATTGCTGAAAGACGGCTCATTGCTTACCCATATGCGAGTTCAGAAGGCAGGCTACTATACAATCTTCCAGTCAAAATCAAGTGACGGCGGAAGAACATGGACAAAACCCCGTCAGATACTTTCTGATATGGGAGGGGTGCCGCCACACCTGTTCAGACATTCGTCGGGACTTCTTCTTTGTACCTACGGCTATGTTGAAGAGCCCTTCGGCGTGGGTGTCATGTTCAGCCGTGATGAGGGCGAAACTTGGGAGACGGGACACACCCTTTACACAAATCCCGTCAGCAATGACTGCGGATATCCGTCAACCGTAGAGCTGTCTGACGGAAGCTTACTTACAGTATTCTACGGAACACCCAATGAGGGAGAACAATCAATAGTAATGAGTCAGAAATGGAGAATTGAAAATGATTAAATTCAAAGGCATAATGCCTGCGCTTGTAACACCACTTGATGAAAACGAAAGAGTAAAGGTTGACGTACTTCACTCGCTTATAGACTACCTGTTAGGTCAGGGAGCAGACGGCTTTTATGTGGGCGGAGCGACAGGCGAAGGTCTTGCTCTTAGAAAAGAGGAGAGAATGATTCTCGCCGAGGAAGCGGTAAAGACAGTTAATAAAAAGAAACCGGTAATCATTCAGGTGGCGTCAACTGTGTTTCCTCATGCAATTGAGCTGGCAAAGCATGCAGAAAACATAGGTGCAGATGCAATTTCAGCAACACCGCCTCTCTTTTTCGGCTATGATGAAGATGATGTTTATAACTATTATAAAAAGCTGGCTGAAAGCGTACATATTCCCGTGATGATTTACTACAACCCCGGTGCAGGCTTTAAGTTCAATGCAAAAATTGCGGCAAAAATGTTTGAGATTGACAATATCACGGCAATCAAGTGGACAAGCTCGGATTACTACGAAATGATACGCCTTAAAGATATCACAAACGGCGAAATGAACATAATCAACGGCCCCGATGAAATGCTGCTTATGGGACTTAATGCAGGAGCAGACGGCGGTATAGGTACAACATATAACTTTATGTTTGATATAATCAAAGCGGTTTACGATAATTTTGAAAAGGGCAATCTTGCAAAGGCACAGGAAATGCAGAATAAGGCTGACCGTATTATTGCAGAGCTCAAGAAATACAGAGCAATTCCCGGCACCAAGGCGATTCTCGAAGAAATGGGCTTTAACGTCGGAAATGCCGCATTCCCCATGAAGAGATATGATGAAGAAACAAAAAAGACACTTTTCAAGGCTGTAA
Source organism: Clostridia bacterium (assembly GCA_017620655.1). Taxonomy (GTDB): domain Bacteria; phylum Bacillota; class Clostridia; order Oscillospirales; family CAG-382; genus UMGS1387. Next base: position 42,631 of record JAGAUT010000087.1, on the reverse strand, counting down.
AGAACGCAGGACTTGAGATTTAAACCAACACAAAAGCCACGGCACTGCCGTGGCTTTTTTATATAATTATTTGCCTCGTATAATGTCTCCGAATTTCAGCGGCTCGTGAACTTCAATCGAGAATCTCATCTGGGGATGGGGACAGGATTCGATATCCTCACCGTCTTCGTTTTTCATTGCTTTAAGAATAATGTCACGAGTCTTAACACCGGGGGACACGAGCTCGCAGACTTCATCACAAAGAGCCTTGTTTCTCTGAATGAGCGTTGCTCTCTTTGTTTTTTCATCGTAGCTTTCAACCGTCGCAATAAACGCTTTGTCGCGAATATATCCGCCGTCTTTGGTTATCTGTGCAGTTTCCTGCGGCTCGTCAAAGAAGTATCCTGTGCCGTATTCTCTGTGGCTGACACATTCAAGTTCTCTCATAAAACTTTCGTCAAACACATAAGAATCGGGATTTTCCATGTAACGCAAAAGCTCTGTCTTGTAGGCATTAGCCGTTACCGCCGTGTAGTAGGCACTCTTTACTCTGCCTTCGATCTTAAAGGAGTCAATGCCTGCATTTACAAGCTCGGGGATGTGTCCTATCATGCACATATCCTTTGAGGAGAACATGAATGTTCCTCGCTCGTTCTGTACAAGGGATACAATTTCCTCGGGTCTCTTTTTCTCGAAGATTTCGGCATACTGCTCCTTGTCAAAGTATTCCCAACGGCAGGGCTGTGAACAGTTGCCGCGGTTGGAATCACGTCCTGAGAAAAAGTTTGAAAGAAGACATCTTCCCGAATATGAAACGCACATAGCACCGTGAACAAAGGCTTCAAGCTCAAGCTCGGGTGGTATTGCATCTCTTATTTTTCTGATTTCCGAAAGCCTCAGCTCTCGTGCTAAAACTATTCTCGTCGCACCCAAAGAGTGCCACATCTTGCAGGCTTCGGAGTTTACCGTACTTGCCTGTGTCGAAACGTGAAGCTCAATGGAGGGAGAATACTGCTTTGCAAGCGAGAATACACCTAAATCCGAAATTATAAGTGCATCTGGCTTTGCCTCGTTTTCAAGAAACTTGAGATAGTCAGGAAGAAGATGTATTTCGTCCTCATGGGGAAGAACATTTACCGTAACATACACCTTAACACCGTGCTCATGGGCATATTTTACAGCTTCGATAAGCTCTTCTCTTGTAAAATTGTCGGATGCCGTTCGCATTCCGAACATTGTCCCTGCAAGGTAAACTGCGTCTGCACCGTAAAGAATTGCAAACTTCATTTTTTCAAAGTTGCCTGCAGGGGATAGGATTTCGGGTCTTTTCAATTTATTACCTCTTAGTTGTAAGCATTTATGTGGTCAACGAATCTGTTGGAGAAGGTTGTTTTTCCTTCGGAGTCTGTATAGAAGAAATAGTAGTTTGTCTTTTCGGGGTAGAGGGCTGCATGGATTGCTTCGTTGCCGGGATTGCAAATAGCTCCGGGAGGAAGTCCTTTGTTGAGATAGGTGTTGTAGGGATGTTCTCTTGTCTTGTTGTCACCGGCTTCGAGCTGCTTTTTTTTTCCCTGATATGAATAAAGGGTTGTTGCATCAGAATCCAGGAAGGGATAAGAGCCGGCATTGTTGAGTCTGTTATGGAATACCGAGGAAATCTTGTAGAAGTCTTCGGCGTTGTCACCCTCTGCTTCAATCATTGAAGCGAGTGTCACAACTTCATCAACCGTAAGACCCAGCTCCTCGCATCTGTCAAAATAGGCATCTTCAAACTTTCTGTCAAAGTTGTTAAGAAGCTTTGTGATAACCGAGTCAAGATTTTCTCCTACATAGAAATCATAAGTGTCGGGGAAGAGATAGCCTTCAAGAAGATAGATTCTGTCTGATTCGATTTTGCCGTTTTCGTCCTTGATTTCGTTAAAATCTGCAAGGAAATCATAATCAAAGGATGCCGTGTTGAGCTTTTCCTTGAACTCGTCAACCGAGTCTTTGCTTATAACACGCTTTTCAACGAACAAGTCTATGATTTCGTAAACAGTAAAGCCTTCGGGAATGGTAACTCTTACAACCTCTGTTGAATACTTGGATTCTGCAAGGCGTGAAATGAGTTTGTCATAGCCGAGATTTGAGTTGAGCTTGTGTTCGCCTGCAATAAATCCGCCTGTGTAGTAGCTCTTTTTGTCCATTCTGAAATGTGAGTATATTCTGTATATGGATGGATACTTAATTACACCCTTGTCACTGAGCTCCTTTGCAACATCGCCAAGGTCTGCATTTTCCTTGATGTTGACAGTAATTTCCTTGTCTTCCTTTACAAAGGCGAAGACATCATTTCCGACCTTTATCGCCGTTACCGAAAGAATAATGCTGACGGCAATAACGCATATAAGGTAAATGAGTACCTTTGCGGCGCCGGACATGTGCTTTTTCTTCTTTTTTTCGGGCTGGGCATTTCTTCTGCCCACGATCTCATCAAAGTCGTCAAGACTGACTCCGCCCTGAGACCCCCTTGAATAAACGGAGGCTTTGGGTTTTTCCTGCGAAATATTCTTTGCGGGAGGCGTGCTGTTTTTTGCCGGTGTCTGCTTGGGAACAGCCTTTGTGGCGTCAGTATCTATTCTTGTCGGGGCATCGTCTTTGTAATTGTTGTTTTTTATATCCTCTGTCTTCTTTTTTTGAAGAATGTCAAGAATATCGTCAATGTTACCGTTGTTGTTTTCAGGATTATTATTCACGTTGTACCTCCTGTCTGTTACTTTTCCCACCTTGTACTGCTTCCTGCAGGAAGAACAGCACCTGTGGTTGTTACGGGAATGCCGATTTCGTCACTTGTTACAGTTCCGCCGAATTTGTCGGCATAGTGAAGCTTTGCTATATATCCTACAGTTGAAGCCGAAAGACCTGTTGTGTAGGAATTGATGATAACAAATAAGGGATTGTCGGAAATGAGCTCCGACGTGAGAGCAATAAGATTGTCAACGTCGTCTTCAAGCTTCCATATTTCACCGCCGGGACCTCTGCCGTAGCTGGGCGGGTCCATGATGATGGCATCGTACTTGTGCCCGCGTCTTATTTCACGTTCAATAAACTTTTTGCAGTCGTCAACGATGTAGCGTATGGGTGCATCCTTGAGACCCGACAGAGCTGCGTTTTCCTTGCACCATGCCACAATTCCCTTTGACGCATCAACATGGCATACAGAAGCCCCTGCTTTTGCTGCAGCAATGGTTGCAATGCCTGTGTAGCCAAAAAGATTGAGTACGCTAATGGGACGTCCTGCATTTCTTATTTTACTGTCGATAAAATCCCAGTTACAAGCCTGCTCGGGGAAAACACCTGTGTGCTTGAAGCCTGTGGGACGTACGCAGAAGGTAAGACCGTTTCTGTTTATATTCCAGCCGACGTTAAGTTCGTCGCCCGAAAGATTCTTTATGTCCCAGGCTCCGCCGCCCTTTGATGAGCGAATGTATCTTGCGTTGTATTTTTTCCAGGCAGGATGGCGTTTAGCATTTTTCCATATAACCTGGGGGTCGGGACGGACTAGAATTATGTCCTTCCATCTTTCAAGACGCTCACCGTCGGAGCAGTCTAAAAGCTCGTAATCGTCAAAGTCTTTTGTGTACCACATATTTTGTCCTTTCGGGGATTAATAGATACCGCCCTTGTACTTTTCAGCAACTTCATTTATAATGTCGGCTGTTTCAAGCACCTTCGCTTCATTCTCTTTTCTCATGGCTTTCCATGTCGTTATCATAAAGCCTTCGAGATGTTCGGGGGAAATGGTTTTCTTTGTATGATTTACAATATGATCAAGGTTTTCATGCATTACGACATTGCTTCCGGCAGGTAATTGGTCAAAGCCGTGCTTTTCGAGAAGCTCGTACGCATTCCAGCAGTCGTCGTGCCAGTCATTAAGTACCTTGAAATCTCTGTAGTACCAGATACTGCAAAGAGCATCCTTTGTCATGTTCTCAAGGAACATCTTTTCTCTCTTTTTTGTGTGCCAGATGTAGTCTGCCCATATCCACGGACGTGAGCCGTTCTTTTCAACACGCTTAAAAAGTCTGTTCTGGTCGTGCCAGTAAAGCTTGCCTTCACGGATAACCGTGTAGGTATAACCGCCCTGAACCGATGCTACTTCTTCGTCCATACCGAGATGGAAAAGTCTGGGATTTCCAAATAATTCGCATATTTCATCAATCACATCGTCGCAGAACTTGTAATATTCGGACGTAGACAACATTCTCGAATACTTGCCCATCCATTCGTCGTGGCTTGATGAGAAGTTGAGCTTGGGTATTACTTCAAACCCGAGAGAGCGAAGACGAGAAAGCTCGTCTGCAACCTCTTTCTTTGTCCATGAGCCTTTAACGGCAATTTCCGGGTGTGAATCGAGAACTATACCTTCGCCGATGTCAAGTACGATTGTGTTGCAGCCGCCTTTTGCGAGCTTGTCTGAAACCTTGTTCCATGTTTCTCTTTCAAACTGAAGGTAGTCTGTAGCAATGTCATGACTGCCTGTACCTTCAAATATGTCAGCAGCATCCATGTCTGCCCACATATTATAGCCGAGATGTGCAAGATAGCACCACATAAGATTTTTTGTCATTGTAATTACCTCTTGTATATTGTCAAATTATCAAAATCGCCGAGAGGGATTGTGAGTGTATCATTTTTCTTTATTCCACATTCAAGTGTATAAATAAACTTGTTTGTCGGATTTGTAAGACGTGCCGTTGTCATGTCAACCGTCTTTGATAATGCTCTTGCGTTTATGACATTATCCAACATCATGCCGTCAATGATTACTTTGCTGTCGTCACTTGCCATGAAAATAAGGGTGGGGACAAAGGGGACGGCTTCACATTCGGTGTTACGCTTGAAACCGGTAATTTCAAGTCCGTCGATGCTGCCCCTGAAATTGAAATAAGCGATATTAGATCCGCCGTTAAAGTGGGAAACCGAGTGAATATCTATGTTTTCAAAGTCGGCATCTTCCATGTTAAAACCATCGTTAACCGAAACAAAAGAAAAACCGATTTTTCCCTCAATATTTTCGCATCTCACATTTCTTGCTGTTCCGTTAAAGAAATTAATAAAATGCAGAGGATTTTTAAGTGTAATGTTTCTAATGTTAAGTTGTGAAATGTTTCCTTTTTTATCGTTATCTCCAATATTGAGGAAAACCGCGGTAGACACTTCTGAATTTTTTACGGTAATGTCATCACATTCGCCTGTAAGACTAATGGCAAAAGAATAGCTTTTTATTACACAATTTGAAATACGCACATCTTCACATGAATCGAGTATAACAGCATTTGATTCAAACATACTCATATCGCAATTTCTGATTCTGATACAGCTTGTGTTTTTGAAGTGTAGCATTTTGTCTACTCTTTTTTCACTTGTGTCTTGTATTACCAGCTTTCCTCCGCAGATTTCAACAGAACTTGCATCTTCTGCGTAAAAGAGTGGTGCATTTTCATCGCTTTCATGGTCGAAAATGATGTGTGCATTGGGATGAAGATGTATTTTTGTGTTGGAATTCAGTTTGATTGTCTTTTTTATAATATATTTACCGTAAGGCACAACTATAAGGCTCTCACCGTTTTCGATCGCTTTGATAAATGCATCCCTGCAATCCGTCTTGCCGTCAGCCACCGCACCGTAGTCAGTGATATTAGCACCGTAAATTAAATTTTCACTCATATTATTTTTCCTTGTAGATATATATTATTAAATCCCTGTCGTTTTCTATCTTTTCAAAGCCCGAAAGTGTCGTCACGTCGCAGTCTTTCATACCCGAAAGACCCATGCCCGTAAACTTCACATAGGCTTCTTTTTTTACCCATATGTCAAGAAATGCCTCGTCTTTATCTTCAGCTTTTTCAATCAAAGCACATTCGCTTGCCGTGAAAAATCTTTTCGCCACACTGTCTCGCCTTGGCATTTTTCTGCTTTTCTTTTCCGCATCAATGCCGAACGCGTCTTTGTCAATGCCGATTATCACAATATCATCCGTGTGAGTAACACCGATATAAAGCGGATAGTCGATATAAGGCTTTCCAGGTTCAGTTCGTAGAATTTCTCCGTCATATGGGGCAAGGGAATGCCCCGAAATGTACTCTTTCAGGGATTCCCTTATCATCATATCTGTTTGTTCTCTTTTGTGACCGCATGTTTTGTCATAAAAGTAGAGCTTCATATATTATTCCTGTACTTCTGTGCTTTCAGTATTTTCTGCTACAGCTTCAACAGTCTCAGAACCTTCCACACCTTCTGCTTGTACGTTTTCTTCGGCTTCCGGAGCTTCTTCCTGCTTGTCAACACGGGTAAAGGAAACAATCTTCATATCTTCGCCAATTCTCATAACACGAACGCCGGCTGCAGTTCTCGAGTATACGCTGATTTCGGATACTCTTGTTCTGATAATCATACCTGTATTGGTAATAAGCATTACGTCGTCGTCTTCGGAAACTGCCTGTATACCTGCAAGCATACCGAGTTTGTCGCTTGTCTTGTGACAGGTTACACCCTTACCGCCGCGGTTGTGAATCGGGAAGTCGGAAATGCGGCTTCTCTTACCGTAACCGCTCTCGGAAATAAAGAGGATGTGTCTTTCGTCGTCCTTATTAAGTGCTACAGCACCTACAACAAGGTCGCCTTCGGAAAGGTTTATCGCCTTAACACCGCGGGCAGTTCTGCCAAGAGTTCGAGCACTTGTTTCGTCAAAGTGTACTGCAAAGCCCTTGTGTGTTGCAAGAAGAACGTCGCTGTTGCCGTCGGTTCTGAGTACGTGTAAAAGTTCATCGCCTTCGTCAAGATTTATGGCAATAAGACCGCTTCTTCTGATATTTTTGTAGCTTTCAAGAAGTGTACGCTTTATGATACCGTTCTTGGTAATCATTGTAAGATAGGGACAAGCCTTGAAGTCTTCAATGGAAAGGTAAGCAGTAACTGCTTCGCCGTTCTGAAGTTCAATGATGTTTACAAGGTTTGTACCCTTGGCATTCTTTGAAGCCTCGGGAATTTCATAGCACTTCTTCATGAACACTCTGCCCTTGTTTGTAAAGAGCATGAGATAGTTATGAGTATTGGCAATGATAACACTCTGAACAAAGTCTTCTTCTTTTGTCTTCATTGTAGTGATACCCCTGCCGCCTCGTCTCTGTGCATTGTATTCATCTACGGGAAGTCTCTTGATGTAACCTGCGTGGCTGATTGTAACAACGCAGTCTTTTCTTTCGATAAGGTCTTCAATAAGAATTTCGTTTTCTACTTCTTCAATAGCCGTTCTTCTTTCGTCGCCGAACTTTCTCTTGATTTCAAGCATTTCGTCACGAACAATGTCAATAACGCCTGTTTCGCTCTCAAGGATTTCTGTAAGTTCCTTGATCTTTGCATGGATAGCATCGAGTTCTGCAAGAATCTTGTCTATTTCAAGACCTGACAGACGACCGAGAGGCATCTGCACGATTTCGGTAGCCTGGATTTCGGTAAGGTCAAATCTTTCGATTAACTTTTCCTTGACTTCGGGAATACCGCCGGGTGTGAAACGGATAATCTTGATTACTTCGTCAATGTTGTCAATGGCAATTTTGAGACCTTCTAAAATGTGTGCTCTCTTTCTTGCCTTGTCAAGATTGAATCTGATTCTTCTTTCAACTACTTCTCTCTGGTGGTCGATGTAGTGGCGGAGCATCTGCTTGAGATTTAATACTCTGGGTTCACCGCCTACAAGTGCGAGCATATTTATAGCAAATGTATCCTGAAGCTGTGTGAGAGAATAGAGCTGGTTGAGCATAATCTGGGGATTGACGTCACGGCGAAGCTCAATAACAATTCTCATACCTGCTCTGCCTGATTCGTCGCGGATCGCAGTAATGCCGTCAACACGCTTGTCCTTAACTAAGTCTGCAATGCTTGCAACAAGCATGGATTTGTTTACCTGATAGGGGATTTCCGTGATGATGATACTTGTCTTGCCGTTTCTTTCTTCTTCAAAGTCGGCTTTTGCACGCACAACAACTCTGCCTTTGCCCGTCATGTAAGCCTGATAGATACCGCTTGTGCCGTGGATTGTGGCATATGTGGGGAAGTCAGGACCCTTGATGAACTGCATAAGGTCAACAACTGTTGCTTCGGGATTGTACATAAGGTGAATAGCACCGTCAATTACCTCGTTTAGATTGTGAGGAGGAATGTTTGTAGCCATACCTACAGCAATACCCACGGAACCGTTGACTAAAAGGTTGGGAAAACGCGACGGAAGAACGGTAGGCTCGAGAGCCTTGTTGTCAAAGTTTGGTATAAAGTCAACAACGTCCTTGTCGATGTCGGCAAGCATTTCGTCTGCCATTCTTGCAAGTCTCGCTTCTGTGTAACGGTAAGCAGCCGCACCGTCACCGTCTATGTTACCGAAGTTACCCTGACCTTCAACGAGAGGGTATCTTAAAGAGAAGGGCTGTGCAAGTCTTACCATTGCATTGTAAACAGCAGCATCACCGTGAGGGTGATAGTGACCCAGTACGTTACCGACGGTGGTTGCCGATTTTCTGAACGGCTTTGAATGTGTAAGACCGTCATCGTACATGGCGTAGAGAATACGTCTGTGTACAGGCTTTAAGCCGTCTCTTACATCGGGAAGTGCTCTGTCAACAATAACCGACATTGCATAATCTATAAATGACTTTTTAACCTCTGCCGAGATTTCAACTGCTGTTATATTCTGACCTTCAAATCTTTCGTCCATTTTTCGAAATTCCTCCAAAGTATTTTGTGTTCTTGACGAAGGTAAACCTTACGCAAAATATTTTGTATGTTTTATTTAACCGTTTGCCTGTGCTTTCTGAGCCTCGGCTTTTGCATCTGCCTCTGCGTCGAGACGTGCGTCTCTTTCCGCAATCATTTCCGCTTGCTCTTCTCTGAGCCTTTCCTTTTCCTTTGCAAGACGCTTGCCCTGTGAGAAGGAGTGGTGGATAATCATTGCCACATCATACTGAGTGTTGTCGTAGTATGTGTGGGGCTTGTAGGAGTTTATTATTTTTGTGATGAGCGATACTGTTTCGTAATCAACAACACCGCCGGAAGTTATTCCGTGATCCTTTTGGAAAACAGACAGGGCGGTTTTTGTTTTGTTATCAAAGATGCCGTCGCAGAATTCTTCTCTGAGAATACCCATGACGTTCATTCTGTCTTCAAGTGCCTTTGTGACTTCGCTGTACTGTCCCTCTTTGATTTCAACATAGTTCTGATGGTTGAATATGCCAAGCCGGGGAAGCGTGTAGCACATTTCAACATCTTCTATCACAATGTCCGGTATGATGCCTATTCCGTCATAAGACTCAAGACTTTCGTTGAGCATCTGATAGGTTGTTATGGTGATGTGGTCGCCGTTGGCAAGTGTATATACCTCCTGACCGAGGCTCTTGCCGAAGGACTTTGTGCCGACCACCTTTGCAAGTCCCTTGTCCTGAAGAATGCTTGTGAAAAGCTCTGCGGCACTTGCGGTGTTTTCGTTTATAAGAATCGTGATACTGTCAAAGCTTACTTTGTCTGTTGTGGAGTAAACCGCCTCGGGTTTTTCCAGAGTCTTGTCCATGTAATAGCTGATAAGCTCGCCGTTTTCGAGGAAGACCTCGGACATTGCTAACGCATAGTCAAGGGAACCGCCGCCGTTGTCGCGAAGATCGATTGTGAGATGCTTGATTCCGTCGTCGGCGTATTTCTTGACAAGCTCGACAAACTCTTTATCGGTGTCGTCGCCAAGGAAACTGAGCACCTGAATGACGGCTGTTTTCTTTCCGTCGTTTTCATCAATGGCTGTGGATATCTGCGACAGCACCATGGGACCTCTTGAGAGGGTGAAGGTGTGCTTTTCTCCGCCACGGTCTACGACGATTTCAACGTCAGGGTGTTTCTTTTTCTGTACATTGGCAGATTCTTCGGGAGAAGCGTCTTTGTTTTCTTCGGATGACTGAGTTTCGCTGTTTTCGGTTTCAGCCTTGGGTTCAATGAAGTTCTGAGGCTTTGCAAGAATTGTTGAAACGACATCAAATGTTTGATTTTCAACATTTACTCCTGCTACAGAGACAAATCTGTCTCCTGCCATAAAGCCTGCATCCTCGGCGTTTGAGCCTTTGAGTACCGAATCGATGTAAACACCGTTTTCGCCGTCCTTTATTGTAAAGCCAAAGCCCACGCTTTCGCTTCCGGGATCAAGAAAACCGGATGAAGCTGTGTAGTATGAGCTGTAGGGGTCCATTGTTCCGAGAAGATATTCCATGATGTAGGAAAAATACATGGGATTGTCAGCGAGAAAATCTTCAAAGAACTTGTGAAGTACTTCTTCTTCCGTGAAATCGTAAAGATGCTTTTCGACGTACAGATCAAGGATCTGTTCGAGCATTCTGTACTGATAATCTTTGGGTTTAAAGCTTTGTATAACTCCCGACGGTGTCTGTTCCTCCGAAGATTCGGTTTGCTCCGTTTCGGATTCTGCCGGCACTTCTTTGCCGGGACCGTATGGGGTGAAGGCAAATGCGTTTGTTGTGATTGCCGATGCTGCAACAAGTGCAGCCAAAATTCTTTTGAGTTTCATTTCTTTTCCTTTCATAGGGGAGACACTTCCTCGCCTGAGGTTGCCGTAAGAACAAAATCGGTAACCTCGGCAGTAATGCCGTTTACTTCAATGGAATAGCTGACGTGAAGCACGCCGCCGTCCTCTTTTAAGTTGTTCTCCACACATTCTGCCGTAAGACAAAGCATGATGGGGGACTGATTCTCGTTTTCTTCGGTGCTTTCCTCAAGAAACAGCGATTCGGGAAGACATATGTAGTTTCTTTTGTCCTTTTCAAAGACAAGCTCTTCAAAGTCGTCATCCTGACCGTTGAGAGTGACCCTGCCGTTTTCTGCGTGTATGCAGATAGGGGTGAAATCACCGCTGTATCTGATGAGAAATCCGCCCTTTCCGTCGCTTTGCAGCGTTCCGAGGGTGGAGTATTCAATTTCCTTGTTGACATCGGGCAGGGTGGATAGATCCAACGAGTTTCCCGAGTCGGAGCTTATAAATTCCTCAAGCGTTTCCATGCTGAAATCTCCGCTTTCGGGGTCCCTTGATATTTCGCCGAGATTGTCATCATGCTGCATCTGAACATTGTCTTCTTCCGAGAAGACGCTGCTGCCGTAGATGTTGGCGAAAATATAGTCGCACCCGAAATAGTGCTTTCCGCAAATGCTTATGGAAACCTCTTTCGGTAAATGTGTGATTTTCATGCCTGTTTCCTCAATTGTTATCTGTGTAGTGATAGGATGTAATGTCGATTTTTCTGACGTCGGAAATGGTTTCTCCCAAAAACAGGGAAGCCGATTCGCAGAATCCGTAAACCTCGTCGCTTACATAGTATTCCACAGAGCCGCCTTTTTCGTCAGACAGAAGATTCTCTCTTTCAAGGAAGCGTTTGATTTCATGTGCCGCTTCCTCACCCGAATCCACAATACTGATATCCTCCGAGATTATTTTTCTTGCACTGTCAAGGATGATGTCACGTATAATGGGATAGTGGGTGCAGCCCAGGATTATACAGTCGGGTGCAAAATCATAAAGCTTTGAGATATACTCGTCGGCAATCATTCTTGTTACCTTGCAGTCGCGTGAAACGTATGCGTTTTCCACAAGGGGAACAAACATGGGACAGCCGACGCCCATAACCGAAAATCCGTCAAAGTTTTCGTTAATATATCTTTCATGTGCGGCATTCTTAACGGTTGCGGGAGTTGCGAGAAGAGCAATGCGTTTGTTCTTTGAAATCTCGCATGCTTTTTTTGCCGAAGCTTCAACCACGCCCGTAATGGGAATGTCGAACGCCTCTCTCAGTGCACCCAGTGCCACCGAGCTTACGGTTCCGCAGGCAACGAGGGCTGCCTTTAAACCGAAGGACGACAGGAAATTCATGTCATCCAGAGCGTACTTTGTGATTATTTCGGGTGAACGTGTGCCGTAGGGAACTCTGCCGGTGTCACCGAAATATATGATTTTTTCATCGGGGAGAATCTTCTTCAGCACCCTTACGGCTGAGAGTCCGCCAAGGCCTGAATCGAATACTCCTATAGCATTGTTTTTGCCCATAAAAACACATCACCTGAATCGTATTTGTCAACATGCCGTTGCCTCAAAACGGGACACTATATATTAACAGTATATATTATAACATATAATATTATATAAGTCAAATAAAAATGTAATAAAAATGAGGCTTTTTTTATGACTTTTTTGTGATTTTTTCATGATTTTTTAAAAAGGGGTTGCAATTTGAAAAATCATGATGTATAATACAATCTGTATGGTTGCGCAACTATGCGACTTTGCCATATAAATAACAGGAGAAATACACATGATCAAAGATATTGCAATTGACCTTGGCACGTCGAACGTGCTTGTGTATGTCAAGGACAAGGGCATTGTCATAGAGGAACCGTCTGTTGTGGCGGTTGATAAGGAAACGGGAAAAATCCTGAAGGTCGGAAAGGAAGCAAGACTTCTTCTCGGCAGAGCTCCCGGCAACATTCTTGCCGTAAGACCGCTTCAGGACGGCGTTATCTCTCAGTATGACGTGACCTTGCATATGATCCGATATCTTATCAGACGCGTGTGCGGAAACAGCTTTTTCAAGCCTAGAGTTATGATTTGTGTTCCCGGAGGAATCACGGAGGTTGAAGAAAGGGCGGTCTGCGATGCGGCAACAAGTGCCGGAGCGAAAAAGACATACCTTATAGAAGAACCTCTTGCAGCAGCCATCGGTGCAGGCATTGATGTATCAAAGCCGAATGGTAGCATGATTGTGGACATCGGCGGCGGAACAAGTGATATAGCCGTAATATCCTACGGTGATATTGTTGTCAGCGATTCTATAAAAATGGCAGGCGACAAGATGGACGAAGCAATTATAAAATATATCAGACATAAGTATAACGTGCTTATCGGAGAGGTAACAGCCGAAGAAATCAAAAAGACGGTTGGTGCTGCGCTTCCTCTTGATAAGGAATATATTGTTGAAGTCAAGGGCAGATGCCTGACAGAGGGACTCCCAAAGATGATTTCGGTAAATTCTGCTGAAATAAGGGATGCACTTGAACCTATTGTACGCAGTATAGTAACGGCGGTAAGACACGTTGTCGAAAGAACTCCACCCGAGCTTGTCGGAGATATTTCCTCCGGCGGAATCGTCATGACGGGGGCGGGAAGTCTGCTTTACGGTCTTGACCGTGCCATTGAAAATGCAACGGGAATAAGAACGTATATTGCGGAAAACCCATCAACCTGTGTCGCAATCGGAACGGGCAGAAGTCTTGATAACATTCAGGTGCTTCCCGAAGGAACAATCAATATTTCCAGAATGCGCCAGCAGAGACTTTAAATTGTTAATAACAGCGAAGGTTCAATATATTATTTGCAATTAGGAGGATTTAATCTTGAACGCAAAGGAACTTGTAACGGTAATCGAAAATTTCGATATCGAAGAAATTGAAATTCAGAGATACGGCAACGGCCATATCAACGACACTTACGTTGTGTCCCAGAACGGTGTGAAGATGCTTCTTCAGAGACTCAACACCAACATTTTCAAAAACCCCGAAGGTGTAATGGAAAACATCGTAAATGTTACCGAACACCTCAAAAAGAAGATCGCTGCAAACGGAGGTGACCCCGAAAGAGAAACAATGACTGTTATCAATGCTTCTGACGGAAAGCCTTATTTCATCACTGAAAGCGGTAAGTTCTTCAGAATGTATAAGTTCATTGATAACAATCTTTCCGTAGACAAGGCTCAGAGCACAGAACAGATGACAAGTGCTGCCGAAACTCTCGGTAAGTTCTATCATATGCTTGATGATTTCCCTGCAGAAACACTTTCTGTAGCAATCCCCAAGTTCCATGATACAAGAAATTACTATAACCGTCTCATGGGTGCAATCGAAAATGACGTTGCAGGCAGAAAGGCTTCTGTTGAAAAGGAAATCGAATTCGTCAAGAACCATGAATTCCTCGCAGACATCCTTAACAACGGTCTTGCAGACGGCTCTATTCTGCTTCGTGTTACCCATAACGACACAAAGCTCAATAACATTCTCTTTGACGCTCCCACAGGCAAGGGCCTTTGCGTAATCGACCTCGATACAGTAATGCCCGGTTCTGTACTTTATGACTTTGGCGACGCAATGAGATTCGGTGCTGCAAGCGGTCCCGAAGACGAAAAGGATCTCGATAAGATCTGGTTCGACCTCGATATGTTTGATGCATTTACAAAGGGGTTTGCGGCTGAAATGAAGGAAACACTCGTTGAAGGCGAAATCAAGAATCTTGTAAACAGTGTTAAGATTCTCACATTTGAATGCGGTATGAGATTCCTTGAAGACCACCTCAACGGTGATACATACTTCAAGATTCACAGAGAAAATCACAATATTGACAGAGCGAGAACTCAGTTCAAGCTCGTTGCAGACATGGAAGCAAAGACTGCTGAAATGGAAGCGATTGTATCAAAGTACTGCAAATAATTCTGATAAACGCAAATGACGCAGCAAAAGCTGCGTCATACTTTTAATATACGGTGATGCTATGAATTTACTTTTTTTGATTGTTTCGCTAGTGTCTGTTGTTGTACTTACGGCACAAGGTGTTCTTATCAAGCGTTTTGGCGATAAACGCCCGAATGCTGAAATTACATATACCTTTGCAACGGCTGTGTGCGCCTTTGTTCTCTTCGGAATAATTGCACTCGTTTCTAAGTCTCAGTTCAATATGCAGTCCTTGCCGTACTCGCTGTTTTTTGCGGTATGCTATGCAGGCTCGACAATTACATATGTTCTTGCTGTCGGCTGCGGTTCTCTTGCACTTACAACAACAATCCATTCCTTTGCCTTGATTATTCCCACGGTTCTGGGATTTCTCGTATGGGGTGAGCCTATAAATGCTTTTAAGATTGTCGGCATAGTACTTTTTGCGGCGGCACTTCTGCTCATGGGCGAAAAGGCGGAAAAAGGCGAACGACTTTTGTCAACAAAATGGATAATTCTCATGATAATATCCTTCTTCTGCGAAGGACTTGCACCGGTGGCAATAAAGCTGCACAGTATTGCTCTCGGTGAGGAAACAGCATCTGCATGTAACGATGTGTTTATGGTGATGGCGTACGCAATGGCATTTGCCGGCATCTTTGCAGCGGCTGTTTTACGCGAAGGAAAAATCAGGATTCCTTGTGAGAATGGTAAAACAAAGAACTTCATGCTTGACAGCCTGAAAATTGCACTTCCGCTTGCATCTCTCGGAGGTATATGCAACGGACTTTATAACCTTATGAATACCGTTGTTGCAAACAATAAACTTGACGTTTCTGTTTTCTATCCCGTGATTTCTGCGGGACAGTTGATACTGACCTGTGTAATTGCAGTTGTTTTCTTTAGAGAAAAACTTTCTTTAAAACAAATTGCGGCAATTTTCTGCGGTGTTGTAGCAATTGTGCTTCTCAATATGTAAAGCAAAAGGCTTCGGCGATTGCCGAAGCCTTAAATATTTCCGTTTTGTAATTACTTGAGACCCTTGGAAGTGAGGAAATCGTAGCTCTTCTTGAGACAAACAAAAGGATCTTCGCCATAGCAGTTGTCCTGTTCAACCATTGCATAGTCAATGCCGTTCTTTAAGGAAACCTCAATGATGGCATCCCAGTCGAGAATACCGCTGCCGACAGGCGCATATCTGTGCTCGCCGTCGGGCATAATAGCCATATCTTTATAATGAACAACAGGTGTTCTGCCCTTTAATTCGTTGAGCATTTCAACAGGGTCTTTGCCTGCTTCCTTGAACCAGTAAAGGTCAGCTGTAAAGCCCATGATATCAGCAGGGAAGTTTTCGAGAAGATAATCGTAGAGAATTCTTCCTTCAACATCCATAAATTCATAGTGGTGGTTATGATACATGAAATAAAGACCTGCATCCTTGATTTTCTGCGCTGCGGGAACATAATCTTTTGCAAACTTTTCCCAGAAGTCAATGGGTGTTTCCTTATACTTGGGATCCCAGAGACCGCGCATACCGCCGATACCTATATACTTTGTACCAAGTCTCTTGTGGAAGTCGATAACCTCTTCTGTGCTGTCGGCAACCTTGTTTGTGTCAAAGTGAGTGATGGGAGCTTCAAGACCGTTTTTCTTGAGTTCCTCTGCCATCCATTCGGGTTCATAACCACATAGACCGGAAAGCTGAACGGATGTGTATCCTATGTCTGCAACTTTCTTTAAAGTTTCAGCGATGTCCTCGGTTGTCTGACAGAACTTTGTAACAGTATAAAGCTGTGCACCTATTTTCATAATTTTCTACCACCTTTTGATTTGTCATGTTGACAATTTTGTTTTATTCATTATAATATAGTTTGATGTGTTTTTCAATACCAAATATTGTTTTTTTTGATTTTTTTGAATTATTTTGGGAAAGGAGTGGGACGAGTGAATAAAAACAGTGCCGGAAAAGTGCTGAATTCAGTAAAAGACGTTGTGTCGAATGTGAAAAGCTTCTGGCTTTTGTCAAAAAACACTGCGGGTTTTTCTGCAGGACAAAGAACAGTGTATTTTATTTTCAATGCTTTTCTTGTTATCTGTGCAGCCTTTGCTCTGTGCGTAAGCTCTCTTGCGGTTGCCTACGGGCCTGCATATTCCGACAGGGTTTTTGACGGATATTTTGAGAATCCTCTTATTCTTCTTCTCAACTTTCTTCCTGTATTGGGACTTTTTGTTGTGCTGTATGCACTTATCGGCAGGGGATGGATTTGCTATCTTGCCGAAAGCATAATTGTACTCGGACTTACCTTTGCAAATTTCTTTCTTCTCAAGTTCCGCGACGATGTGCTTATGTTTTCGGATATTCTCTATTTCAGAGAAGCACTTCAGATTTCCTCCGAGGGCTATAAGTACGAACTGACGGATGAAATGATTGGCGGAATACTTGCATGCCTGTTTTTTGTGGTTGTGCTTGCCCTGTTCCAGAGATTTGTGCCAAGCTTTTCTTCAAGACTGTATGCTGTGACACTTGTGTTGACAGTATCCTTCATGCTTACGGATGTTTATCTCGGAAAGGATGTCTACGATAAGAAAACCGATAATTACGATGTTGTTATAAGATGGGCACCGACACAGAAATATGTTGCCAAAGGCTTTGTGTATCCCTTTGTTCACAGCATAGCCGAGGTGCTTGATGTAAAGCCCGAGGGCTATAACGAAAAAAGGTCAAAAGAGCTTTTGTCGGAATATAAAGACGGAAAAATCGATAAAGATAAAAGGGTAAATGTCATCGGTGTTATGCTTGAGGCGTATTGTGATCTTGAAAATATCGGAATTGAAGGCATTGACAAAAGCGTTTATGAGCTTTACCGTATGCTGAAAGATGAGAATCTTTCGGGTACTCTTGTGACAAATATCTTTGCCGCAGGAACAATTGATTCCGAAAGAGCCTTTCTTACGGGATATCCCGATATCGAGGATTACAGAAGAAACGTGAATTCCCATGTAAGATTCTTTTCTTCTCAGGGCTATACCGTTGACGGAAGCCACCCTTCCGAAAACTGGTTCTATAACAGACAGAACTCAAACGGTTACCTCGGTTTTTCGCAATACCGCTTTGCAGAGAATTACTTCCTCGAAAAGTACGGTGATATGATGCGTGCAGACAGTATTGTTTTTGATGACTTTTATGAAAACTATGTCTCTCACGTCGATACTGAAACAAACCCGTATTTCGGTTTTCATGTGACCTATCAGGGGCATGCACCCTACGAAACAACGGGAAAATATTGGGGAACCGACGAAAATCCCTTGTATCACGGAGCGGATGTTTCGTCTGAAACCGACTGTATTCTTAATAACTATTTCGGCACAATCAAGGATACCGGCTGGAGACTCTGGCAGTTTGTGGAGAAAATCAAGCAAAGAGAAGAGCCTTGCGTTTTAATAGTTTTCGGCGACCATAAACCGTGGCTGGGAGACGGCAACAGCGTGTATGAGGAACTTGGTATAAACATTGACGTGTCAACAAAGGAAGGCTTCCTCAATTATTACGGAACAGAATATGTGATAGTAGCCAATGATGCGGCAAAGGAGCTTCTCGACAAGGATTTTGTCGGGGAGGGACCCATGACAAGCCCCTGTTTCCTTATGAATGTGCTTTTTGACAGCCTCGGGTATGAGGGAAGTGCATATATGCAGTATACGGATACTGTCATGAAGGAAATCCCCGTCCTTAATGAAGTCGGAATAATTGATAAAAACGGCGACTTTTATCTTACAGAGGAAATGCCCGAAAAGCTTTCGGAAATATACAGCGACTTCAAGGGTGCGGCATATTACACCGGTACAAATTTTAATGCTGAATGACTTGACAAAGGGCGGTTTAATCCGTCCTTTTTGTTGCTCAAAAATGTTGCCGTAGTGTGAATAAAAGCTCAAAATAAGAACACAGGTTAAAAAAATATTAACTTTTGTATAAATTCTTGACATGAAATGACGGCGGTAGTATAATATCAAAAAATGTATTTTCGGAGAGAAAAAATGAAGACAACCAACATGTATACACAGTTTTATTTTTATTATGGCTTTATCGGTTATTGTGATAAGGTCTTTTGTTGCTGTGCATAAGTTCGGGTTTGTTTTTGCATATGTAAACAGAAGACCGCAGTGAAAAAACGCTGCGGATTTTTTATTTAATATATATTTGTTGAAAATTAATGCAAGAGGTGTTATAATATGACAGTAGGTGTAGTAGGACTTGGTCTTATCGGTGCATCGATAGCAAAAACAATAAGAAAGCATACGGATTTTATTGTTCTCGGATATGACATGAGCGATAAGGTGATGGAAAGTGCAAGACTTGACGGCACTATAGACGGCGAGCTTGATTTAACACTTGACAAATGTGATATAGTTGTTGTTGCACTTTATCCCGACGATATAGTTGAATTTGTAAAGAAAAATGCAGATAATCTCAAAGATACAATCGTAATTGACTGCGGCGGTACAAAGACTAAGGTTTGCACAGAGCTTTTCCCGGTTGCAAAGAAAAGCGGCTTTACCTTTATCGGCGGACACCCAATGGCAGGTATCGAAAAGTCAGGCTATGACTACTCGACAGACAGCCTTTTTGACGGTGCATTTATGATTATGGTACCGGATGAAGATATAGATGCAAGAACTCTTGACTATGCAAAAATGTTCTTTATCTCTCTCGGCTTCTACAGAATTACGGTTACTACAGCCGAAGAACACGATAAGATTATTGCATATACCTCCCAGCTTGCACATATTGCATCAAGTGCATATGTAAAGAGCCCTACATCTTTGCAGAATTTAGGCTTTTCGGCGGGCTCGTTCAAGGACATGACAAGAGTTGCGTACCTCAATGAAAATATGTGGTCTGAGCTTTTCCTGCAGAACAAGGACTTCCTGCTTGGAGAACTCAAGGTGCTTATAGATAACCTTACAGAATATTATGAGGCAATTTCCATAGGTGACAGAGACGCTCTCATGGCACTTCTTACCGACGGTAAGCAGAAACGTATTGCCTCCTGGACTTCTGTTGAACAGGGAAGAGTACGCCGCAAATAAACACAGAAAGGTGTTTTTCATGAACAATATAAAAACCGTATCCGTAAAGGCATCGGGAAGCTATGATATTACAATAGGCACAGGTGTTCTTAAAAATGTCGGCGAGATGCTGAACAAAATCAAGAAGCCTTGCCGTGCAGTAATAGTCACCGATTCAAACGTCGATGAGCTTTATACCGATACTGTAATGGAATCTTTGATAAAAGCAGGCTATCCTGCCGATAAATACGTTTTCCCGGCAGGTGAAACGTCAAAGTGTGCTGGAACCTTTATTGATATTCTGGAATTTCTTGCATCCGAAAAGATTACACGAAGCGACCTTCTTGTAGCACTCGGCGGCGGAGTTGTGGGTGATATTACAGGCTTTGCGGCATCCTGCTACCTCAGGGGTATTGACTTTGTTCAGATTCCCACAACCCTTCTTGCGGCGGTGGATTCTTCGGTCGGCGGTAAGACGGCAATAGATTTAAGAGCAGGTAAAAACCTTGCAGGTGCTTTCTATCAGCCGATAGCCGTTATCTGCGATACTGACACATTCAAAACTCTTCCCGAAAAAGAAGTGGCGTGCGGATATGCAGAGGTAATAAAATACGGTATTCTTTTTGAAAAAGCGTTCTGCGACAAGCTTATGCAGGATGAAAACGATATAAATGAAATTGTTGAAAAGTGCGTGATTTTCAAACGTGATGTAGTTGAAAAGGATGAGTTTGATAACGGCGAAAGAAAGCTGTTGAATCTCGGTCATACGGCGGCACACGGCATTGAAAAGGTAAGCGCATATTCTCTTACCCACGGACAGGCAGTTGCGGTAGGTACGGTAATTGCAACAAAGATAGCAGAAAACTTCGGAATATGCGAAAAAGGGACATATAAAGAAGTCGAAAATATGCTTACAAAATACAATCTTCCGATAAAGTACGACATCACACCCGAACAGCTCTGTGATGCGGCACTTTCTGATAAAAAACGCGGCGGAGGAAAACTTACTCTTGTGCTTCCCGAAAAAATCGGTAAGTGTATTCTTTACGATGTGAATGTCGAAGACTTAAAGGAAATTTTTTCTCAAGCGTTATAAATAAAAAGGACTGAAAATAATGACAGTAACCCTCGACCCCAAAACAGTGCTTTCGGGGACATTGGATATAATTTCATCAAAATCCGATATACACAGATGTATTATCTGTGCGGCTCTTTCAGATAAACCAACAAAGATAAGATTTACAGGTCTTTCAAAGGATATTATCACAACTGTTGAGTGTGTAAAAATGCTCGGTGCAAAGGCTGAGTTTCTTGACGGCTGTATAACGGTTATCCCTTGCGATAAATCAATGATAATGCAGGGTCTTACTCTTGACTGCGCCGAAAGCGGCTCAACAGCACGATTTCTTCTGCCGATTGCTGCGGCAATATGTAAGAATGTAACGCTTGTGGGCAGCGGAAGACTTCCCGAAAGACCATTTTCACCGCTTTGCGAAAGTCTGAAGATGGGCGGTGCTGTTTTCTCGTCGGATAAACTGCCGATTACTGTTTCAACAAACGTAAAACGCGGCGATGTATATGAAATTCCCGGCAATATCAGCAGTCAGTATATCAGCGGACTTCTTCTCATGCTTCCGCTTTTCCCTGAAGGCGGTGAAGTCAGAATCACAACACCCCTTGAATCTGCAGGCTATGTTGATATGACGGTTGATACCATGACAAAGTTCGGCATAAAAATCGAAAAGAGCGAAAACAGCTACAAGGTGCTTCCCAATCAGAACTATACATCACCCCATGAAATTAGGTCACAGGGCGACTGGTCAAGTGCCGCATTCTGGCTTTGTGCAGATGCACTGGGTGCAAATGTTGTGCTTTCGGGACTTGATGAAAGCTGTCCTCAGGGCGACAGAAAGGTCATTGAGATACTTGAAAAATTCGGTGCAAAGAAAATAGTTACCGAAGATGGCTTGCTTATTGAAGCAGGAAGACTTCACGGCGTTGAAATAGATGCAAGTAACATTCCCGACCTTGTTCCGGTGCTGTCGGTTGTTGCTTGTGCCGCAAGAGGAAAGACAAGAATTTACGGTGCAAAGCGTCTTCGCCTTAAAGAAAGCGACAGACTTGAAACAACACGCGATTTTCTGACACGTCTCGGTGCAGATGTTACCGTTACCGATGACGGCCTTGAAATTGAAGGCAAAGGCAAACTTGACGGCGGTACGGTTGTCGGTCATAATGACCATAGAATTGTAATGTCAAGTGCCGTATGCTCTCTTATTTGTAAAAATCAGGTTATAATCGAGGGCGCACAGGCGGTTGAAAAATCCTATACAACATTCTTCTCGGATTTTGACAGACTCAATATGAGAAGCTAGTGGAGAGATTTTATGAATACATTCGGAAATAAAATAAAAATAACAGTTTTCGGACAGTCCCATGCCGAAGCAATCGGTGTAACTATTGACGGACTTCCTTCGGGAGTTGTGGTGGATACAGATAAGGTACAGGAGTTTCTGGACAGACGTGCACCCGGCAAAAACGCCTATTCCACAAACAGAAAAGAAGCCGATAAAGTAGAATATATTTCGGGACTTGTTGACGGAAAAACGGTTGGAGCGCCTTTGACTGCTGTGATTTACAATAAGGATCAGCATTCAAAGGATTACAGTGAACTTCGTGCCAAAATGAGACCGTCTCACGCAGATTATCCCGCAAATATAAAGTTCGGCGATTCCTATGATGTAAGGGGCGGCGGACAGTTTTCGGGACGACTTACGGCACCCATATGTATTGCAGGTGCAATAATCATGCAGTGCCTGAAAGAAAAGGGAGTATATATCGGTGCTCACATTTCCTCAATCGGTAATATTGAGGATGCGTCTTTTGATAACACAAGCTTTGATATAGACCTTCTTCAGTCGGCTTCTAAAAAGGATTTCCCTGTGCTAGATGATGATAAGGGCGAAGAAATGAAGTCAAAAATCCTTGAAGCAAAGGCAAACCTTGACTCTGTCGGCGGCACTATAGAGTGTATGGCAGTCGGTGTTCCCGTAGGTGTCGGCGAGCCTATGTTTGACGGACTTGAAAATGTGATTGCCCATGCTGTTTTCGGTATTCCTGCGGTTAAGGGAATTGAATTTGGGCTCGGCTTTGGTTCATCACTGCTTTTCGGCTCGCAGAATAACGACGAATATTACTACGATGATGATAAAAATATAAGAACACGTACAAATAATGCAGGCGGTATATGCGGCGGTATGGCAACGGGTATGCCGATTTCCTTTAAAGTTGCAATGAAGCCTACACCTTCGATAGCAAAGGCACAGAATACCGTGAATCTGATGACGTGTGAGAATGATGTGCTTGAAATCAAGGGAAGACACGACCCCTGTATTGTGCAGAGAGCCGTACCTTGTATTGAAGCGGCAATGGCAATAGCGTTGGCACAGTTTGTGCTTTAAACCTTGGAGGAAACCATGGAACTTTCAGAACTCAGACAGAGAATAGACAATATAGATAATGAACTTGTAAAGCTTTTCACCGAAAGAATGGGTGTTTCTGCTCAGGTTGCAGAGGCTAAAAGACAGACCGGAAAGCCTGTTTTTGACCCGTCACGGGAAAGGGCTATTGTAAAGAATCTCACGGAGAATCTCGACGATGAAATGGCAAACTATGTTTCTGTTCTCTATAATTCAATATTTGAAATTTCCCGTGCAAGACAAAACAAACTGCTTTCAGGCGATTCAAAACTGGCACTTGACATAAAAGAGGCAAAGGCGAATACGGCAGAATATTTTCCTGCCGTTGCAAAGGTTGCCTGTCAGGGTGTTGAGGGTGCGTATTCCCAGATAGCCTGCGAAAGATTATTCAGACGTCCCGATATTTCCTACGCCGAAACCTTCAGGGATGCCTTCAGAATGGTTGCTGACGGGGAATGCAAGTACGGTGTGCTTCCCATAGAAAACAGCCTTCACGGCTCGGTTGGCGAAGTATATGACTTACTTAAGGAATTTAAGAATAAAATCCATATCGTAAGATGTATAAAGATACCCATTCACCATGTCCTTCTTGGTAAAAAGGGCACTGAAATATCCGATATAAAAGAAGTTTATTCCCACTCTCAGGCAATCGGACAGTGCAGTGAATTTTTCAGAAATCACCCCGAAATTAATGTGAATGTATGTAAGAATACGGCAATGGCGGCAAAGATGGTGTCTGAGAGCACTCGATGCGACGTGGCGGCAATTTCTTCCTATGACTGCGCCGCACTTTACGGACTTTCTGTCCTCGAAGATGACCTTCAGAACAGTGATAATAACCATACAAGATTTATCTGTATATCAAAAGACCTTGAAATTTACCCCGGCTCATCAAAGATTGCGATTATGTTCACCGTTCCCCACAGAGCAGGAAGCCTTGTCAGCATACTTTCAAGATTTAATGTAATCGGCGTAAACCTTTCAAAGCTTGAAAGCCGTCCTATCAAGGGGCGTGACTTTGAATTCATGTTCTATGCCGAAATCGAAAGCTATGGACTTTCCGAGGATTTGATTTCGTATCTTTGCGAGCTTGATAATCGTCCCGAAGAATTTGTATTCCTCGGAAACTATATTGAAATTTAGCAAAAAGAGTGATAACCCATGATAAGTTACGGACTTTGCGGAAGAACGCTGAAGCACAGCTATTCCAAAATAATACACGAGTATCTCGGAAACGACAAATATGAGCTTTTGAGTCTTGAAAAGGATGAACTCTATGAGCTTTTCGAGTCAAAAAACTTTGCAGCTCTCAATGTTACAATTCCCTATAAACAGGATGCACTTAATCTCTGTGATGTCGTATCGGATGAAGCAAAGGCAATAGGCTCTGTCAATACTGTCGTCAATAAAAACGGAACACTTTACGGCTATAATACAGACTATTTCGGCTTTGTTTATATGTTAAACAGGGCAGGCATTACACTTAAGAATAAAAAGGTCGTAATCCTCGGAAGCGGCGGCACAAGCCTTACCTCGCGTGCCGTATGTAAGGGTGAGGGCGCAAGAGAAACGGTAGTTGTTTCACGAAAAGGCGAAGTTAATTACAATAATATTTCAGACCATGCCGATGCCGATGTTCTTATCAATACAACGCCTGTCGGAATGTACCCCGACAATGGCAGAGCTCCTGTGGATCTGTCAATTTTCAAAAATCTTTCGGGCGTTGTTGATGTTATCTATAACCCCATAAGAACTGCCCTTGTAATCGAGGCTGAAAAACGTAGTATTCCTGCAACAACAGGACTTCCCATGCTTGTGGCACAGGCAGTAAGAGCACATGAATACTTCTTTGATACAAAGGTTGATGATGCTGTTATTGAGGAAGTTTACTTCAAGTGCCTTATGAAAATACTCAATGTTGTTTTTGTCGGTATGCCCGGATGCGGAAAAACAAGCATAGGAAAAGCATATGCAAACCTTACCTGCCGTTCCTTCCTTGATACTGACATTTTTGTTGAGCAGGCAGGTATGCCGATACCAGAAATATTTGAAAAGTACGGCGAAGAAGCCTTTCGTGATAAAGAAACGGCGGCGATACAGATGCTTTCGTCTATGAGCGAAAAGGTTATCGCAACGGGCGGCGGTGCGGTAAAGAGGGAAAAGAACGTCGAGCTGATGAAGCAGAACGGCGTTGTCGTGTATCTCAAACGTGACCTTGATAAGCTGTCAACCGAAGGAAGACCTCTTTCTCAGGGCGGAGATGAAAAAATACTTAAGCTTTATGAAGAAAGACACGCACTTTACGAGAATGCGGCGGATGTTGTAATCGAAACCCATGAGGATGTCGAAGAATGTGCAGACAGACTCTATAAAATGATACTTGAAGAATTACCAAAGCTCTTTTAAGGAGAATACTTATGAAAATTCTTGTTATAAACGGTCCAAACCTTAACTTTTTAGGTATACGTGAACCTGATATTTACGGCAAAAACACCTATTGTGACCTTTGCGAAATGATAAATGAGGCGGCAAAAGATAGAAATGTTGATGTCACAATATTCCAGTCAAACCACGAAGGGGATATTGTTGATAAAATCCAGTGGGCGTATTTTCATAAAATTGACGGAATAGTGATAAACCCTGCGGCATATACTCACACAAGCGTTGCGATTCTCGATGCACTCAAAGCTGTTAATATTCCTGCAGTAGAGGTGCATATTTCCGACGTTGACTCAAGAGAGGATTTCAGACAGATTTCCTATGTTGGAAAGTACTGCTTTGCAAGAATTGCGGGCGAGGGCTTCGAAGGATATGTCCATGCCATGGATGAGATTATAAATAAACTAAAATAAGTGTTTTTGAAGCGTCGGATATCGGTGCTTCTTTTTTCTTTACAAATATCAGAGTAAATGTTGTTGAAAAAGATAAATAACTGTGGTAAAATGTATGCGGAGAGTTATATGAAATCCAAAAGGAGACGGAACCATGAAAGAATTTATTCTCGGTTGTAATTACTGGGCTTCTCATGCAGGCACGGAAATGTGGAGAAACTGGGATGAAAAATCGGTACGCGAGGATTTTGAAGTGCTGTCAAAAAACGGAGTTGAATGCCTTCGTGTTTTCCCGAATTGGCGTGATTTTCAGCCCGTATGGCCGCTTTATGACGGAAGAGGTGTCATCAGAGAATACAGGGTAAACGAGGATAAGCTTCCCGAAAACAAGTATTATCTTGATGAAACAATGCTCGAAAGATTTGAGGCTTTCTGCGACATTGCAGAAGAGTATAACATGAAGCTTATCATCGGAATTCTCACCGGCTTTATGAGTGGCAGAACATTCATTCCCGTAGCACTCTACGGCAAGAATCTGTTTACTGATCCGGTTGCTCTGAGATTTGAGCTTAAGTTCATTGAAGGCTTTGTTAAGCGAATAAAGAATAAAAGTGCAGTTTACGCATGGAATCTCGGTAACGAGTGTAATAATCTCACAGACACAAATGATTATAATGTGGCGCAGAGTTGGACCGGTATTGTCTGTAATGCAATCAGGGCAAATGACCCTTCAAGAATGATTGTTTCGGGTATGCACGGCCTTTCCCTTGACGGACCGTGGAGAATAGAGGATCAGGCTGACTATACCGATATGCTTACAACCCATCCTTATCCTTATTTCGTTCCCCATTGTACAAAGGATGATTTTTCGTCTATGCGTACACTTCTTCATGCAACAACCGAGACAAAGTATTACTCGGATGTAGGACACAAGCCATGTCTTGTTGAGGAAATCGGAACACTTGGGAATATGATGTGTGATGAAGAAACGGCTGCAGGCTTTTTGAAGGTTAATATGTTTTCAAATTGGGCACACGGTTCGCCCGGTGTTTTATGGTGGTGTGCAAATGACCAGATGATGCTTGAAACACCGCCGTACTGCTGGAATATGTGCGAGGTCGAGCTGGGAATGCTCGACAGAAACAAGACCCCAAAGCCTGTTCTTCGCGAAATGAAGAAGTTCTCGGATTTTGTAAAGGGGCTTGACTTTGAGCTTC
Organism: Clostridia bacterium; assembly: GCA_017620655.1. Taxonomy (GTDB): domain Bacteria; phylum Bacillota; class Clostridia; order Oscillospirales; family CAG-382; genus UMGS1387. The sequence goes on along the minus strand of JAGAUT010000087.1, from coordinate 15,499 downwards.
CCGAAGCGACAGTTGACGGCGTATGCCTTTTGACAGACGGTCAGGATAACTGGGGTGTGGCATATATGTCAAACCTTCTTGCAAAGCAGGCAAAGGTGAATCTTTCCTTTGCATATGCATCAAAGGAAATTCCGGCGGCGGATGTTTATCTTCTTCCTTCAGTTTCTTCGGTGAGAATGATGCCGTCTTACAGATTTAAAGAGCTTAAGCAGCGTGTGTATGAAGGTGCAACGGTCTGTATTTCAATTAATAATGCAGTAATATCCGAGTTTGAAGAACTTTCGGGTCTCAGAATAAATGACTCAAAGACTACATATGAAGAAGGCACGTTTGAATTCTTCGGAGAGTCTATGTCTTACCGGAAGTCAAGAGTGTTCAATTTGACTGAGACGAGCGCAAATGTGCTTTCCCATAACGGTAACGGTAACCCGATAGTTGCGGTAAATGAATACGGCAAGGGCAAGGTTTATTTTGTGAACTTTCCGCTTGAGTCGATGCTTCTCGATACCCCCGAGTCCCACAAAACAAATTATTATAAAATATACCGCAATGTCTTTGCCGAAAAGATAGGCTTACATATAGCCGACAGCGACCATGTCTGTGTCGGAATCACAGAGCATGCCGTAAATGAAAAGCAAGCCTATGTTGTGATTGTAAATTATTCGGGACAAGAAGTAAAACCGAATCTCAGAATAAACGCAGCATATAAAACAGAAAAGACGGTTTACGGAAACCCTGATTGTATAGCTCCGTTTGACGCAGCAGTCATAAAGGTTTCAAAACAATAATGAGAGGTGAAAAACGTGAGTGACAGAAATGAATTCAACAACAGCCGTGAAATAGACCTCGTCGATTTTTCTGCCAACAGCGAAATGCAGAGAATCAGAGAAAATGAAAGAATAGAACGCGAAAGAAGAATGAGACGGGCGGCAAAGCTCAGACATGCCGAAATGATACGCCGTAAAAAGATAAACAGAATCAAGCAGATGATTCTGGCATGGTCTGTACTGCTGTTGGCAGTAATAGCGGTTGTGGCATTGATTATAGGTGTAGTTTCACTGTTCAATGGTGATAAAAAAACAGAAAACGAGGATAACGGTGCTGCGGTATCCTCGGCGGAAAGCAAGCTTCTGGCGGAATTTGCAGCTTTTGAAGGGACCGTTTTTTCAAATGACAAGGAAGAGAAGTCAGAAGTACCAAAAGTGCTTGAAAAATTAATTTCAAACAGCGTCAAACCCTCGGTTTCCTATCTTGAATCACCGGTCAAAGGCTCATACCTTTCCATGATTACAGACTCATTCATCTGGAATGCCTCCGAGCAGGAAATTGAAAAAATCAAGCAGCTTGTCAGAGACTATCCCATGTATTCCAACGGCTATGTATGGACAGAGGAAAACAGCATGAGGTCGTCCGAAGTGAATTCCTATCTTTATGATACGAATGCAGCCTTTGTGTCTGCTGTTTGCAATATATGCCTGTGGGACGGAGACGCGGATTTCCTTGACAGCACAGATATGACCGGTGAAGCGAATGGTGATATTTCCGTAGGAATGACTGTCGGCGAAAAGCTTAATAAAGTTATAGCCCACTTCTTCGACTATGAAGATTACCTCAATGGTGGAGGAGTACGCTATAACGAGGAAGACGGACTTGTATATGTGCTGACAGCCGATAACAACGGTACTTCTTCCGGTAAGCCCTCCAACATTTTCTTCAACTACCGCTTCGGTTATGTTGATGCCTATAATAACATGGTATTCAATAGGGCGATGCAGGATTTGTCGGCACTGTATACATTAAAGGGCGATAAGGAAAACGCCGAAAAGTATGCTGCCGTTGCAGAAGCAAACAAGAACGCCATAAATGAAAAGCTTTACAATTCAAAGCTCGGAAGATATGTTGGCTGTATCGATAAAAAGGGAGATATTCACGATGCCGGCTTTACTGTAATAAACCTTATGGCAGTAAGCCTTGGAATAGCCGATGAAGAAAAGGCAGAAAGCATTCTTTCATGGGTTGAAGGCGAGAGAGAAATTGCCTCCGACGGTATGTCTCCAAACCACTATGTTTCTACGGTTGATGCTCCTGCTTTCTCAACAACTACACTTGATGATTGGTGGTTCAACGCCGACGGTAACTACTCGCTGGACGATGAAGCGAAATTCGGCGATTACTGGATTAACGGTGCGGCATCCGTCCTTGCAGGAAACTATTATCTTCTTTCGGTAAAAAATAAGGCAGACGTTTTGGAGAACATTGCAAAAATATATAATGAAAATGAAGCCCTGTTTGAACTTCCCACACCAACAGGAAAGGCAGAGCCTCATCTCCACTACGCGCTTGCTGCAAGCATTAAGCTTTCTGAAATGTTCAGCCTTTCCACCGACGGAAAGAATTTGTGCGTTGAGTCGGTGCTTGACGGAGAAAACGTCGGCATCAAGGACATTGCCTTCGCGGGACGCCGTTATGATTTCCTTTTTAATGAAAACACCGTTTATGTTACATGCAGTGAAAATGCTGCTGTAAGACTCAAAATCGGCGGCTTCAAAAAGAATGAAATGCTTGTTCTTACCACTGTTGAAGAGGGCATTGAAAAGTCTTCCGAGTCCGTGAGCGCCGATAAAACGGGAACACTTTCGATTTCCAAAAAGTTCGGCGGGAACAGCTATATCAGAATTACCGAGGATTTGCAGGCTAAAAAAGATAAGGATAAAAAATAATTGTTCGGGTGTGCTTCGGCACACCCATTTCTTTAAAAAAATCCTCCCGAAATCGACTGTTTTGGAATGCTTTTCTATTGACATGAGGCTCATATTTTAGTATAATAAAATATATTTCTTTTTGGAGGCAAAACCCATGATTACATTAAGAAAAGAGGGTATTTATCTTGTAGACGGTGTTCCGACTGAAAAGTGCGATGTGACACCCGAAGAAGCAAGAAAAGGTACAATTGCGTACAGAATCCTTGATGCTCATGATAATAAATCAGATAAAGATGTGCTTCACGTAAAGTTTGATGCACTTGTTTCACATGATATTACATATGTCGGCATTATTCAGACAGCCAGAGCCAGCGGTCTTCGTGAATTTCCCATTCCTTATGCCATGACAAACTGCCATAACAGCCTTTGTGCTGTCGGCGGTACAATCAATGAAGATGACCATGTATTTGGTCTTTCTGCTGCAAAGAAGTACGGCGGTATCTATGTTCCTGCAAACCAGAGTGTTATCCACTCATATGCAAGAGAAGAACTGGCAAAATGCGGCGGCATGATTCTCGGCTCCGACAGCCATACACGTTACGGTGCACTCGGTACTATGGGTGTAGGCGAGGGCGGCCCTGAGCTTGTAAAACAGCTTCTTAAAAACACATACGATGTTAAGAGACCCGAGGTTGTTCTTGTGTACCTTAAGGGTGAACCGAGACGCGGTATCGGTCCTCATGACGTTGCACTCAGCCTTGTAAAGGCTACGTTTGAAACGGGCTTTGTCAAGAATAAGGTGCTTGAATTTGTCGGTCCCGGTGTTAAGAATCTTCCCATTGATTTCAGAAACGGCATTGAAGTTATGACAACAGAAACCACATGCCTTTCTTCAATCTGGGAAACAGATGACGAAACAAAGAAGTACTACGAGATTCATAAGAGACCCGAGTGCTACAAGGAACTTAAGCCTGCTTCTGTTGCTTATTATGACAGTATGATTGAGATTGATTTGTCAAAGCAGGAAAGCATGATTGCACTTCCTTTCCATCCGTCAAATGCTTATACAATCCACGAATTCAATGAAAATGCGGCAGAAATACTTGCAAAGGTTGAAAAGGAAGCGGCAGAAAAGTTCGGCGGACTTAAATATGACCTTGTATCAAAGGTTAAAAACGGTAAGGTTTATGCCGATCAGGGCGTAATCGCAGGCTGTGCCGGCGGTATTTTTGATAATATCGTTGAAGCTGCGGCAATTCTTGATGAAAATAATACAGGTAACGGATATTTCTCACTTTCCGTTTATCCCACAAGCGTTCCCACAAGCATTGAACTTACAAAAATCGGCGTTACGGAAAAGCTCCTCAGAGCAGGTGCGGTAATTAAGCCGTCATTCTGCGGACCTTGCTTCGGTGCAGGCGATGTACCGAGTCATAACGGACTTTCACTTCGCCACACAACAAGAAACTTCCCTAACCGTGAAGGTTCAAAACCGGGTGAAGGACAGATTGCAGGCGTTGCTCTCATGGATTCAAGAAGCATTGCCGCAACGGCTGCTAACGGCGGTGTAATCACAGCGGCAACAGATGTTGAATACACATCCAATCATGTTGATTATTACTTTGATAAAATTGTATACGAAAACAGACTCTATTACGGCTTCGGCAAGGCAAATCCCGATGAAGAACTTATCCTTGGCCCCAATATCACAGACTGGCCGAGTATGTATGATTTGTCGGATAACCTTCTTGTTGAGCTTTGTGCTGTAATCCGTGACCCAGTAACAACAACAGACGAACTTATTCCTTCGGGTGAAACTTCCTCCTACAGAAGTAATCCTCTTCGTCTTTCCGAGTTTGCACTTTAAAGAAGAGTTCCCGAATATGTCGGAAGAAGCAAGGCTGTTGATAAGGACGAAAGAGCAAGAAGAGAGGGTAGTGTTTCCGACAAGATAAGAAACGTACTTTCCAAGGTCGGAAATGCAGACGACCTTTCTAAGAACACCCAGTTCGGCTCCTGCGTCTTTGCAAACAAACCCGGTGACGGCTCAGCCCGCGAGCAGGCGGCTTCCTGTCAGAAGGTTCTCGGCGGCTTTGCAAATATCTGCTATGAATTTGCGACAAAGAGATACAGAAGCAACTGTATAAATTGGGGTATCCTACCTTTCACAATCGACGAAAACGAGAAGTTCCTCTATAATGAAGGCGACTTTGTGTTTGTACCCGATGTCAGAGAAAAGATTGAAAAGGGCATTGAAGAATTTGATGCCAAGGTGATTCGTGCTGACGGCGAAGTTTGCGATATCAAGCTTTATGTCAAGGGACTTACCGATGACGAAAAGGAAATCATCCTTGACGGCTGCCTTATGAATTATTATAAAAAGCATAACTCTTAGGAGAACACTACTATGGAAAAAATCAAAATGACAACACCCCTTGTCGAGATGGACGGGGACGAAATGACAAGAATCTTGTGGCAGATGATAAAGGATGAGCTTATTCTTCCTTTCGTTGACCTCAAGACAGAATATTATGACCTTGGTCTTCCTGAAAGAGAAAAGACAAAGGATAAGGTCACATGGGATGCGGCGAATGCCAACAAGAAGTACGGCGTTGCGGTAAAATGTGCCACAATCACACCTAATGCTCAGAGAGTTGAGGAGTACAACCTTACTGAAATGTGGAAGAGCCCCAACGGTACTATAAGAGCCGTGCTTGACGGTACTGTTTTCCGTGCTCCCATTCTTCTTGATTGTATTAAGCCCGCAGTACGTAGCTGGACAAAGCCTATTACAATTGCCCGTCACGCATACGGCGATGTTTATAAGGCAGCTGAACTTAAGGCTCCCGAAGGCGTAAAGGCTGAACTTGTTTATACCGATAAAGAGGGAAATGAAACAAGAGAAACAATCTACGATTTTGAATGTCCCGGCATCCTTCAGGGACAGTATAATAAAGAAAGCTCAATTCGTGCCTTTGCACACTCCTGTTTTAAGTATGCCATTGATACAAAGCAGGATTTGTGGTTCTCGACAAAAGATACAATCAGTAAAAAGTATGACCACACCTTCAAGGATATTTTTGCCGAAATCTATGAAAATGATTATAAAGCAAAATTTGAGGAGCTCGGACTTGAATATTTCTACACACTTATTGATGACGCAGTAGCAAGAGTTATCAGAAGTAAAGGTGGTTATATCTGGGCGCTTAAGAATTATGACGGCGATGTAATGAGCGATATGGTTTCCACAGCCTTTGGCTCACTTGCAATGATGACAAGTGTTCTTGTAAGCCCCGACGGAAACTATGAATACGAAGCGGCTCACGGTACCGTTACACGTCACTATTATAAGTACCTCAAGGGCGAGGAAACAAGCACAAACCCCATGGCGACAATATACGCATGGACAGGTGCACTTCGCAAGAGAGGCGAACTTGACGGTCTTTCTGACCTTGTAGATTTTGCAAACAAGCTTGAAGAAGCCTGCATTGATACCCTTAACAGCGGTGTTATGACAAAGGACCTTGTAAATCTTGCAGAGGGAATTGAAACAAAGCCCGTAAATTCCAAGGAATTTATCCTTGAAATCAAAAAGAACTTACTTTCTCTTTACTAAAAAGAACGGGTAGCACCCGTTGGCAATTTCGCGGGTAATTTTATATGTAAGCCAATAATATTATTCGCGCAAATAACCATTCCCCGATGTCAAAAGGTGACATCGGGGAATTTTATATATCAATTAATTGTTTTGCTTTTCGTTTTGCATATGAAAAGGTTTTGAAAGCTCCTCCATAAGTGTGATTTATAAAGGATATTATAGTGTCTGAATTGTCCACCATGTACTCGTTTCTTTTAGATATGGCAAATCTTTTCGGAACATTTTCAAGAGGTGGATATTCGGAGCAGTCATATAGCTGTTGGTCGAAAGCTCTGTCAATGTAGGGAATGATAAGGATTGATTTGATATGTGGGTGTGTATTTTTTAACTCTTTCACTGTTGCAGCACATAATTTGTCAAAATCTCCGTAGCCTCCAAGCAGAAATTCGTCAGCACCTTCCCAAATGAGCTCCTCAATAACTTCCTTTAACCGTTCACTTATATGCTTTATCTCTGAAGGAGCAATCTGACTGTGACCGCAAAAAGTAACTTTCATGTGTACACCCCTGAAATAAAAAATGCGTAGCTCACTCGAAAGCAAAGCCACGCACCAAAAAACGCAGTGACTTTGTGTCAAGTTGCTACACTTATAATCACAACACCCGGATACGCTCACAAGGGTGTGACGACACAAAAGTGTACGCTTTTTACAATAGCGTACCCCTTTGTGAGAACAGTATCCTATTTATTCTATTGTAATTATAAGTGTAGCATACATATTATAGCATATTACTTTTCAATTTTCAAGAGGAAAATAAAATTCCCGACCGACTAAATTTGTGGCGGTCGGGAATTGTTGCACTCGAGAACTGTATATTGAGTTTTTATATAAATTGGAAAGTTGTCAAATGCAAAATGTGTTACTTAGTAAGAGTATCTCTTCTGAGTGAGTTTCTGTTCATATCCGTATCATCATAAATGTCGCCCATGCCGCCGTCAAGACCTCCGTTGTTGGTGTTTATCTGACCCATGTTGTCACGGGATTTGTCACCCAGTGTCGGGAGCAGGGGAGAAGCCTTTCCTCCCATGGCAACAGATGTGCCTGATCCTGTACCTGCATTTCCGCTGTAACCGCTGTTTGCCCCGTACATTCCGCCTCCGACAACTGTGTTTTTGCCGTTTTCTACGTCGTTTTCAACTGCATTGAGTCCGTTGTCCATAAAGTTTTCGGTACGGCGTGCGGTGTTTCTCATGGTATCACCGGCTCTCATCATGCTGCTTCTGGAACATGAGCAGAGTAAGAACACAGCGACAATTGCCAATGATATGATAAAAAGTAAATTTGTTTTTTTCATGTTTTAAGCCTCCTTTTAAGACTTACTTATATTCTTTGTAAAGTATGAAATTTAAAACATGAAAAATATGCAAAAAAAGCACCGATGCCATTTTAACATCGGTGCTTTGATTGATTTTGATTTAATTATGCAAGATATTCCTTAAGAGAAGCGGGAACCTTTTCAACTTCAACGGAAACTGTCATTGTGAAGTTAACGTTTCTTGCTTCGAGAAGAGGCTTTACATCGTTGGCAAACTTTTCAAGTCCTGCAAGATCTTCCTGACAGATTTTGAGAGCAGAGTCAATAAAGAGGTCTGTGATGTCAAAGTTTGCACTGAGAGCACCGCAAACAAAGCCGTAAAGCTGTTCAGCTGTATTAACCTTGTATTCAGAAATGTCAACAAGTCTTGTTTTGTTGTTGATTTCATGCATAAGCTTTGAGCCCTTTTCTATACATACAACGCAACCTGAAGTGGTTTCCTGTGCTGCGTTAACAAGTTCAATAAGGTTTTTTGTTTTTCCGGAACCTTTGAGTCCTGCGAAAATCTTAATCATAATATGTTCCTCCTGTGGTGTTTATTTGAAAGGAATTGCTTCCTTACTTTTCTTGTATATATATTACACTATTTTTTGTGAAAAGTCAATAGACGTTTGGTGAAAATATATAAAAAACTGCGTTAAAAATCAAGTTTGTAACATATGCACATATAATGGTTTGAAAATTTGTCGTTGTTTTTGGAAAATGATTACTATCCGGAATTTCAGAAGTCTCATGAATAAATGATTGCAGTATGTAAAATAATAACTTTACCATATATTGAAAGGAAAAAACATAATGAAAAGATTATTTTTAATGCTGTTCGTTTTCACATTTCTCTTTCTTCTGACCTCGTGCAGCTTTTCGGGAAAGGAATCCCACGAGGGAGAGGCGGCAATTTTTTATGCGGATGACAGTAATGAATATGTGTCCGGTGTCAAAAGAGAACTGGAGGCACTCTTTGACGGCTCAGGTGTGAAGTATACCTCGTACAATGCCAAGGGCAGTGACGATTCCATGGAAAAGCAGATTGAGGACGCTGTAAAGAACGGAGCCAAGGCACTCATTGTCGATGTCAGCGACGATGACATAAGCGAGCATGCATCCGAGATTGCCATGCAGAAGGAAATACCCGTTGTGTTTTTCGGAACAAATACCGAAAGCGATGCCGACAATTATAAAAAAGCGGCGTTTGTGGACATGGAAAGACAGGCGGATAAAACAGACTTTGAAGGTACGGCAAAGACGATAGTCAAAATTCTTGACAACATAGTAAAAGGAGAAAACAGATTCAAGGATGTTGACAGCATGTATCATGACGGAAACATGACGGTGTATGTTCCTGCACTCGAATAAAAAAAGCACTCATTGCGAGTGCTTTTTCTTTATATGTTTTCAAGAGATTTTGCAAAGAAATGCTTTGTCTTTTCGCTTTTTGGATTGTCAAATACTTCTTCGGGAGTACCCATCTCTTCAATAATTCCATCCGCCATAAAGATTATCTTGTCGGAAACATTTTTTGCAAATCCCATTTCGTGGGTTACAATAATCATTGTTGTATTTGTTTCCTTGAGCTCTTTGATAACTCTCAATACTTCACCCGTAAGCTCGGGGTCGAGTGCGGATGTGGGTTCGTCAAAGCAGAGGATTGCAGGCTTCATTGAAAGGGCACGGGCAATGGCAACTCTCTGTTGCTGACCGCCGGAAAGCTGACAGGGATAGGAATCCTTTTTGTCTGAAAGTCCTACTCTTTCGAGAAGCTCAAGAGCTTCCTTCGTGATTTCCTGCTTTGAAATGCCGCCTTTTTTGTTCTTTTCCATAAGCTCCCGTGCGAGTGTCAGATTCTTGAGAACCGTGTACTGCGGGAAAAGATTAAAGGACTGGAAAACAAGACCGAAGTTGAGTCTGTTTTCTCTGATTTCGGCATCACTCATTTTCTTTTTATTTTCTGCATCAAAGATGGTCTTGTCGCCGACTGTTATAGTTCCCTCGTCGGGTGTTTCAAGAAAGTTGAGACATCTGAGAAGTGTGGTTTTTCCGCTTCCCGAGGAGCCGATTATTGAAATAACCTCGCCCTGTTCGAGTGAGAATGAGATGCCCTTTAAAACTTCGACCTTGCCAAAGCTTTTTTTTATGTTGTTGACATTAAGTACTGAAATACGGCACCTCCTTAGTTAAAGTAACCCAGCTTCTTTTCGATTTTGCCGAAAAGAATGGTGAGAATTCCGTTGAACAACAGGTAATAAACGCCCGTGAAGAACAGAGGCCAGAGAAGACCCGAATAACCGTGGGAACTCTTTAGGAATGCATAGCCCGCCCAGATAACTTCCTGAAGCGAAATGATTCTTGCAATGGATGTGTCCTTTACGAGTGTGATGATTTCATTTGACATAGGAGGCACAATTCTCTTTACCATCTGGAGAAGTGTAACGTTGAAGAAAATCTGTGTCTTTGTCATGCCGAGAACCTGACCTGCTTCAACCTGACCGTGGGGTATGCTTTCAATACCGCCTCTGAAAATTTCGGAGAAGTAAAAGGCGTAGTTGATAATGAACGCCACACTTGCTGCCATGAATCTTCCTTCTTCGCCTCTCGGCCAGGGACTTCCGCCTTCAAGCATCATACCGGGGATAAAGAAGATGATGAGAAGCTGGAGCATAAGAGGAGTACCCCTGATAATCCAGACAAGAAGTCTTGTTATAAGCTTTAAGGGAAGGAACTTGCTCATGGAGCAAAGCGAGATTATAAGGCCTAAGGGAAGAGCACCGATAAGAGTTACGGCAAAGAGCTTGAGGGTTACAAGAAAGCCCTCGTTCATTGCCTTTACAACAGTAATAAAAACGTGTTCTTTTTTTACATTCTCATTACCGCTTTCACCGTTCTCAGTGACTGCTGTATCCTCTTCTTTGACCTGGGGCTTGATTACGGAAATTATCGAGCTTGTGCTGTTGTATTTTACGGAAAGACCAAACACATCTGATGCTGTATCCGAGGAAATCATCTGCACGCCTTCATAAATTGTAACATCAGCTTCGCCGTCCCAACTGAAATCTTCACCGACAGCTTCAAGCGCGATTGTCAGGGGAATATAAGGCTCGCCGTCAATAAGACATGCACCCTGACCGCCTGATTCCGTGTCGTATATTCTGCCGTTTACTGATGTCCTTATGGGACTTTCGTCTGCAAACACAGCAAAGGAAGAAATCAAAAGCAATGGCAAAATGATTGCTAAAGTAATGCTTAAAAATCTTTTCATGAATAAAACCTTTCAAAAATGGATTATCCCTTGACAGCCAAAATCAGAGGGCAGTAACGTCCTCTGATTCCGAACTGTTAAATATATTCTGTAAACTTATGCCTGAGGAATAACTGCAGCTTCAACACCGTAAAGATCAGCTGTTGCCATCATGGAACCGTCAGCATAGCTTTCTGCAAAGAACTTGTTGAGTTCAGCAGCTGCATCGGAACCCTTTCTGAAGCCTACGCCGTATTCTTCACTGTTAAGACCGATTGTGTATGTAAGTTCAGCATAGTTTGTGCCTTCGCCTACCATAGCACCTGCCATGAGGGAGTCGATAACTGCAGCATCTGCAGAGCCGGACTTAACTTCGAGAAGTGCTGTAGCCTGGTCTGTAACGGGAACTGTCTTGAAGCCTGCTGCTGTCGCTTCTGCTTCACCTGCGGAACCTGCTTCAACTGCGAAGAGAAGATCCTTCATGCTTTCTGCATCTGCATAGTTTGCAGCAACTGCTGCGGGAAGAATAACAACCTGTGCATTGTTGCAGTAAGCGTTGGAGCATTCCATAGCAGCCTTAACTTCTTCTGTAAGAGTCATACCGTTCCATACAACGTCGATTGTCTTGCTGTTAAGCTCCATAACCTTGTTGTCCCAGTCGATAATCTGGAATTCAACGTCAACACCGAGGTAAGCAGCGAATGCCTTAGCCATGTCAGCGTCAAAACCGATCCAGTTGCCTGCTTCGTCCTGATAATCCATGGGAGCGAAGTCTGTGATACCAACTACGAGAACACCCTTGTCCTTGATATCCTGAAGGTCGCTTGTGGCGGGTGTTTCATCGTCTGCTGCGTCATCTTCGGGAACAACTGCGTTGTCTTCGAGGTTTGCGTCGCTTGCGTTTTCATCAACATCTACTGCTGCAGGACCGCATGCTACGAATACTGTGAGACACATAAGTGCCGCAAGAATTAATGCTAAAAACTTTTTCATGATAAATTTCTCCTTTGATTTTAGTAATTTACTTTGCTAAAGTGATAACATTATAGCACCGTAAATAATATTTGTCAATAGCTAAATTGAAAATAAATATACATTTTTCGAAACTTGTGAAAAACGGGTTACAAAAACACATTTACTGTTGACGTCACGGGTGGTAATATGGTATCATAGACAAAAAGAGTTACAATATATAGTATATATGTCAAAATAGGAGGTAACAAAATGTCAAAAGAGTTTTTGTCTGTGCTCAGAACACCCGACAGAGTTCTCGGTGCTACAGACGACAGCCCCTTCAGATTTGAAGAAAGAGAAAACTGGTGTGAATCGCCTGTTAAATACGAATATATAATAGAAGAAAAGTCCGCAAAGGTGGTTGTTTACCCAAGCGGGTCACCAGTAAAGTTTTTGAAGCTTCGTTTTAACGGTGACCACTACTTTGTTGAAAAGGCTCTCGGCGACCAGTGGGAACGTTCCTGCAGCGGCGGAAAAATTCCCCACGAATGGAAGTCGCTGACACCCAACAGAGTAATGCCTTGGTATACTTGCCTTATCGGAGATAACAGAGCGGCATTTTACGGTGTAAAGACGGGACCGGACTGCCTTGCCTTCTGGATGGCAGACACGCATGGAGTTACACTTTTCTTAAATCTTCAGAACGGCAGCAGAGGCACAGACCTTAAAGAACCGATTGTTGCCTGTGAGGTTGTTGAATACTTCTCGGCTGAAGGTGAAAGTGTGTACCATGCGGCACAGAAATTTACCAAGATGATGTGCGATAACCCTGTGATGCCCAAAACACCCGTCTTTGGTGTTAATAACTGGTACTGGGCATATGGACATATTTCAAGAGAAACCATTCAGGTTGAAACAAAACAGCTCATGGAAATGACAGACGGTACAAAGAATAAACCATATATGATTCTTGACGACGGCTGGCAGATTAACAGAGGTTTTGTTCCCGGTGCAGCCTTTAACGGCGGTCCTTGGGTAACTAACGAAAAGTTCGGCGATATGAGAAATACCGTTGAAGATGTAGTTAAGGCAGGAGCAAAGCCGGGTATCTGGTTCAGACCGCTTCTCACAATCGGAGATATTCCTGCCGAGGCGGCATTTTTTAAGGAATCCTGCAAGGTAACCCTTGACCCGTCGCACCCGTTTACACTCGAAAGGGTTTTTGAGGATACAAAACGTCTTCGTGATTGGGGATTTGACCTTATCAAGCACGACTTTACTACAATAGATATTTCGGGAAGCGGCAGTACCTTCGGTCTTTTCTATAATGGCGGACTTAACGGCGGCAGACAGTTCTACGACAGAACAAAGACAACCGCAACAATTGTCAAGGAACTTTATAAGACGATTGCACGCGGTGCAGGGGATGCTGAAGTTATCGGCTGTAACGTAATGGGACATTTGTCGGCAGGTATTCATTCCATTCAGAGAGTAGGAGACGATACAAGCGGAAGATACTGGGAAATGACAGTCAATAACGGCATTAATTCCATGATGAGACTTCCTCAGAACGGAAACTTCTTTATGGTTGACCCTGACTGTGCGGCGTTTACCGAAAGAGTAAATCCAAAGCTTAACCTTGATTTTCTTGAAGTGTGTGCACTTACCGGTATGACGACCCTTGCATCCGTAACACCGGGCATACTTACAGAAAAGCAGATGGCAAGAATTAATGAAATCTACCGACTTGCAGATTCAAATACGGAGTTTTACGAAATCTCAGACTATGACAGGGTAACTATTCCCGAAAAGTTTGTTTCACCCGATGGCACAAAGGTTAAAGAATATGACTGGATGGACGAATACGGTGGAGCAAGATATGTAATGAGCTGGGAGAACTGACTTACTTCTTCTTTACTGAAAAGAAGAGGTAAGCAAGAAGAAAAGATTTCACGGGCAAGTCTTGCAACGAGCGAGCCCTGGGCGTCGCACAACGAGCGTTTTGCTGCCGCTAATCAGCAAGACGTAGAAAAATACCAGTAATATAATGTGAAAGAAGAATGATTATGAAAGTGGCAATATGCGGAACATGGCATGTACATGCATCTCATTATACAAATGTAGCAAAAATGACAGACGGCGTCGAGGTTATCGGCGTATATGAAGAAAATGAGCAGTGGAAGTGTGATTTCGCGAAAGCATTGGATATCCCTGCGTTTGATACCTTTGAAGATTTGCTGAACAGCGAAGCCGATATGGTAATCGTCTGCACATCCACAAATAAGCATCCTTATTATATATGCAAGATTGCCGAGGCGAAGAAGGATATATTCACCGAAAAGGTTCTTGCACTTACTGTAAAAGAATGCGAAGAAATCAAAAGGGCGGTGGAGGATAATGGCGTAAAGTTCGTCATATCCTTTGTACATAAATGCAACGGCGGTGTAAGAACCGTCAAGAAGCTTATTGCTGACGGTGCGATAGGTAAGGTGAATTATGTGCGTTTCCGCAATGCTCACGGCGGTAGCTTTGCCGATTGGCTTCCCGAACACTTCTATGTAAAGGAAACCTGCGGAGGCGGTGCAATGATAGACCTCGGCGCACACGGTATGTATCTTATAAACGATATTCTCGGACTCCCCGAAAAGTATTCTACTACATTTAATGTATATGCACCCGTGCCAAAGAATAAAGATATGGTAGAAGATCATGTTGTAACGGTAATGTCCTATAAGAACGGTGCAATCGCCATAAACGAGTCGGGCTTTGTTTCACCCGCCACTCCTTGCATGCTTGAAGTGGGAGGAGAAGACGGTTTTATCAGCTATTGCGAAGAACGCGGTGTTGAACTCAGCAATAAAAGCACTGATTATGAATTAAAGAAGGTTGAACAGTTGCCGGATATTCCCGAACCTCTCGAACAGCTGCTTTCCGGTAAAATTGCCGAAGGCAGCGGAATTGATGAGGCTGTAGATCTTACAAGAATGATGGTCGGAGTATACGGGGAATAATCAAAATGACACTTAGCAGGGCGGATATCCGCTCTGCTTTTTTAATGTTGTAAAGCGGTTGTTGTGAAAACTGTACAAAATAGAAAGATATGGTTTGTGAGTTGTGCAACTAAACAACAAAACGCAAAAAATGTCAAAAAATGCCTTGACAAATCGAATCTGAAGTGATAAAATAGTCAAGCTGTCGCGAGACAGAACACTTTGAAATATGCCGAGGAAAAAACTTGAAAAAAGTTTTAAAAAGTACTTGACAAAATGAAATCAAAGTGTTAGAATAATCAAGCTCCCCCAAAAAAGGGCGAGCAAATACCACCGAAAAAACTTTTGAAAAACTTCAAAAAAGGTATTGACAAAAGGAAAAAGCGGTGATATAATAACAAAGCTGTCCGCGGAAGCGGGGAGCGAACTTGGACCTTGAAAATTGAACAACGAAAGACGAGATATGTTTTTTAAAAGAAACATAGTACAAAGAATTAACTCGTACAATTCCTAAAAGAGAGTACACACTGTCCGAGTACGGATGGTGATACCCAAGGAAAGAAGTAGAAGAGCAACAGATTAAGCTCTAAGAAGTAATTAACTGATACCAAGTATCAGAGAAATAATTTTTTAGAGAGTTTGATCCT
>JAGAUT010000008.1 GCA_017620655.1 Clostridia bacterium | reverse complement strand
CTATCCCAAAACGTTCTCTATCGTCCGACTGGCGTCGGTAATGGCGAAGAAGCTTTGAATTTTCACTAACCTTTTCATCGCCCAAATGCCGACGATGCAATCGGAATGTTGCCCCCTCAATGTCGCACTAACACCAAATGTGGGGAGATAAGCCGCCACGGCGAAAGAGGGGAAGTCAGCGGAGGTTTGGCGGTAGTACGTTTGTTCTTGGTGTACTTGCGGATTTTGACCGCCATGTAGAAGAATCACTTGTAGTTCAGCACGTCAAAATACGACAAATAAGTGAAAGGCTGTCCAAACCGAGCCATCCCCTCTTTTTGAGTGGAGCGTTTTTGGTTTCTTTTGGGGCGTGCCAAAAGAAACTCGGCACCGCAGTGCCGAAACACTCCCGATGCCCGTTATTTGTGCGACAATCAGGGAATGTTTGCCGCGAACATACCCCGTGCGTTGTCAGCGGCGACTCGCCGCCGGGCCGAAAGAAGGTCGGCACCGCAGTGCCGAAACACTCCCGATGTCCGTTATTTGTGCGACACTAAAGGCTTGTTTGTTGCAAACACACCCCGTGCGTTGCCAGCGGGTGCTACCCGCCGCTGAACGTAAACCTCCGCACATATTTAATCCAGAATGAGGAATTGAGAATAAGAAAATTATGAAAAAGATATTATCAATTATTTTAGCGGCGGCAATGCTTATATGCGTATTTGCCTCCTGCACGGAAAAAACAGAAAATGTGCTTATCTGCAAGGATTCCGACGGCAAGGAATCGGCAGGCATCGACAGAAATCTTCTGAGTCTTATCGTTGCTGTCGTAAACTATCAGCTGGGTGCAGACTCCCTTGAAGACGACATGTGTGACATGGAGTATCAAGAGGGCAACGGTACAACCGTAAAGGAAATTGTCATTGCCCAGAGCAGAGCCTACGCCGAAGGTCTTCTTCAGGCTGAGTACCTCTGCGACAAGGTATATAAAATCGGTCTTTCCGACAAGCAGAAGGACTCTGTTTCCTCATACATTTCGTCTCTTTCGGCGGCGTACGGCTCAAAAAAGAGTCTTGAAAACGCTCTTTCGGTCTACGGTGCGAACACAGAATCTCTCGCAAGATACATGGAGCTTATTCTCAAGCAGGACACCATTTATTCGAGCTTTTACTCCGAAAACGGCATAAGAAAGGCTGAGATTGATTCGCAAAAGGCAGGATATTTTGAAGAGCATTTTGCCATTGCCGACCACATTCTCATAAAATATTCGGGCGGTCTCAAGGATGACGGCACCGAAATTCCCATAACAGACGAAGAAAAGCAGGCAAAGAGGGAAGCGGCAAAGGCGCTCTACAACGAAATAAACGTTGGCGTGCGTGATTTTGACGAGGCACTCGAGGCTTACAACGACGACACCTATAAGCTCGGTTATCCCTTCGGCTACTTTATACCCGACTCATTTTACTGGACAGGTATCTCGGTGGACGTTCAGAACGCCGTTCTTGAAATGAAGGAGGGCGAAATCCGCTTTATCGACACCGAGGACGGTGCCTACATTGTCAGAAGAAACAAGATGGATTCTTCACTCTACGCCTCAAACGGCGGTTTTGAAACCTATCTTGAATCAACACTCGCTCAGGAGGATTTCCTCGGTCTTTGCGAAAGCTCCTGCACGGTTTCGGCAGACGAAGACATGATTGCAGAGCTTAATCCGGCACTTATTCCGTCGTTTAACATTGACGAGTTTGGCGGTTAGCGGGGAACCCCCGCTGGCAGTGCACGGGGTGTGTTTGCAACAAACAAGCCTTTAGTGTCGCTTAACGAACCGTTTACGACCGTCAAACGCCGACGGTCGCAAACATAAAAATTCAAAATTACACACAGTAGGGACAGGCGTCCCCGACTGTCCGTGTAGCCCCGCCGGCAAACGCACGGGGTATGTTTGCAACGAACAAACCTTTAGTGTCGCACAAATAACGGGTATCGGGAGTGTTTCGGCACTGCGGTGCCGACCTTCTTTTGGCACGCCCCAAAAGAAACCAAAAACGCTCCACTCAAAAAGAGGGGATGGCTCGACACCAATCCCTGCAAAAAAGGAAATGTCAGTGAGTCTGCGCTGACTTCCCCTCTTTCGCCGTGGCGGCT